>CANRBM010000122.1 GCA_947628855.1 uncultured Clostridia bacterium | reverse complement strand
GCTTTTCAGTTACGGCTTTATTTGAAAAAATATAGAATTAATATGGCTTATTTTGCATAAGCAAATATTCATAAAAGGAGAAATTAAAATGAAAACAAGGGCAAAGACAACACTAATTAGTACGCTGTTTGTATTATTTTTAGTGTTATGTGTGGTAGCTGGTATGTCATTATTCAATGGTATATCAACTGTAAGTGCGCAAGCTGCGACTGTAGAACCAACAGATTTAACTTTCATGCTTAATGATGATATAGACAAATACAATACAACAACTGGTGCAGGGCTAAGGGCGTTTTCAACGGGTCTTATCTGCCGTACAAACCGGAAACACTCTTGAAAAGAGGATGGAAAGATATATCTGTAGAAGGATATAAAAATAGGCATCCGTCCAGCTATCAGCTACAGCGTAAAAGTACGGGACAAATCGTAAGATATGATGAAGAAAACGAGACGCAATATGCACACTATCATTGGGAAAATCGAACATCGCTTGATGGCGATTTGAAAAATAATGCGTATTATTTGGATAGATACGGTAAGGCGTGCAGAAAAAACAGCCATAAATCACACCTTGCTCCATTTGACAAAAAATATAAAAAGAAGAGGTAAAAAATGAATTTAGATGATTGGTTGAATAGCAAGCCCGATGTGATCTGTTTTCACGATATGAGTCTGGTCTGTTTTGAATTGAGCAAGGACTATCTGTTTTTTCGTTGGGGGTTATTTAAGGATGAATTGGATACGTATGACGAGTTGAAGGCTTTTGACAAGTCAATGTCCGAAGAGGAATTGTTGCTGTTTGATCAGGTATTTTACAACCCGAACATAACGGACATTTTGCTTTCCTCAGGCGCTAATGTTATCGATATGATCGCCGCCCAAAATCAATTTCATGATGGCGAGATGAAAATTTTTGCTTATGACATGCATGATAAATGCCTTAATGTTAAATTCAAATTTGAAAAATTCAAAATGCGCCTATTAAATCGGGTATCTTTTGATGAATTTTACAGCACTGATGGCGGTAAAGAGGACATAAATAAAACTTTTAAGTCGTTCTCATTGCAAGATTTCGAGCAAGGCAAGGGATATATATGCTAAAATGCAATTGTAGTTGAAAACAGCATGTCGACAAAAACATTGATTATATTTGCCCATTGTTTTCAGATTTGAGCTTTTGAGACAACGATGGGGAATAAGATGTGTCGATATAGAGGTCTAGCAGAACTGTATGGCGTCAATATAATGCAGTTTGAAAGCTATTTCAGCTTATCACATAAAAAGGAGGTAGGTTGATATGGATCAGGAAATAGCAGAAAGTTTAATAATACAAAAGGTGGCAGAACTACTTTATAGATTCGGTCTGAGAGAAATGTATCATATCGTTTATTTTCCCGATGAGGAACAAGACAATGAGTAAATTGGCAAGATCAGATTGCAAAGATTAATTTTGCGGAGAAAAGCAAATGACCATAAGACAAGTTGATCCCGATTTAAGTTCAAGTCTTATTTTTGTATGAAAACACAAAATTACAGCTGTCTAAAACGAAAGAATATTTAAGCGAATTTGAACGAAAGATGATAGCAAAAATGTCACTGAATAGTGGGATATTCAGTGACATTCTTGACAAGTCAGCCTTTTTGACCAACATAGATGGTGGAGACAATAAGACTCGAACTTATGACCTCTACGATGTCAACGTAGCGCTCTAACCAACTGGGCTATGCCTCCAAAGCATTGATATGATACACTAAATTCATTGTTTTGACAAGCAATTTTTTATAGTTTTGCAAGAATTTATAAAAAAATTGCAATGCGCCGCGTTTTATGCTAGACTGTATTTGTAAAAGCGCGCCGAGTAAAGAGAATCGTCGCGATTTGAGTGGGTCGTTCGGCTTTTGAGGGCTGTACGGCGACCGGCATATGCAATTTGAGGCGGGACAAAGAAATGTCGCGGAAAAATTTCTGCGCGTCATAAATATCGGAAAAGGGAGCGCAAATGGACGGCAAAAAATACGACGTTATCATAATCGGCGGTGGCGCGGCGGGGCTATTTCTCGCGTCGCAGCTGCCGTCTGAGTTGAGCGTCGCGATAGTCGATAGCAATGAGAGGGTGGGCAAAAAATTGCTTGCTACAGGCAACGGCAAGTGCAATCTCACCAACCTCGATATGGACGTTTCGCACTTCAACCATCCGAATTTTGTAGGGAGCTTTCTTGAGCGTTTTGGCTCGCGTGACGCTATTGCCGCGTTTGAAGATATGGGGCTGATGACAAAAGCCATTGACTCGCGGGTGTATCCGTACAGCGAGTGCGCATCTACCGTCCTCGACGTGTTGCGCCGAGCGGTAGAGAAGAGAGGGACTCATATTTTCACGGGGCATGTCGTAAATTCAATAAAAAATATCCGCGGCGAGTTTGAAGTGAGCGGAGAGGCTGTAAACGGCAAGCGAGGCGAGGATTTCAAATATTTTGCAGACGCGGTCGTGCTTGCGACGGGCTCTTACGC
>CANRBM010000121.1 GCA_947628855.1 uncultured Clostridia bacterium | reverse complement strand
ACCTTTTTCAAAATTAAACATCCCGCGTGGTTCTCGCTCACGATGTGGGGGACGGCCGGGTTTCTCATTCCGGGAATACTGACCGCCAGCGCACCCGATACGTCCTACTGGATTTTATCCGCCTCGCTGGGTACCTTTTTGGTCGGTCTCGCCCCGAACTTCACGAAAGAGCCGCAGGAGAGTATCCATATCGTCGGAGCGACGACAAGTTTGATTGCCTCCCAGGTGTGGGTTGGATTAAACAACCTCCCCGTTGTGTTGTCCGTATGGCCGGTTTACATCGTTGCTATCGCCATAGCCGCTGCTGCCCGGAAAACCGGAAGTTTCAAAATGAGGGTGCTTCGGGTTCATCCCCTATTCTGGGGCGAGGTATCGTCGCTCGTCGCCACTTACGTCACGATATTGCCCAGGGTATGAAAGGCTTGCGCTTAATGCCATACATATTCTTGAAAATCAAAGAATCGCATTTATAATAAGACTATAGTTGATTATTGCGTTGCAAAATTCAAGATTCTTTCCATCATGGACATTTTCCAAAGGGCATCGGTTTGATTTTTCTCATTTTTCAAAACCGTTTCAATAGCCTTGAACCAATTCAAGTAGTTTTGCAGGTATTTCGTTGCCACACCCCAGCATGTGGCGGCAATCCACTTCTTCAACCTGTTGTGTAATGAATTTACGTGTTGTATGTGAAACCTCTCCAGCTTGACCCGTTGTTTCAAGTCTTCCCTGAGCACGACATGCTTCAACCTGTTGTCGCTTGCATATCCCTTATAGCTTACATGTGCCCGTCCGAACACAGCGCCACATCGTTGGGGAGAGGCGTATGCAGGCTTTCCGCGATGTCTTTCTTGGTAAGACGGCCATGCCCGCAACAAGTCATGTTCAAATCATTTTTCCGATCTGCGGTCACAATGACTTTGGCTCTATTGTCCGATATGCCGGGCCTTTTGGGGGAACTCCCTCTTTTCCGGGGTGGGCGCACCAAATGGCGGTTGCCTTTCTCTGATTCCTCATAGAAGGTCTCATCGCTTTCTACTATGCCTGAAAAATAGCTTCCATCATCCTGTTTGAGAAGCTGCTTAAAAATTATTCAAAATTCTTTTATGGGGTCTTTCCGGTCCGTGTTTCTTGACTTTTTTCAGTCAGACAGTCCTATTATCCTTTATTATCCTTATCAAAAAGTCAGAAAAAACATCTTCGAAAACACTTCATAACATTTATATTGACTAAAATTTAAACAGCTTCTAAGAGAAATTTAGGCTGGCTTTGCAAAAAATAGAGTTTATACAGAATAGGAAACGGGATTATTGAAAATCAGTATCCTAAAACCTTATTCGATATATTAATTTATAGTTGCAATATTGTGTGATCGTTAAAAAACATTTATTTTTGTAAAGTGAATCTATAAACAGACGATCGCACGATGGGAAAGTCATTCGGACAGACTTGGTGGGGCGGGCAGCGGTTCGGAGCCTTGGAACATATAGACTACGCGAACCGCATTCCCCGCGGGGCGGCGTATGCCCGTAAGGGAGCGGTGAAAGATGTCACGATTCATGACGGCGACCTCCATGCGCAAGTACAAGGTTTCCGACCGGGCACCTATCGTGTAATAGTTTCGATACCGCAGTTCACGGAAGCAGAGAGAAATCGGCTGATGGGCGAATTGGAGAAACAAGCAGTCATCATTTCCAAACTGCTGAACCGCAAGCTTGACCCGGCATTGCTGGACATTGCCAACAAGCTTGGTTTGCAGTTATTCCCCCGTTCGTGGAATGACTTGAAAATGGCTTGCAGTTGTCCTGATTGGGCGGTTCCGTGCAAGCACATAGCCGCCGTCATCTATAAGGTTGGGCAGGAGATAGACAACAAACCTTTCCTGGTGTTTAGCCTGCACGGGGTGGATTTGCTGAAAGAATTGGCTCAGCGCGGCATCAGTCTCGATACTAAAACCATGTTGTCACCGGCCGGCATCGATGAACTGACTTTACCGGGGAGGAAGAAAACGGCCATTCCCGAAGTGCGATTCATTCCCGATTATACGGAGCTTTCCGACCGGGGCGATGTACTCATCGGCTTGCAGCCTTCCAATCCCGCCTTTTATGCACACGGAGATTTCCAAGCCGTTTATTCCAAATGCGTGGCACGATGCCGGAGGTATGCACGGAAATTAGCGGCGGGCAGTCCGTCGGTTCTGTCACCGTTGCGGGCCGCGGCGGAGGGAATCCATCCCTGCAGCCGTATCGTTGCCGTGTTTGACGCAGCCTTACAGCTGCATGCCGCCATTATGAACGGAGGCGAAAATACACGTACGGTATTGCAGGCCAAAGAATTGAGCGCATCCTTGCTGTTTCTCGCCCCCGATAAGGCAGGCGACTGCCATCCGGAAGTGGAGCTGCTCCATCAAGTCCTGATGTTTGCCATACGCCTGTGGGCAGCAGGAGCTGTGGTGCCGCAAATCCTGGCGATGCACAATGGGAAGTATGGCGTGCGCTGGCTTCCCGCCATGATGGACGAACGGGTGGCTCAATGGATGAAATATCTGGAAAATGTCCTGCCGGACGGTCTTCTTTCTTTCCGTGAAAACGGAAAAGAGAGGACGGTTCGCGATGGCGCCACCTGGCTTGTGTCCATGTTCCGTAACCATCCGAAATAAGCCGCCTTTGACAATTCTATTTTGCGAGCGAACTTTGCCGCCAAAAAAGGCATGTTCA
>CANRBM010000120.1 GCA_947628855.1 uncultured Clostridia bacterium | reverse complement strand
AGTCGCGCAAGAGCATATCCGCGCTCATGGACATCCGCCCCGACAGCGCGAACGTGATACGCGACGGCGAGATCGTAGAGGTATCCCCCGACGAGGTGCACATCGGCGAGACGATAGTGATAAACCCGGGTGAAAAAGTGCCCCTAGACGGAGTTTGCATTTCGGGGACGTCCTCCCTCGACCTCAAAGCGCTTACGGGCGAGACATTGCCCTCCCCTATTGCGGAAGGCGGCAAAGTGATAAGCGGCAGCGTCAACCTGGAAGGCAAGATAGAGGTACAAGTCGAAAAAGAGTTTTACGACAGCACGGTGTCCAAAATTTTGGAGCTCGTTGAAAATGCCGCGGACAAAAAATCCAAAGCGGAAAATTTCATCACCAAATTCGCGCGCTATTACACCCCGACGGTGGTCATATGCGCGCTGCTGCTCGCCGTCATACCGGGCGCGATCACCGGAGACTGGGCGGGCTGGATATACAGGGCGTTAAGTTTCCTTGTGGTGTCCTGCCCCTGCGCGTTGGTCATATCCATACCTCTCTCATTCTTCGCGGGGATAGGCGCGGCATCAAGGTACGGCATATTGATAAAAGGCTCCAACTACCTCGAGAAGTTTTCAAAGGCAAACATATTTGTATTTGACAAGACGGGCACCCTCACAAAGGGCAACTTCGCCGTGACAGCCGTGACTCCTTCGGACAGGCGCGAGGAAATTTTGCGCCTCGCCGCCATATGCGAGCAAGGGCTGTCCCACCCCATAGCCACTTCAATAGTTCAATGCTACAAGGATGAATTCGGCGCGGATATCCCCTCAAACTACTCCGTCAATAATGAGGCGGGTTTCGGAGTTATCGCCTCATGCGAAGATGAAATATTGCTTGCGGGCAACGCCAAACTTATGCGGCAATACGGCATAAAATTCGAAGCCTCGACGGACGCGGGCACGACCGTATACGTCGCGAAAAACGGCGCGCTTGTCGGGACTATACTCATCGAGGACGAACTCAAAGCCGACTCCCCCGCCCTCATAGACGACCTCAACGGCATGGGCGCAAAGACGGTCATGCTTACGGGCGACAGCGAGGCGGTCGCCGCAAAAGTTGCATCCGCGACGGGCATAAGCGAATATCACGCCTCCCTGCTCCCCGCGGACAAGGTGTCAAAGGTTGAAGAACTCCTATCCGAAAAGGGCAAAAACGACGTGCTGTGCTTTGTCGGCGACGGCATAAACGACGCGCCCGTGCTCATGCGCTCGGACATAGGCATAGCGATGGGCGGAGTGGGCAGCGACGCGGCGATAGAAGCGTCGGACATCGTGCTCATGCAGGACGACCTCAAGGGTATTCCGCTCGCAAAGCGCGTCGCAAGGCGCACAATGAACATAGTAATCGAGAACATAGTATTCTCGCTCGCCGTCAAAGTCGCCATACTCATCCTCTCCGCGCTGGGCATAACCAACATGTGGATCGCCGTATTCGGCGACGTCGGCGTCGCCATCCTCGCCATCCTCAACGCTATGCGAGTTGGGCTGAAATACAAAACGAATAAAAATTAACCTCTCTAAATCAGCCACCCTATATCGGACGGTCGCAAAGCCAAATCTCTTTTAAACTGCAACGATAAAAACCAAATTTACATCTACATCTTGCCCCGCTCGGGCAAGGTGTTTAATGTAATATAATATTATTGCCTCAATTATAGTAGAAACATAAAAACATCTACCTGTAGTGAGTTTTTGGCATATGAAAAGCGTTCGCAAATTGCGGACGCTTTGTTTTTATATCTTTAATTGCAAGTCAAATCGACATTTTTACTTCAGAATTTTTGCAGTTTTGAAGTCAAAATTTTGCATCAGAACAGGCCTGTGATCACGCCGTCGTTGGAGACGTCGATACGTTCTGCGGCGGGAGATTTGGGAAGTCCCGGCATCGTCAATATGTCGCCCGTGAGCACGACGACAAAGCCCGCGCCTGCGCTGACCTTGACATTCTTGACGGTGACGTCAAAGTTTTCGGGCGCGCCGAGTTTTGTGGGATCGTCGCTGAAACTGTACTGAGTCTTTGCTATGCAGACGGGATATTTGCCGAAGCCCAGCTCCTCAAGCCGCTCTATCTGCTTTGTCGCGTTGGGCATATAGATGACGCCCCTGCCGCCGTACACCTTTGTTACGACCGCGTTAATCTTCTCCTTAAGCGTCATATCGTCGGAATAGGAGAAAGTGAAGTTGCCCTTCTCCTCCTCGGTGAGGCGGACGACTTCGCGCGCGAGAGCCTCTCCGCCCTTGCCGCCCTCAGCCCAAACCGTGGACAGAACAGTATTGACTCCGAGTTCGCGGCACTTTTTGATGACTGTCTCTATCTCCGCGTCCGTATCTGTCGGGAAGCGGTTGACCGCGACGACGCAAGGCAGTCCGTACACGTTTTTGATGTTGGAGACGTGCCTTAACAGGTTGGGAAGTCCCTTTTCGAGCGCGGCGAGGTCCTCAGTGGCAAGCTCCGTCTTTTTGAGGCCGCCGTGCATCTTGAGCGCGCGCACCGTTGCTACTATGACTACCGCGTCGGGAGTGAGCCCCGCCATACGGCACTTGATGTCGAGGAATTTTTCCGCGCCGAGATCCGCGCCGAATCCCGCCTCCGTGACGGTGTAATCGCCGAGCGAAAGCGCGAGTTTTGTGGCTATCACGGAGTTGCAGCCGTGCGCGATATTGGCAAACGGTCCGCCGTGAACGATTGCGGGAGTGCCCTCCAAAGTCTGCAC
>CANRBM010000119.1 GCA_947628855.1 uncultured Clostridia bacterium | reverse complement strand
GTAAATGCCGGCTTATTATGGGGAGACAAGACGTATTGGGAGAGCCAGAAAGCGCCGGCGGTAACGGAAATGAACGGGCGTTATCCGCAGGCCCGAAATGAATTGCTGGCCACGGAGGAAACTCTCGAAGCCTGCGGAAAGAGCTCTTTGCCGGTCGGTGGCAGATTTTCCATGACTTATGAAGATAATAAAGGTATTCACACGGCGGATTTTGTCATCAGCGGCATCTGGAAGGGTTACGGCGGGGATCGGGCGGGACACTTCCAGCGGAACGCGCGGGGCGTTCGACGAGTTGATGGGCATTGAAGGCAGCTATCATCAAAACATTGCCACGCTTGCGGAAACAGGCAATGTGATCGAGGCGATACAAGGCACCATAAACAGCCTCGGCTATATCTCCTACGGCAGTCTTTCAAATGCGGTAAAGGCTGTCACTTTGGACGGGATCGCGTGTACTTATGACAATATCATAAACAATGTCTACTCCCTGCAACGTCCTTTTGTCATCGTCCTGAAAGAAGGCAAAACGCTTTCCAATGCGGCGAAGGGCTTTTATGACTACATTATGAGCGACGAGGCGCAGGAAGTTATAGCGCGCGAGGGCTATATCTCGATAAAGTAATATGACGACGACAATTCACAGATCATCAAAGGAGATAGCCGCAAAAGTGATATTCGCACTTCTTGCGGCATTCTCCGTGCTTGCGGTGTTCACAATAATCGGCTATTTGCTGTACGCAAGCGTACCCGCCTTCAAGAGCGTCGGCTTTTTCAAGTTTATTTTCGGAAGCGAGTGGACGGCAAAAAACGGCGTATTCGGAATATGGCGAATGATAGTCGGGACGTTTGTCCTCACGCTGTGCGCCGTCGCTTTGGGCGGAACGCTTGCTATTTTCACGGCGGTATGGCTTGTGTTCTACTGCCCCAAGAAGCTGAAAAAAATTTACACACAGATAGTCAATTTGTTTGCGGGGATCCCGTCCATTGTCTATGGACTGTTCGGCTACAAGTTTTTGATGCCAATGCTCGTCGATATTTTTCATCCGTCAAACGCGGGATTCGGGCTGCTTGCTTGCACGCTTATTTTGTCGGTGATGATTTTGCCGACGATAACTTCCGTCACCAAAAACAGCTTGGAGTCCGTGCCTATGCACTATTATGAGGGCGCGCTAGCGCTCGGCTGCAGCAAAAATCAAGCCGTATGGAAAGTTCTGCTGCCTGCGGCGAAGAGCGGCGTGATATCCGCCGTCATTCTCGGCATTGGCAGAGCGGTCGGAGAAACTATGGCGGTGCAGATGATTGTGGGAAACGGCACGGGCTATCCGTCGGGCGCATTCGTACCGTTTACGACGCTTACAAGCAATATCGTCCAAAATTGGGGTTATGCCGCACCCGACGAAAGGTCTGCGTTGATCGCGGACGGATTTGTGCTCTTGCTGTTTGTGCTAGCGCTCAATCTATGCCTTTTGACAGTCAAAAATCCGCGCGAAGGCAACAAATTTTTTTCGCGCAGATTGAAAGAAGGCAAAGCGAACGACATATTCAAAAGCTATCGCCGCACGGGGAGCGGACAGGACGTTTTGTGGGTACTCTCGTGGATAGCGGCTATACTCGTCGCGTTCGTGCTGTGCTTTATAGTAGTCTTTGTGTTTGTAAAAGGTATTCCTAATTTGAGTTTTGATTTCCTGTTCGGAAAAAGCGGCAATGCGCACACAACGCTTGCTCCCGCCTTTGTTTCCACGATTATGCTCATAGGACTTGCGCTCGTTATCGCCCTGCCTCTCGGCATAGGCGCGGCGATATATCTGAATGAATACGCAAAGCGCAGTAGTCCGTTTGTTAAGATAGTCAGGCTTTTTGTGGACACGCTTGCGGGGATCCCCTCTATCATCTTCGGGATGTTCGGCATGGTGTTCTTTGTGCGCGCGCTCGGCTTTGGCTATTCGATAGCGGCGGGAGGGATCACGCTTGCGCTTATCATTTTGCCCACGATAATAAGAAGTACGGAGCAAAGCCTCTCCGAAGTCCCCAACAGTATGCGCGAGGCAAGTTACGCTCTCGGCGCAGGAAAACTTCGCACGGTCTTTAAGGTAGTTTTGCCGCAAGCCGTTTCGGGCATAGTTACGTCCGTCATTTTGTCCGTCGGACGCATTGTCAACGAAAGCGCGGCGCTCATCTTTACAGTCGGAACGGCTTGCACATTTATCCCGCAGGGGTTTTCGGACAGCGCGGCGAGCTTTTCCGTGCTTGTTTGGAAGTTTATGTCAAACGGCTTGCAAGTAAACGAAGCCTATGCGACGGCAAGCGTCTTGCTTGTGTTTGTCATCGCGCTGAATTTGCTCGTTTCCCTCGTAGATTGGTTCGGCAGGAGGAAAAAAATATGAAAAATCGCATACTGCCCTTTGAAATGGCGGGCGATACAGCTGTTTCAATAAAGGAAATGAATTTGTATTACGGAAGTTTTCACGCCCTCAAAAGCATATTTATGGAGATCCCCAAAAACAAACTGACGGCGCTGATCGGGCCGTCGGGCTGCGGAAAATCCACGCTCATCAAAAGCTTGAACAGGATGAACGACCTTGTGGAGGGTTGCAAAATTACGGGTGAAATAACCATAGGCGGCGAGAATATCTATGACAAACGGTGCGATCTGACAAGGCTACGCAAAAATGTCGGAATGGTTTTTCAACGCCCAAATCCGCTTGCGATGAGCGTATATGACAACATTGCTTACGGGCCGCGCACGTTCGGCATCCGCAAAAAGGAAGATTTGGA
>CANRBM010000118.1 GCA_947628855.1 uncultured Clostridia bacterium | reverse complement strand
GGTTTTTCACTCCAATGTCTGAGACATTAACGCTCGACGTGCTTGAGTTCTGCAAACATTCCGTCCGAGTGACATGGATTTTCCATAAAATCGCTACGCAATTTTGTGAGGTAAAAATCACAAGCGTCCCCAATGAGGGACGCTTGTTTGCTGTTTTTCTTTTTAGTCCGACTTACGCCTTGTAGGAGTCGGCTTTCTTCTTGTAATATGCGCGCTTGTCCGCGGCGTCTTGTTCGTTCTTTGCGAAGAGGGTCTGCGCCGCTTCGGGGTTCATCTTGGCGAGGGACGCATAGCGGGTCTCGTTCATCAAGAACTCTTGATAGTTGCCCGTAGGCTCCTTGCTGTCTATCGCGAGAGGACCTGCCTCCGTGCCGACGAGCTCGGGATTGAAGCGGAACAGTTGCCAATATCCGCACTCGACCGCTTTCTTCATCTCCATCTGGGAGTTGTCCATACCGCCCTTGATGCCGTGGTTGATGCAGGGTGCGTAAGCGATGATGATGGACGGTCCATGATATGCCTCCGCCTCGGCGAACGCCTTGACGACCTGCTGCATATTTGCGCCCATAGACACCTGCGCGACGTACACATAGCCATAGTCCATAGCGAGCAGCGCGAGGTCCTTCTTCTTTGTACGCTTGCCTGTTGCTGCGAATTTTGCGATAGCGCCCGTAGGCGTGGACTTGGACGCCTGTCCGCCCGTATTGGAGTACACCTCGGTGTCGAGCACGAGGATATTGACGTCCTCGCCGCTTGCCAGCACGTGGTCAACTCCGTTGTAACCGATATCGTACGCCCAGCCGTCGCCGCCGACGATCCATATGGACTTCTTGACGAGGCAATCCTTCATCGCCTCTATCTTGCCGAGGAGCTCGAGAGCCTCGCCGTTTGCCTTCTTCTGCTCCGCGTCGATAAGAGCGAGGATCTGCTCGGTAGCCGCCTTGGACTGCTCCGCATCCTCCTTCCCTTCGAGCCACGCGTTGAGCGCTGCCGCAAACTCCTCCGATACGCCGAGAGCGAGCAGCTCCTTGACGGCATTGGTGAGTACGCCGCGGCGCGTCTCATATGCGAGGTGCATGCCGTAGCCGAACTCCGCGTTATCCTCAAACAGTGAGTTTGCCCAAGCGGGGCCGTGACCCTTATCGTTGACCGTGTAGGGGCAAGTAGGCGCGCTGCCGCCGTAAATTGACGAGCAACCCGTGGCGTTTGCAACGAGCATCCTATCGCCGAAGAGCTGAGTCATCAGTTTGACGTAAGGCGTCTCGCCGCAGCCTGCGCATGCGCCCGAGAACTCGAAGAGCGGTTTCTTGAATTGGCTGTTCTTCGCATTCATAGTCTTTATGGGAGCGGAGGTCTCCTTGAGCGACTCTGCATACTCCCAATTTGCGGCGTCCTGCTTGATGGATTCGTCGAGCGGGATCATCTTGAGCGCCTTCTCCTTAGCAGGGCAGACGGCGACGCAGTTGGAGCAACCCGTGCAGTCATAGGGGCTGACCTGTATGCGGAACTCATATCCCTTGAAACCGGTAGCGGGCTTTGTCTCAAAGCCTTCGGGCTTACCCTCCAGCTCTGCGGGAGTTGCGAGCACGGGACGTATCGTCGCATGCGGGCATACGAGCGCGCACTGATTGCACTGTATGCAATTCTCTTTTATCCAGGCGGGAACGTTGACGGCAATGCCGCGCTTCTCGAACTTCGTGGTGCCCGTCGGGACAAATCCTCTCGGGTTGAACGCGGAGACGGGGAGCTTGTCGCCTTCCTGCGCGGTTATGGGCGCGATGAACGCCTTGAAATATTCGTCTTGAGGCACTTCGAGAGGAGCCGCGCCATTTGTGGTGGTCGCCCAGCTCTCGGGATACTTGACCTCTTTGAGTCCCTCAATAGCCTTGTCCACGCAAGCATAGTTCATTGCGACGATAGCGTCGCCCTTCTTGCCGTAGGACTTTTTGATCATCTCCTTCATATAGCGCTCCGCGTCCTCATAGGGGATGACGTTCGCGAGCTTGAAGAATGCCGCCTGCATTACGGTGTTTACGCCCTTTTTCGCACCTATCTCTGTGATGACCTTGAGGCCGTCGAGGGTGTAGAACTTGATGTGCTTCTTGGCTATCATGTTCTTCATGCTTGCGGGGAGCTTGCTGTCCATCTCTTCGGGAGCCCACTGCGAATTGAGCAGGAAGGTGCCGCCCTCTTTGAGGTCGGAGAGCATGTCGTAGCGTAGCACATAGGACTCGTTGTGGCACGCCACGAAATCCGCCTGATCGATAAGGTATGTGCTGCGGATTGGCTTATCTGAGAAACGCAGGTGAGATATCGTGATGCCGCCCGACTTCTTGGAGTCGTATGCAAAGTATGCTTGCGCGTATTTCTCGGTATGGTCGCCGATTATCTTGATGGAGTTCTTGTTTGCCCCGACCGTGCCGTCGCTGCCGAGCCCGTAGAACTTGCAGGAGATAGCGCTCGCGTCCGCGGCGTCGATCTTCTCCTTGACCTCGAGGGAGTGGAATGTCACGTCGTCGTTTATGCCGACTGTAAAGCGATCCTTCTTCTCGCCCGCCATATTTTGATATACTGCGTTGACCATGGAGGGATTGAACTCCTTGCTGCCCAGACCGTAGCGACCCGTGAGCACCTGGAGTTTCTTGCCGTACTCGTTGAGCGCGGACACAACGTCGAGATAGAGTGGCTCGCCCTGCGCGCCGGGCTCCTTGGTGCGGTCAAGCACTGTGAGCACTTTGCAGCTTGCGGGGATAGCCTTGACAAGCGCCTCCGCCGGGAAGGGACGATA
>CANRBM010000117.1 GCA_947628855.1 uncultured Clostridia bacterium | reverse complement strand
AAAAAACGCGAGCGACGGCAAG
Organism: uncultured Clostridia bacterium; assembly: GCA_947628855.1. Taxonomy (GTDB): domain Bacteria; phylum Bacillota; class Clostridia; order Christensenellales; family CAG-917; genus CAG-475. The sequence continues at coordinate 2,816 of CANRBM010000117.1, read as the reverse complement.
TATTTGCCTAGCTCGCGTTTTTAGCTTGGGGTGCAGGGGACGAAGTCCCTTGCCGAGGTGCAGGGCTCGCAGCCCTGCGTGGGACGGTGAAACCCTTTGCCGGGGCGTTGGCGAGGAGCCCACAAAAATACTAAACTTCACATCTCCTCGGGGGCATCTATGCCGAGGAGAGAGAGTCCTGTGCCTATGGTATGTTTGACGGCAGCGGTGAGCATGAGTCGGGCGTTGCGGGTGCCCTCGTCGTCAACGACTATGCGGTGCCCGATGTAAAAGCGATTGAACTTGCCCGCGAGATCGACGATATGGCGTGTGACGAGGCAAGGTTCTCTGAGTTTTGCCGCCTGCCTTACGCTTTCGCCGAAGGAGAGCAGGCTCTTGACGACCTCGTAACCCTCGTCCGTCGTAATAGCGCCGAGGTCCGCCTTATCGGGGTCGAACGCGCCGCCCTTTCTCAGCGCGCTTGCGCAGCGGGCGTATGTGTATTGCACATAAGGCGCGGTCTCGCCGTCGAAGTTGAGCACCTTGTCATAGCTGAACACGATGTCCTTTATACGGTTGTTCCAAAGCGCGCTGAACACCACCGCGCCGACGCCTACGCTCTCCGCGACCTGCTCCTTATTCTTGAGGTCGGGATTTTTTTCGCTTATTATCTTTTCCGCCTTTTCGACCGCCTTATCCAGCACTTCCTTAAGCCAGATCACCCTGCCGTTTCTCGTGGACATGGAGCCGTCCTCCATGGACACCATACCGAAAGCGATATGTTCCATATCGTCCGCACCTGCAAAATCCATAAGTTTAAGCACCTGAAACAGCTGTTTAAAGTGCAGATTCTGCTGATATGCGACGACGTACAGGCACTTGTAAAAGTCGTAAGTCTGTTTCCTGTAATACGCGGCGGCGAGGTCTCGCGTGGCGTAAAGCGTAGCGCCGTCCGCTTTGACGAGGAGGCACGGCGGCATATCATACTTGTCCAGATTTACGACTTTTGCGCCATCACTCTCCTCAAGCAAGCCCTTGTCGCTGAGTATTTTGAGACAGGACTCCATCTTGTCGTTGTAGAAACTCTCTCCCGCATAGCTGTCAAAGGAAATTTTCAACCTGTCGTATATCTTGCCGACCGCCTCCATGGTGACTTTTTTGAAAACGTCGAAATATTTTGTCGCCTCGCTGTCTCCGTCCTCTATGCGCTTGAACCAGGCGCGCGCCTCGTCGTCCATCTCGGGATGCGCCTCCGCCTCCTTATGATAGCGGACGTAGAGGGAGTTGAGGAAATACTCGTCGTTTTTTGCGACTTCCTCAAGCGACGACCACTTGCGCGTAGCGACAATCAGCTTCCCGAATTGCGTGCCCCAGTCGCCGAGGTGATTTATGCCCACGGTGTTGTAGCCGAGGTGCTTGAATATCCTGTACAGCGCGCCGCCTATGACCGTAGTGCTCAAGTGCCCGATGTGGAAGGGTTTTGCTATGTTGACGGAGCTATAATCGATGCATATCGTCTTGCCCCTGCCTTCGTCGCTTTTGCCCACGACGTCGGATGTTGCAAGCGGAGCTATCCCCGCCGCGACAGTATTACGGTCGAAGAAGATGTTGAGGTATCCGCCCACGACCTCCGCCTTTTCGACAAACGGCAGGCTTTGCGCGTACGGAGCGAGTTTTGCCGCTATAACAGGCGGAGCCTGCCTCAACGTCTTTGAAAACTTAAAGCACGGCAGACAAATATCCCCCATCTTTGCCTCTTTGGGCACTTCAAGAGCGCAAAACACATCCTGTACGGCGAGCCCCTCTACGGCGAGAGCTTTTGCGATATCATTCTCAAACATATTAAAACCTCACAGCGCGTCGCGCGCGATATTCTGCAAATATAATAGCGCAAAATGTCCTCCCTGCGCAACCTAAATAACGCAAAATTTGTACGCGTTTGCATTTTGCGTCGGCTTTTGGTTTATTTTTGTAGCTTTTGAAAAAAATCTCTTGAAGTTCGCGCTATTTGTGCTAGAATGTTTACTATGACAAAGCAAATGATCGACTACTTTGAAGTTTCTGGCGACGACTATCAAATGGGCGTTCTCATCGGGCGCCGTTTTCGCGACTATCTTTTGAGCATAGAGGCGGGATTTGCGGCAATGCTCCCGGGACACATCGAGCGCGTAAAAGCCCTCGAAACGCACCTCGCTAAAAAGCTGCCCCACTGCCTCGACGAGATCTATGGCAGAGCGGACGGCGCGGGCGTCAGCCGCGACGTAATGCTCCTTATCATGTTTCCCGAGATATACGGCGGCACGGACGGATGCACTTCCCTCTATCTCAAGACCCCTCGCACCGCAATGCTCGCGCACAACGAGGACAGCGCCACCATGAACATTGACAACGTCGCGCTTGTAAAATACGACTATGGCGATCTCAAACTTGTCGCCTACACTTCCGCCATACGTCTTGCGGGCAGCGCGTTCGCGTTCAACGACAGCGGCATGGCTTTTTCAAGCAATCATATCTTCGGCGGCGAGCGCGATATGGACGAGATATCTCGTTTCATCCTTCTGCGCGACGTCATCAATTCCACCTCCATTGCCGAGGCGGAGCGCAAGGTGCGCACGGTGGACGTCGCCTCCCCCTTCAATCTCAACCTGCTCGACATGAACAGCCTCACCCTCTGCAATATCGAGCGCGACCTGCACGACCTGCACGTTGAATATATTTGCACCCCATATACACATTCCAACCATTTTTGCACAAAACCATACGACAGCGCGCGCGTGCCCGTGAGCTCTGTTTTCCGCAAGAAAAAATCGCTGGAGCTGCTCTCCGCGCTCGGCGAC
>CANRBM010000116.1 GCA_947628855.1 uncultured Clostridia bacterium | reverse complement strand
TCGAACATGCCGAGGCTTGCCTCCGCGAGCCCCGCGGAGCCCCAAACGTCGTACAGCAGGGACTGCTGCATAGTCGGCGATGAGGACGCGCCCAACTTTTTGAGCGATATGCCGAGGTCATTCGCGCCGTCTATCAAGTCATAGTACGCCCTGAAATACACGGCGTCCATCTGCCTTTGATAGCTTTCGTGCGTGCGCACCTCCTCCGTCGAGTAGTACAGCGCCACGCCCAGCCCCGCGATCGCGCTTGCCATAAGCCCTATGACAAGGCAGAGCGCGGCAGTCTTGATAACGCGCGAATTGCGCTGTTTTTTGTTCTTTTTGTCCTCGCCCGTCTCGGGGCAAGCGATTTGATTTTTTGCCATATTTCACCTCGTTATTTCAGCAGAATGCGTGATTGCCGATGTTCAGCTTGACCGTGCGCGACAGCATCCACTTGCTCGTCGCCGTGCGCGGATTGTAATAGTACAAGCACCCGTATGTGGGGTCCCAGCCGTTCATGGCGTCCCTCGCCGCATTGATAGCGTTTTGATTGGGAGAGAGATTTATCTGCCCGTCCGACACGCAATCGAACGCTCCCGCCTGATACACCACGCCCGCCACGCTGTTCGGGAAGGAGCTGCTCCTCACCCTGTTCAGCACGACCGCCGCCACTGCGACTTGTCCCGTATAGGGCTCTCCCCTCGCCTCGCCGTACACTACATGCGCAAGCAGATTGAGGTCTGAGGAGTTGCTGTTTCCGCCACTTGTCGGCTTGCTACTGCTGCCAGAGAGCGACATACCGAGCGCCTGCGCCGTCTTTGTGCCGACTATGCCGTCCGCGACAAGCCCGTTCCTCTTTTGGAAATAGATGACCGCCGCCTTGGTTTTGGGACCGAATATCCCGTCCGCCTTTCCGCTCATATAACCCCAATTGATGAGCTTGGTCTGCAGAGTCTTGACCTGCGCCCCGCTAGAGCCCTGCTTGAGCGTCGCCGCATCCGCCACCTCAATATTTGTAGGCGCGAGCGCGCACATGAGGCATACGCCCAGCGCAAGTACAGCCACCGCGACGATAAATATCTTCACACTTTTGCTTTGCATTTTTCACCTCTTTGAGCTAGTGTGCCGCCCGACCATATTTTTATTCAAAAAATTTCGCCCGCGATTAAACCGCCTAATACCGGTCAATAATAGGCGTATGAAAAAACTAGTACATAAAATTTTGTTTTTGTTCATATTGGCGGTGGCGCTGGGCGCGCTTATGCTCACGCTGAGCGCATGCGGTCAGACGAAACAGCAGCGGCTCTCCCGCGAGTGTCTGCGCATACACATTCGCGCGAATTCCAATTCGGATGAGGATCAACAGGTCAAGCTCGCCGTACGCGACGAGATCACGCGCTTTTTAAGCGACGCGCTTGAGGATTGCAAGACAAAAAGCGAAGCGCTCGAGACGATCTCCGCAAACAAACAGAAACTTATCCAAATCGCAAATTCGACGCTTTACGCGCACGATTTTGAATATAAAGCCTGTATACGGATAAATAAAGAGCATTTTCCCGACCGCAATTACGACGGTTACGACTTCCCCGAAGGCGACTATGACGCGGTAATAATAAACCTCGGCACGGGCGAAGGCGACAATTGGTGGTGCGTGGCGTTTCCGCCCCTGTGTTTCGTCCCCGCGGGCGACGGCGAAAAGATAGTATATAAGTCTTGGATAAAAGAGATGCTTGACAAACTGTTTTGAAAATGCATTAAACATCTCTCATTTTTCGACCCCATTTGGCAAATTTGCGGTCTTTAGGAACGGATAGAATGACAAACGAATAATATTTCCCCGTCTGCGCAAGCTATCTTCGGAGGCTAATTATGAAAATTTTCAGAGAGATCGTAAGAAACACCGCTATGGGCGCGCAGTCCATAGACAACATTTTGCCCTACGTCGAGTGCGACAAATTGAAGAACCTCATCCTCTCGCAAAAAGAGGTCATGGAGGATTTCTATCAAAAGGCAAAACAGGAACTCGGCGAGGAAGAGCTTGACGACGCAGTCACGAAACCCTTCCAGCGCACTATGCTGAAGATGGGCGTCAAGATGAACGCGGGCTTTGACAACAGCAATACCCACCTCGCAAGCATGCTCATCGACGGCTACAACATGGGCATCACCAGCGTACAGAAGTGCATCAACGAGCTCGAGCGCGACGGCGTAGAGATACCCCAGCTCGCCCGCGACCTAATGAAAACCTACGACAAGGATATCAAGGCGCTGAGAAGCTATCTGTAAACTCTTTTGGGCTACGCGCCCTGCGGCAAGGGACTTCGTCCCCTGCACCCCAAGCTAAAAACGCGAGCTAGGCAAATTCTTGCCGTTGCTCGCGTTTTTGATTGTGTGTATGGTATGAACTCCTGCGCGATAGCTTGATATTTAAGGACGCATAGTCCAAGGTTTTTGCTTGTCATTCCGAGCGGAGCGCAGCGCAGTCGAGAAATCCCCCGGTCTCTCGCTGTCATCTTGAGCGAAGTCGAAAGATCCCCCAGTCCGAGCGATTTACGCACCCTCTGTCCGAGAGCCCTTATACCCGCTGTCCCCCGTGTCCGAGCGACTCCGCGGAGCGAGCGGGATATACTCACGTACGCAGTGAGGGCGGGGCTCTCATTTATTTCCGCCCGAACAAGTGGCATAATTGCAGGCTTGCCTGCACGACGTAGCGCGGTGAGCGAGCGCAGCCCCTTCCCGCCCTGCCGCGGCGTAACGTTTGGGCTGTGTTTGCGCTCGAGCGCAAACCGTTAGTGAGTACGGAGAGGGAGGGGAGTCCTGAGTGCAGTGTGGCGGAACGTTACGTTCATACTAATACCCAACTCATCGCTGCACGTAACGAAGGGA
>CANRBM010000115.1 GCA_947628855.1 uncultured Clostridia bacterium | reverse complement strand
GTAGCCGACAAGATCTGCCGCCTTCGCGCTCGCCGCCGCTTTGAGCATATCCGCGGCAAAGACATCCTCGTCCACGACTACCGCAAGGTCGCGCTCCACGACAGGAAAGCGCGTGAAAGGCGCAAAACTGTGATGTTTTAGGGCGTCCGCTCCCGCGATCTTGTCAATATACAGCTCCGCGACATACAGTCTGAAATTGTCAACGCCGTAGTCCGCCGCTACATCCGGATGCACCTCGCCGAGATAGCCCGCCTTTTCGCCGCCTATCATGACGTCTGCTCCCCGCCCCGGGTGCAGGAAAGGCTCCGATGAGCGCACATATTCCGCGTCGCATACGTTGAGCGCCTCGAGCATATTTTCAACCGCGCCCTTAAGCTTGAAATAGTCGGCGCCGTCGCCGTACATTCCTATGCAAACCTTCTCCCTCTCGTCTGGAAGTTCGGCGAGAGGCAAGGATTTCGGCAAATACACCCTCGCCACTTCGAAAAGTTCCGCATGCGAAACGAAGTGCGTAACGTTGTACGCGAGCGTCTCGAGCATGCTGTGCGTGAGCGTGGTGCGCATGACGCTGAGCGCCTCGCCTATTGGGTTGACAAGTTTTATCGTCGTCGCGCGCTCGTCGTCCGCAGGCAGCCTTAGTTTTGTCTTGAAAGCGGGAGACGTAAAAGAGTATGTCACCGCTTCTCTGAGTCCGCTCGCGCAAAGCGCGTCCTTGATGAGGTCGACGACGCGAATGGAGTCGGGCTCGCCGCCCTCGGTGAGAGTGGCGTACTCGAAGAGCGTAGGCTTGATGTGGCGATATCCGTACACCCTTATGAATTCCTCCGCGATGTCATTGACGCCGACTATGTCCTCTCTGTCCTCGCCGACATGCGCGACGAGGCATCCCTCGTCCTCGCTCACGCTTATGCCAAGCCGTGCGAGTATGGAAATGAGCGTCGCCTTTGGCACATTGCAGCCCAAAATATCCTTGAGCTTTTTGAGCGTAAAAGGTATTTCGCGCTGTTTTTCATAGGGTATTTTGACGTCATATGCGCCCTCGAGGATGTCCCCTGCGCCGCTCTCGTATATCATCGTGAGCGCGCGCTCCAGCCCCAGCTGTTGGGAGGCAAAATCTATGCCCTTTTCAAAGCGCGCAGAGCTGTCGCTGCGCAGATTTAGCGCTCTCGACGTGCGGCGAATGTTGTCGCGCGCAAACTTTGCCGCCTCGAAAATTATCTCGTGAGTGTCGTCCTTTATGCCGCTGTCCTTGCCGCCCATTATGCCCGCTATCGCTACGGGTTTGGCCGCGTCGCATATGACGAGCATATCCTTTGAAAGTTTGTTCTGCTTGCCGTCGAGGGATACGCATACCTCGCCATCCTCGGCGTTGCGCACGACTATTTCCGCCCCCTCGAGGTCGCGGCTGTCAAAGGCGTGCATTGGCTGACCTATCTCGGTGAGCACATAGTTTGTGATGTCCACAATGTTGTTTATGGGGCGAATTCCAACGGCGCGCAAGCGCGACCGGATCAGTTTGGACGAGGGCTGTATGCGGATGTTTTTGACGCCTGCCGCCATATAGCGCGGGCAAAGCTCAGCGTTCTTGACCTGTACGCCCTTCAAAAGTTCGCCAATCTTCGTGCCGCCGAAACCATAGATGTTCTTGACGTCGGCGGGCGCGACTTTGAAGTTGATATGAGGTTCGCGGCAGCTTGTGCCAAGCGCGACAGCGACTTCCTTTGCGAGTTTATATATGCTGTTGCAATCGGGACGATTGGCGGTGACGGCGACATCGAGTATCACGTCGTCGAAACCGAGCGCTTCAAGCGCGTTTATGCCCAGGGGAGTGCCCTCTTCAAAGCGCAAAATGTCGCCCTGTTTTTGTCCCTCCGCCTCGTCCGCGGAAAGCCCTACTTCCTCAAGCCCGCAAAGCATGCCTTCGCTCAGCACGCCGCGCAGCTCCCCGCGCTTTATCTCGTGCCCGTCCGCGAGTTTTGCCCCGTCAAGCGCGACGGCTATCGTCTCGCCGCCCTCTACGGGGACGTTGGTCACGACCTGTATCTCGCCGCTGCCTATGTCTATCTTCGTCACGCGAAGGCGGTCCGCATTGGGATGCTTCTCCACATGAACAATCTTGCCTACGACGACGTTTGTCGCGCGCCTGTTCTGATATATGATGTCCTCCACTTCAAAGCCTATCGCCACAAGCTTTTTGGCGAGCTTTTCCGCGGAGACGTTTATGTCTACGTAATCCTTTAACCATGAGATCGGAGCTAACATTTTCTGCCTCCTCAGTTGAACTGCGCAAGAAAGCGCATATCGTTTTCATACAGCAACTTGATGTTGGGGATGCCGTATTTTATCATCGCGATGCGGTCTATGCCGAACCCGAATGCAAAGCCGCTGTACTGCTTGCTGTCTATGCCGCACATATCGAGGACGGCGGGATTTACTATGCCTGCGCCGAGGATCTCCACCCAGCCCGTGCCTTTGCACACTCTGCACCCCTTGCCATGACACATCGAGCACGTGACGTCCACCTCTACGGAAGGCTCCGTAAACGGGAAATACGAGGGGCGCAGACGTATCTTTGTGTCCTCTGAGAATATCTTTTTCGCGAACGTCGTGAGACAGCCCTGCAGATCGCCCATAGTGATGTGTTTGTCCACCGCCAGTCCCTCGAATTGGTTGAAAATGGGGCTGTGCGAGGCGTCGTCGTCGCTTCGGTACACCTTGCCCGGTATGACGACGCGGATGGGAGGTTCGCTCACCGTCATAATGCGCGCCTGCATAGCGGACGTCTGCGTGCGCAAAACAAAATTATCATTGACGTAAAATGTGTCCTGCATGTCGCGCGAGGGGTGATCTTTGGGAATATTCAACAGCTGGAAATTGTAGAGGTCGCTCTCTATCTCGGGACCTTCGGCGACTTTAAAGCCCATGCCCGCAAATATGTCTATGAGCTCCCGCCTTATCTTCGTGAGAGGATG
>CANRBM010000114.1 GCA_947628855.1 uncultured Clostridia bacterium | reverse complement strand
GATGAATGTGGGAATGCCGCTGACTTCCGCTATCCAGCTTGCGGCGTCTACAAACCAATCGCCGCCCTTGACGACGAGGATAATCCCAAGAGCAAGCAAAAACAAGCAACCGACCGTGTTGGTGACGCTAAGTCCGCTTGAAAGTAAAAACGATGTCATAATACTCTCTCTTTCAGCCCGCTAATTTGTGAGCATAAAATTATATTGACACAACGCGGCGATTTTGTCAAATAAATATATATTTGTTTACAATAAATAAAAGCGTTAATTGTCGGCGGTTTGCGGAGCAAACAGAGAATAAAAGATTTCAGCGGCAATTGCTGTATGGACAAACTGCCGTCTTATGTGCCGCGCAAGGCGTTATACATCAAAAAAAAGAGGACATAGAGTCCTCTTTTTTTGATAGGATATTTTCAGATTACTCTGCGTCCTTGGGTGCGTCGTCCTTGACCTGTTGTGCCTTCAAAAGGTCGCGGATCTCTTTGAGCAATTCGACGGACTCTTGGTCAAGCTCGGGAGCGGGCTCGGCGGGAGCGGGCTCTGCGGGTGCTGCCTCCTCGACAGGTGCTGCATCTTCGGCGGGAGTTTCGTCTTTTTCAACGGCTTCCTTAATCTTTGCCGCGCCTGCCTTCGCGGTATTGATCGCCTTGACGATGACAAACAGCACGAGAGCGGTGAGCAGGAAGGTGATGACCGCGCTTATGACCGCGCCCCAATTGATGACGAGCGCCTCCGTGACGACAGTAACTCCGTCCTCGGCGAAAACGGGATCGCGCAATACGGTGATGAGACCCGTCTCTTTGTTGATGGGTATCCAGTTGATGAGGGGCTGCAAAATGTTGTTGACGACTGCCGTGATGATAGCCGTGAACGCAGCGCCGATTATCATGCCGACGGCGAGGTCGAGGACGCTGCCGCGACTGATGAAGTCTTTAAATTCTTTGAGAAGTTTGAACTTTGGCTTTTTCATAAAAAATCTCCTTGCTTTCTTGCTTTTCTTGCCTAACATTGTAGTCTCATAAATCGCGACTGTCAAGTCATAGAGCGGATAACATATTTAAAATTGCGCATATATGCACATTTTTTGCCGTATTCGGTTGACTTGGGGCGGGGCGGAGTGATATCATCATTGCGCTAGGGGTGCCGTAAGGCTGAGATGATACCCTTCAACTTGTGAGATAATCCTCGCGTAAGGAAGCAAACTATCGGCGCATACCGCGCTCAAATTGCTATGTCCCACCTTTTGACCTCCTAAGCACACAGGAGGTTTTTTTATGGAATTGGGAGATGTCTTTGACAAACTCGGCAGCACTCTCCTCTATGCCGTCATCGCGCTGATTGGCGGGATCGTCATTGTCGGAGCGTTGGTATTTTTCCTCAAAAAGGAGAAATTCGCGGATTTTCAAAAATATGCCGCGGGTATATCCATCGGCTTCGCCATCGCCGCGGTGATTGCGATGAGCTATCTCAAAGGGCTTGACACGGAATTTATGGGCGAGGGCAAGGCGCTGCTCTTTTGGCCTATCATGGCGGAGATCATAGTTGTGATCGTCGGCGCGCTTGCCATGCTCATTTGCGGCATTTTTTCAAAGAAGGCAGCCAAGATAGCGGGACTTGTCACGGTGGCGGGCGCTTTGGGCGGATTTATCGCTATAATGGTGCAGATGGCAAAGTACTACGGCGATGTCGCGGCAGACTATCCGCAAGCAAACCTTGTCGGAATGATAGTGTCCGCTGTGGTGTTTATGCTTGTCACAGTCGGGATATTCTTCCTCGGCAAAAAGGCGGATCTTTCTGATACTCGCGCGCTCGTGTACGGCGCCGTCGCTATAGCGCTCAGCTTTGCTTTGAGCTATGCGAAGTTCTTCGAGATGCCGCAGGGCGGGTCTGTCACGTTTGCGAGCCTGCTCCCGCTCATGATATATTGCTGCATGTTCGGCACGCGCCGCGGAGTGATAGTATGCCTCATCTACGGCGTGTTGCAAGCGGTGCAGGACCCGTGGATTTTGCACCCCATGCAGTTCTTGCTCGACTATCCGCTCGCGTTCGGCATGATAGGCATAAGCGGCATATTTATTGAAAGGAATGTTTTCAAATTCAAGGGCGGGGCGGTCGTCGGTTTCCTGCTCGGAGGTATCATCGCGGTTTGCCTGCGCTATACCTGTCACGTGCTTTCGGGCGTGTTCGCTTTCGCGGATTGGGCGGATCTCGACACCTACGGGACGGCGGCGGCGTACAGCCTTGCATACAACAGCTTTGCGTTCATAGATATGGTAGTCGCGCTCGCGGCGGGAGTCATGCTCTTCGGCTCCAAGGCATTTATCGACCAGATGAACCGCTCCTCGGGTAGGGCAACGGTCAAGACGAACGGAGAGCAAACCGTTCTCAACGACAGCGACGACGACTTCGAGGCGCAAGTCTTTACAGGTGAGAGCGACGGGAACGATACGACTCCCGACGAGCACTGAAACATCTTGCCTGAGCTTCCTTATACACGGAACTTGCCTTGTCCGAGCGACTACGCGGAGCGAGCGATTTTACGCTAAGTACGCAGAGAGGGCGGGTCTGCACCCCAAAAAATCACTTCGTAATTATTTTGGGGACCCCGCAATCTCTTATACAGGCGTTAGTATAAAAAAGCGGGCGCAAGCCCGCGTATCCCAAGCGCAAAAAATAGCGAACTATACAAGTATCTTAGAACTTCTTCTTGCTACTTCTTGCATACGAAGTATGTGAAACGTTAAATTTTTTGCGCGCGGAGTGGCGCAGCATTGTGCGGTGAGCCCTTAAAGACCTTGCTACGCAATGGTCGCGGGCTCTTAGCAAATGCAAGCGCGAGCGTAGCCCCTTCCCGCCCTGCCGCGGCGTAACGCAGGGGCTGTGTTTGCGCTCGTAACGTAAAGTTTGTCCGGGCGACATTGGGGTCCCCATAATAATGAGCGTAGCGAATTTTATGGGGTACAGCTGGGGAGTCCTGAGTGCAGTGTGGCGGAACGTTACGTTCATACTAATACCCAACTCATCGCTGCACGTAACGAAGGGA
>CANRBM010000113.1 GCA_947628855.1 uncultured Clostridia bacterium | reverse complement strand
CGGGCTCGGCTTCGGGAGCGGGCTCCTTGACCCACTTGTACAGCTTGGCATAGGAGTAGTCGCCGCCGTTGATGAGACGCAGATTGCCGTCGTCCTCATCGGCTTTCCCGGCATCCGCCGTTGCCGCCTCGTCGACGGCTTCGGGCGTTTCGGTCTCTTCCGCTTCTGCGGGCGCCTCGGCATCTTCTTCGGGAGCCTCTTCGTGCTTTCTTGCGCGTTTCAAGAACACCGTGTACTCGACATCGTCAAGTTTGAAAGCATATTCGCCTTCTGTCTCGGTCTCGGTGATGTCCGTAGCCACAACGCCGTCCACGGACAACGTGCTCGCACCGATGACAACGCGAATGTCGTCGTGCCCTTCGATCCCCCAAATGCCTCTGAGCTCCTCGGGGAATTCAACGGAAGGACCTTCCGCCTGCGGTTCTTCGACGGGTTCCTTCTCTTCCTCGGGCTCCCTGATGACGATGGTGGTGTTGTCGTTCCGGCGTCCCACGCGATGGATGAGCACCGCAAACACGATCACCATGAACATGATGAGCGCGACCTGAGCGACCAACAACCAGAACAGCGCCGTGTCGAGGTTCCAGGGAAGCTCTTTGCCAAAAATAGTAAGTACGTTCAGACAGTTTTTCACGATTTTTACCTACCTTTTCATTCTTTTGAATTATATCGCTTGACCGACATAATACTTTTTTTAATTATTTTCTTGCTTCTTCTTGCGTCCGACGAACAGCAAGGCGAAGAGGCCGATGAGGAATTGAGATGCGAACAGACATACATACGCCGTGACATCCATTCCGTCTACGTTGAGGAAGTCGTTGAATATCTCGATGGTATAGATGCCTCCCAAGCCATCCCAGTTGATCGTATCAAGGACGGTGACTTTGACGAAGTATGTGCCCATGTCGGCGTCTCTGATGTCACGACCGAGCTCCTGCGTGCACGCCTCATCAAGATAGTACTTGATGATCACGTCGCCCCATTCCGACTCGGGAAGGAGTTCCGCATCGGGCTCGCTGCCCTGCTGCAATCTTTCGACCGAGTACTCTCTGAGCCACGAGTTGTGCACTTTCAAGATGGTGTATTTGCCCGCGCCGTCAAGCGTGCCATCGGTGACCAACATGTAGTTGGGGTTGGCTGCGCTTGCTTCGATGCGGTACTCGCCCGCGTTGTGCCATGTCAGGCCCTCTTGATCCTCGCCCCACAGCACGGACAGTGCGAAGCCGAGATCGTCGCCGTCGAGTACGCCCTCTATCGCGCTGTGCGTGAGTTCAAGCAGATCCTCGCCGTAATTCTGGGTCTTGTCGTCGATCTGCACCTCTATCCGCTTGGGCGAGACGACATAGTTGCCATAGACCACCGTCAGCTCGTAGTTGGGATTATTGATGGCGTAGCTGAGCGCATAGTTGTACGTGCCTGCAAAGTACGGGATGCCGTCGGTCAGCTTGGCGATGTCGCCATCTACGACTTTCAGCGAGAAGGAATCGATGTCGTCGCCGAGGATGGCATCGCCGCTCTTGCCGGGCGTCGTGCGCCTGATGTCAAGCCGATCCATGATGTCCGAATTCGGATCGACAAACGCATCGCCGTATGTCCTGCCGCCATCCTTGACGTTGATGGTCACCTTGCGAGGCACGACCTTGTAGACGCTGGCATAGTTGACATCATCGCTTACCACTTCATAATTGGCTTGCGCGGCGGTGGGCTCCGTAGGCTTGGTGACTCTCAACCTGTAACTGCCGACCTCGGGAATCTCCACACCGTTCGCATACGGGTCATCTACCCATTCGTAGTTATAGCCGAAGTCATCGCCGTTGACGATAGCGGGTCCTTCCTTTCCGTCCGCACGGTAGCTTGCGGTAAACGGATCGATGGGATCGCCGTATTCGCTCTCGCCGTCGAAGGTCATGATGATGCGGCGTTTCGTCATCTCATAGATCCCTGCCGCTTCGCCTATACGGGTGTCGGGCAGCTTGCCGCTGTAATCGCCCGTGAAGGTAATGTCGTAGTTGGGGTTGTTCGAGGCCGTGACGATGATGGGATATGTGCCGATGCCGACGCGCGTATCGACCTGCCTGCCGTCTGCCAATACGGCTTTCAGCGTGATGTCGAGCTCGTCGCCGTTGACGATGGCGTTGCCGCCGGCACGGTTTGCCGTCCAACCGAGTCCGCTCACAGGGTCGCCGTACTCGCCTGTGGCGTTTTCTATCCTCACGGATATCTTGCGCGGCGTTATGTTGTACTTACCATCCACAAATGCGACGACATAGTTCTTGTTGTTAAAGTCCGCCGCGATGTCGTAAGCTCCCGCGGGTGAAGTCCTGTTGACGTCGGTCGCGAAGCGAAGGACGATATCATAGATATCATTGGGCAACACGACCACATTCGAGTCCGAATACTTCGTCGCCTCCGAGAAGCGTTCCGCGGTCCAATCCTGCTCGTACTTGTCGGACAGCACATGGTCCTCGCCGTATTCGCTCTCTTGAGGCTTCAAACGGATCCTTATCTTGCGGCGCTCTATCGTGAGCTTGCCGTCTGTCATGTTATTGACGTGATAATTCTTATCCAGATATATCGTGCTTACATCGATATAAATTCTGTATCCGTCGCCCGCGTCCGCAGTGCTTGTCGTGTCCGTTGCCACTTTGATGAGGGTGTATATCTCGTCGGTCGAATAGGCGATAGCGCTGCCCGACTTTCCGTTGGCACGGACCGCTGTCCAACCTTGCGAGTATCCGCCGTCCGCGACAAGCTCTTGGTGACGATCGCCATATTCGCTCGTGCGGTCAAGCGCTCTGAGGTCTATCTCGCGCGGAAGCATCTGATATTTTGCGGTGAGCGTGCCGTCAAGAATGTAGTTGGGTGACAACATCACTGCGGTCACGTCATAATCGGTGCCCGCGGCCCTCGTGTGACCGTTTTCGTCGAACACATTCGACACATCGAAGGTGATCATGTTCTTAATGTTTTCCGCCGTGTCGCCGGGAGCAAACTGCGTGCTTATGACGTCGACCTTGAAGCGCTCTATCACATCGAGATCGCCATACTCGCCGCTTG
>CANRBM010000112.1 GCA_947628855.1 uncultured Clostridia bacterium | reverse complement strand
CTCTTCGATAGCGGCGGCGGTCGTGTCGTTTGGAACGTGCAGCTTTAAATCAAAGGGGATCCCGTTTTCACGAATCGTCTGGCGCAGAAAAATATTGACGGCAGTCGTCATATTCAGGCCAAGCTCTTCAAAGATTTTTTCGGCGGCGGCCTTTACCTCTTTATCGGTACGGATGTTTAAGTTCGTGCTTTCCATAAAAACACCTCCACGTCTATTCTATACACAATATATCACATTATGTGCCTGTTGTCAATACAACAGCCGAACTTCAACGCAAAAATTTCTTTCAAAAAAGGAGAATCCATGTCCACACATATCCACTACACAGACGAGCAAAAAGACCGGGCGCGGCAGACCGACATCGCCGAGTTGCTCCGCTCCCAAGGCGAAACGCTGAAACGCTCCGGCAAGGAGTACGAATGGCGCGACGGCGGGCAGAAGGTCACCGTCCGGGGGAACCTGTGGTATCACCAATATGAACGGGAGGGCGGCGACGCCATCGACTTTGTGCGGCGTTTTATGGGCAAAAGCTATCAGGAGGCGATGGACTATCTGCTGGGAGAAAGAAGCGGCACACTGACTGTCTCGCCGCCTGTTGTCAAAGAGCAGAAGCCGCTCGTCCCGCCGAAGCGAAACGACAATATGCGCCGGGTGTACGCCTATCTGTTAAAACACCGGGGTATCGACCGGGAAGTGCTGAACCACTTTGCCCATGCAGGGCTGATCTACGAGGACGCCAAGTATCACAACGTCGTGTTTGTCGGGACAGACGAAACGGGAAAGATACGCCATATCTCCAAGCGCGGCTCCGGCACGGAAAGCACTTACAAAGGCAACGAGTCCGGCAGCGAACCGGAGTACAGCTTCCATTATATCGGGAAAAGCATCCGCCTCTATGTGTTTGAAGCGCCCATCGATATGCTGAGTTATATATCTTTGCACAAATCCGGCTGGCAACAGCACAGCTACGTCGCCCTCTGCTCGGTCGCGGACCGGGCGCTTTTTTATACCCTCAAGCGGCACCCACAGCTAATAGAAGTCCACCTCTGCCTCGACAGCGACGAGCCGGGGCAAGCTGCCTCCCGCAGAATTGCCGAGAAGCTGTTTACAAGCGGCTATAAGTACGAAATCGAAATCCCGCAGGGCAAGGATTGGAACGAAATGCTGTGCCATCCGCCCGAAGAAGAACCAACAGAAACGGAGGAAAACACATGGGGAATCCGATTCTCCTGATTATCATTGCGGCGACCATGTTCGCCGTCATCGGCGGGCTGACGCTGGCCTCGCACCTTTACAACCTCAACGGCATCAAGTCAAAAACGGTCGGCGACGGCCAGCACGGCACGGCAAGGTTTTCATCCAAAGGAGGGCTGCGCCGCATATACAAATTCGTGCCGTTCGAGCCGAAAGTATGGAGAGCCGCCAAAGGCAAAGACCTGCATCTGCCGCAAGGCGTGATCGTCGGCTGCCAAAAGAAACACGGACAGACCGTTGCGCTGGTGGATACCGGCGACGTCCACACCATGATGATCGGCGCGGCGGGCTGCGGCAAGACCGCCTTTTGGTTGTATCCAAACCTTGAATACGCCTGTGCCGCCGGGATGTCCTTTTTGACCACCGACACCAAGGGCGACCTCTACCGAAATTACGGGAATATCGCCAAAGAAAAATACGGCTATTCTGTGGCCGTCATCGATCTGCGCAATCCCACCAAGTCGGACGGCAACAATCTTCTGCACCTTGTCAACAAGTATATGGATTTGAGCAAGGAAAATCCCGACAACCTTGCCTACCGAGCCAAGGCGGAAAAATACGCGAAAATTATCGCCAAAACCTTGATCTATAACGACGGCGACGCATCGGCCTACGGGCAAAACGCCTTCTTCTATGACGCCGCCGAGGGATTGCTCACGGCGGCGATCCTACTGATTGCCGAGTATGCCCCGTCTGCCCAGCGGCATATCGTGTCGGTGTTCAAGCTGATCCAAGACCTGTTGGCTCGCGGGCGCGGCACTCAATACCTCCGACCAAGCCATGCAGTCGGTCATGTCCACGGCCATGTCCCGCCTCAACGCTTTTCTCGACTCGGAATTGGAGCAGGTCCTCTGTTTCGATACCGCCATCGATGCGGAAAAGTTCTGCAAGGAGAAATGCGCCGTCTTTATCGTACTGCCGGAGGAAAATCCGAACACCTTCTTCATGGTAAGCCTGCTCATCCAGCAGATGTACCGGGAGATTCTGACCGTGGCGGACGAGAACGGCGGGGCTCTCGATAGCCGCGTCATGTTCTACTGCGACGAGTTCGGCTCTCTGCCGCCCATCAGTTCGGCGGAGGTCATGTACTCCGCCAGCCGTTCCCGTAAAATGAGCATTGTGTCTATTATCCAAAGCTACCAGCAATTACAGAAAAACTACGGTGCGGAAGGTGCAGCCATCATCCAGGACAACTGCCAGGTAACCATTGCGGGCGGTTTTGCGCCGACCTCGGAAACGGCGGAAGTCATTTCCAAAGCGCTCGGCTCCCGCACGGTAATGACGGGATCGGTCAGCCGGAGCAAGAACGATCCGTCCCAAAGCCTGCAAATGACCGAGCGCCCGCTAATGACGGCAGATGAACTGAAATCCATGAAGAAAGGCTCGTTCATCGTCATGAAAACCGGGACGCACCCCTTTATCTCCAAGCTGAAGCTGTTCACGAAATGGGGGATCGACTTCGACGAAAAGCCCTATACCGTCTCTGACAAAGGTTCCCGCAGGGTGGAATACACAAGCAGAGAAATTATCGAGACAGCCATTTGCGGCGGGGCGCCGCCTCCGATCCATGTGCCGGAGGAAAAGCCGAAGCCCAAGAAAAAACCGAAAACGGAAAGCTCGTCGGGCGGTGCCGTGATGAGCGAGCAGAACGAACCTCCAAGACCGAAAAGCCATGTGCGAACCGTATAACGGAGGTGATACTTTGCCTTACTTTGAAAAACTATATCAAAACGGTGAACTGCCGAACCGGGCAAAGCTGGTATATCTCTATCTGCACGACCGATGCGACAAGGAGCAAAAGGCGTGGCCGGGGATCAAGCGCATGGCGACCGATCTATCGCTGTCCCGTTCCACGGTCAAACGGGCAATCCGCGACC
>CANRBM010000111.1 GCA_947628855.1 uncultured Clostridia bacterium | reverse complement strand
AGTGAGCTTGTCGTCGATAGCATGAAACATGGAACGCTTATACTGTTGGTTACGACTGTCAAAATCTATCCCGAAATAGGCGTAACTCACGTTGCCGTACACGTCTACCGGCACCTTTTTCAGATAGACGAGTCTGTTACCGTAACGAACAACATACTTGGCCGACATGATGTCCTGTAGATTGTTATCGACGATTTCTTTGAATATCTTGCGGTTTGGAGCCAGCCTGGTGACAAAGTGAATTCCCTTGCGGTAAAACTCCCTGATATTGCCCTCACTAAAGTAACCGGCATCAACAATGGCATAGTCAATTGAAATGCCATACTGGGACAATTCTTCTATGGTGATGTGTATTGTACTGACATCAACGATGTTACCGGCACAGTAACGGAAGTAAATGGGCAAGCCATTGCGCCTGTCGATAACGTAGACTAATCTTACTTCAGTGTTGATCTCCCCGTTATGATTGCTCAACTGGGTAATGGACATTTTTGATGCGTTTTCAAGCCCTGTACTATCGATCAACACACCTGCACTGCCCTGACCGATTCCATACAGAGCAGACAAATACCCATTGAAAAATTTTCTTTGTACATTCTCGCTGCCAAGCTCCTCAAGGAACTCGCTGATTCTTTGGCTTTGTAGCCTTGCCTTAGGAAACAGGATTCTTGCATAATTTCCTGACCACCATGAATCTGCGTAGCAGTATGCTTTCCTCTCGGTTAATATCCGATAGAAAATCAATGCGAATAGCGTATCTTTTTCTTCCGGAATCAGCTCAGCACAAACTTTGCAAAAGGGAAGTGAGTGCATAAATCTATCCAGTATGTAACTGTCTCCAAAATCAAGGATCAGTTGTTCGGGCTTCACTGATTGACCTGCCTGAACCACCTCTGTAATATCAGCCTTCATAAAACCGTCTTTGATCGTATAACGAAACACTCCTCGGCTGCGGTTTTTAAAAATACCTTTCTTAATGTCTATGACTCGACCTAGATTTTCAATGCGACGATGTCTGACAGTCTTACCATCTCGATAGCTCTCAACAACTGTCGCATATATAGCGCCATTGGCCTTGGGTGCTGTACAGGCTATAAACGTCATGTTCACCTAAATGTAGTTGGAATTTTTACAACTATATTATAATTAAAATTTAGGCGATTTGCCAATAAGCTATTAAATATTATCTTAACTTCTCAAATTTTTTACACTCAAATTTACGGTAACGGGCTTGAGGTAAAAAACGTCCGATAAGAAGTCAAGGGTGTAATTTGTGTTGCAGAGATAGCTGCTGTAGCGAGCCTCCCCAACCTAGCCAAAGGGTTCCAAACAGCCAATACCCTTTTTTAATCTGAGAGATAATTCGTTAGACTTTTTAATGACATCTGAATTTTTTATCTCGAATGGCTGAAGAATCGTCTGTTGAATCTTGGTGACTGCATGGTCAAGAAGATAATTTTCATTGTTAAAGCGCACCATTTGAATTTTTCCTAACTCCTTGATAGCAGCAGGAACAGTCAAGTAGTTGGGTTTCTTGCTTAGCAGTTTCATCTGCTCTTTGAGTACATTGTAAATCTTATTTCTGATTATCAATGCAGTAAACTCGATGAGGAGTTTGGCTTCAAGGGCATTGTTTGATTGAATCCTCATACTGCGACTTCCCAAGAAGGTTTTATCGGATCTAAAAAGCTTTTCGTTAACGTCTCGATTTTTATAAAGTTCATAAGCCTCTGTGGCATTCATTTTTTCTGAGCTAACAATGAAGAAATAACCACAAGAGTTAAGTTCTAATTGAATGACATCTGCTTTTTCGGAGAAGTTAACAAGGCAATTATCCTGGTAGAAACAGTCAAAGTAATCTGTGTAAGGTTTACCAAACCGAATCGACTTACCGACAAATCTTGTTAAAACGCGATGTATGTCTCTTATCCTCTGCTCTATCCTTTCTCTTTCTGCCGCCATTTTCGAGGCGCTGAAATACATGTGGATATATCGTGAACGCACGCTGTTTTCAAACAAGGGTCTCTCCAAAGTTTTTCCATAAAGGGAATAGCCCTCGATCAAACAGTCCCTGCTTGATTCAAAACCGGTTCGATTTTGATCTATCAAAGAACGCACTAACGGTTTACGACCTTTAAGCATCATAATAAACGGGTATTTCTTTTTGTCCATGTATTGGATATTTTCTTTGCTGAAGTATCCACGATCGAGAATAAAACCTACATGCTGATAGCCATACTCTGAAATTTTATCAATCAAAAATTTCAGCTGACTAACGTCATTGATGCTACCCGGATAAGCTTCGTAGAACAGTGGGATTCGATTATCTTTGTCGAAAGCTAGAGAAAGATTGAATATGGGTAGACCTTTATCGTCTTTGGGATTGCCAAATTCAACAAAATCCAAGTCCCCTGCCTGACTGTTCTTATTGGTCGAGTCGTAGTGTAAATAAATACGAGTACGATGGTCTCGCTTATTGTTCCACTCATCAATGAACCCTCTGATTTGTTCCTTGGTCATGTCGGTGAGAAATCGTGAGACCTTCGAATCGCTCACTACTTTCATGGACTCTGTAAACAGCGGATGTCTGAAGGCATAATCGGGATAATATTGTCCGGCGTTATCTTCGGTTATGATTAGATAGCAAACCAAGTCTAGGAATAAACCGGCGTCCTTTTTAAACCACTTCTTTGCCAACTCGGCTATCTTGTATTGGTCGATGACTTTTTCAATTACCAGGTATGGCCCAATATCCAGGCAGGAACTTCGAGTTGTTTCCTGGGAACTTCGGTGAACATTCAATTCGGGAAAGTATTCGAAACAACGCTCATTGGGGTACATCTCAGAACTATTTTGCTCGCTACGTTTACCAATTAGGACCCGCTGAGGGATATTAAATTGCTTCTTTGGCTCATAAGTCCTACCGGTTTCATAAAGTACATAAACCACGCGGTTGGCTTTCTTTAAAATGATTTTACCGGGCAAGCAAGGAATGGGAACTAAAAACTCCTGATACATTAGCAGAACCTATTTGAGTGTAATAATTACACTCAAATTATAGCACGCTTTTCTTGATTTTTTGATACTGAAGGTAATCAAGCAGTGCAGTAGTTAATTGGTTTTAGCTGGTTGACAGTGTTGAGTGTAATTTTTTGAGAAGTTAAGAT
>CANRBM010000110.1 GCA_947628855.1 uncultured Clostridia bacterium | reverse complement strand
CGGCTCCGTATGTGGCGGGAGCGTGTGCGCTGCTCTGTCAAAAGTACAGGACGTTGTCGCCCGAACTTGCCAAGCGCATATTGCTGGACGCATCTAGCGACGTGGACGGCGTAAAGGTGCTCAAATTGTAATTTGCAAATGCGCGCAAGATCAAAACTCTGAATTTATCGATATCGGAGGCATCCGGCGTCGATCTTATGTCTTATAATTTCAGAAAATAAAGACGAGCGACATTTTTGAATATCGCCGTTTTAAAAGTGTGGGAATTTTAAATTTAGCGCCTCTCACAAAACTTTTGCGGCTATCCTGCTCACGGCGTTCGCGAAGTAAAGCATGTCGCGAGGGGTGGTCTCCGCGCCCAAACTAACGCGTACCATGCCTTGCGTGAGCGTGCCGAATTTGCGGTGTACCAGGGGCGCGCAATGCAGTCCGCTGCGTACGGCTATGCCCTCGCTATCCAGCAGGCTCGCGACATATCCGCTGTCCGCGTCGCCTATGTTGAAAGCTATGACTCCGCTGTCTGAATTTGCAGAATATAGGGTACAACCTATGTTTTTGAGGTCATAAAGCGCCTTTTCTGCGAGTTGACGGAAAAGTTTGCGAGTGGAGGGAGCGTGCGCGAAAGACCACTTTGCCCCCTCGGCGAGCGCCGCTATACCGCCCGAAAACTGCGTGCCCGCCTCAAATCCTTCGGGTATATCTACGGGCTGGATAACACTGTCGGAGTATGTCCCCGTCCCGCCGTAGACGAGAGGACGCAAAGGGGTCCCGTTCTTCACGGCGAGAAAACCCGTGCCTTGCACACCATGCAGTCCCTTGTGACCCGCGCAAGCGAGCATATCTATCCCCATATCCTCAAGGCGTATGTCAACGAGGGGGACGGTTTGCGCGCCGTCGATGATAAGCGTACAGCCTGCCTCTTTGACGATTTTTGAGGCCTCCGCGATATCCAAAGTCGCGCCCGTAACATTGCATACGCCGCCGAAGATCGCGATGTTCGCGCGCTTTGCCGCCTCTTTGAGTTTTGATATGTCTATTCTTCCGTCGTCCTCTTGCTCGAGCACTTCAAGCGATATCATTTGCCGACTTTTAAGCTCGTACAGCGGGCGCAGGACGGCGTTGTGCTCGTTGGCTGTCGTGAGCACGTGCTCGCCGCCCTTTATAAAGCCAAATAGCGCCAAATTCAACGCCTCGGTGCAGCTCTTTGTGAATATTACGGAGTGAGTCCCTTCGCCGCCGAGCGCGTCAAGCAGGTATGAGCGGCACTCCTCCATTTTGAGGCCCGCATTTACGGCGTCCGCATGGCCGCTCCGCCCGCTGTTTGCGCTGTGTTTCAGATCGTATATGAGCGCGTCGTACACTCCCTGCGGCTTGAACCGCGACGTCGCCGCATTGTCAAGATAAACGTACATAATATACCTCGTTTTATACTATGCGTGAGCGGCGCGCAAGTTTAATTTGGGCGTGTTTTTTGCAGAGAGGACATAGTGCGAATATTTTCAATTTGACGTATCTGAGCAAAGCCGTATCTGAGCGCAGAATGTCGATTTTTTTAGATGATCTATGGTTTTTATAGTCTTGCTTTTTCGACAAGATCCGCGTTTTTTCATATATTGTATCGGGCGGCTACATATATTTAGGAGGAGACCATGAGAGAATTCTTTATCCCTTTCCGCTCGCGCTCCGATGCGATACGCTTTTACGAAGCGCTCATAGGCTATGGTGTCACCTGCAAGATCATCAACACACCGTCCTCGGCGAAGGTTGGATGCGGGCTGTCGGTCAAGCTTTTCGCGCGCGATATGCAGCTCGCGAGGACGGTGCTTACGCGAGGCAGGTATCAAAGCGCGGTCGGCGTATTCTATTTTTCGCAAAACGGCACCGCGATAAGGGTGTGACAGGAGCGCGTGCGGGGCGCCGCTTTGGCATTGCGGCTTAAGTTTAGCGTAATAGCGTCGGCTTTTACATTTTACGCCTTAAGTCGCATTCGCCTTTTTGATACGCGCGACATTTGCGGCAGCTTTGACATTTGAATTGCCAGCGCTTGCAAAAATCCTCGTCATATGCAATAATATTGCTATGACAGAGCAGAACGAGAGGATATTTGAATTGCTCGAGGAGAGGCACGGCGGCGCGCATTGCGAGCTCGAGTTTGACACGCCTTTTGAACTTCTTGTCGCGGTGGTACTGTCCGCGCAGTGCACGGATAAGCGCGTGAACGCCGTTACGCGCGAACTTTTCAAAGTCGCCTCCACGCCCGAGGAGTTTTGCGAGATGCCTACGGAAGAGCTTGAGCGGCGTATATACTCCTGCGGCTTTTACCGCAACAAGGCGAAAGCCATCAAGGAGCTAAGCTTGAGCATACTCGAGAGGGGAGGCATGCCCGAGACGCGCGAGGGGCTTATGCAGCTTAGCGGCGTAGGCAGAAAGACCGCCAACGTAGTGTATGCCGTGGCGTACGGCGGCAATGCCATAGCCGTGGATACGCACGTATTCAGAGTGGCGAACAGGCTGGGGCTTGTGGACGCCAAAACTCCCGAACAGACGGAGGAAGGGCTTATGGCGGCATTCGACGAGGACAAGTGGTCGAGGCTGCATCATCTGCTCATCTTTCAAGGGAGATATGTGTGCCACTCCCAAAGACCCGCGTGCGAGGAGTGCAATTTGCGGGAATATTGCAAATACTATATGAGGCTTACAAAGTGATGACGGCGGATATAAAAAATTACGTCATACTCTCAAAACGCCGCCTTGCGGCAAACGTTTGCGAGTTCAAAATATACGCGCCACTTGTGGCAAAACATTGCAAGGCGGGGCAGTTTTTGATATTGCGCGTATCTGAGGACGGCGAGAGGGTGCCTTTCACCATATGCGACTATTCGCGCGAAGAGGGCAGCATATGCGTCCTCGTGCAGGAAGTGGGCTACACCACGGCAATGATGTCCCGCATGAGCGATGGGGACGCGCTCCAAGACGTAGTGGGACCTTTAGGCAACCCTACGGATCTTAGCATTTACAAACATATCAGTCTTGTGGGAGGCGGGATAGGCAGCGCGGTCATATATCCGCAGGCGAAACAGCTCATGAAGGATGGCAAGGCGGCGGATATCATAGTCGGCGCGAGAAATAAGTCCCTGCTCATGTACGAAGATGAGTTTAAGGCATGCGCGAAAGGCGCGTACTTTGTCACGGACGACGGCTCCAACGGCAACAAGGGGACGGTCGTGGATATGCTGTCG
>CANRBM010000109.1 GCA_947628855.1 uncultured Clostridia bacterium | reverse complement strand
CGAGCGGCAGATACAGGCAGAGTTTTTTGCCTCTGAACTGCAATTTTGCCACTCTTTCGCGCCCTATGCGGAAATTCTCATGTTTCCAGCTTATGCGGCTCTTGACGCCCTTGTAGGACATAAGCTCGCCCTTTATCTCGTCATAGTAGCTCTTGGTCTTGTCGTCGGACTGAATTATCCGCGAGGTGTAGCTCCTGTCATAGCGCACAAGCACGAACATATGGCGTCTCGCGTCATACGCCCTGCCGCTTGCCTCGCCCGTCTCTGTAAACTCCGTAAGGTCTGCAACATTGCCCTCTTCCGCGGGCTCTTCGGGCTCCGATTGAGGTGTGACGGCGGCAGCGGGCTCCTCTTCGACCACTTCCGCGGCAGCCTCTTCAACTTGCTCCTCCTCGTAGGACTCATTGACCTGCTCCGCGACGGCCTCCTCTGCCTGCTCTGCTGCCGGCTCTTCTTGAGCTTGCGGCGTTTCCTCTTGGGGAGCCTCATCCGCGACAGGTTCGGGCTTGGCTTCCTCTTGAGTTTGCGCTTTGGCTTTTTTCTTCTTGACAGCCATTATGGCGAGCACTACAGCCGCAATGACTACAAGCGATCCCAAAATTGCGCAAACCGCAATCACAGGAGGTGACATGACCGCAGCGCCGATGAGCAAAGTAGGCAGCAAACTCACATACGTTTTGTTTGCTCTCTTTTTGTTTTTTCGCTCTTCATTGTTTTGCTGCAGATTTTTGTTTTTCTTTTCCATATTATCCTCCGAGGGTTTGATCAGTCCTTAATTTGCAATTTGTTCTCGTTGTGAAGTTAGTTTTAAGGTTACAAATTAAATTTCTTTTTATATATTAGCACTTTACTTGCGCATACGTCAATATCTTCCGCAACATATTTAACAATTTTCCCCCAAAACTCACAACGTATTGCATTTTTATCGTCAGCAGGACACAATATCTTGTTTTTTTGCCCTATTCTTTTTCTTCGTTTCTAAGGCGTAAGATTGAATTTAATTTTAAAGCGCAAATCAAACGCGATCGCCCTCAACCAAGCGCAAAATGGTATTTAGGCAATATGTGTTGATTGGTGCGGTATTTCGCTTGGGCTCATTCCGCTACCTGCATTCGCTCACAGTTCGCTGCTCGACAGCTTTTTATCGGGTATGCTTGCGCATACCTTTTCTGTTTTATATCCGAAAACTGCCGCAAGCGGCACTACGGTTATAAAAACAGAACGCCACTACGTGGCGCCCGATAAAAAAGCAGTCTCGCCGCGAGACTGCTCACTCATTTACTGTAGGAAACGATAAATAAAACACAAAGTATGTCTGAGTGACAATTGGGGTCCCCATAGAAATGAGCGACAACGGAACACTTTATAGAAATGTAAAGCTATTGGAGCGAATTTTATGGGGTAAAACTAGCAGCGGATGTCCATCCGGGGCGCGTGTAACGCGCGCGGCATATGAAAATATGCCGCAGTTCAAGCCCGTGCGAACGCAAAAAAAAAATTGCCTCTCGGCAATTTTCTTGGTGCGGTCACCGGGACTTGCCTTACAGCGGAGCGAAGTGAGTTTACTCACGGGAGCGCAGCGTGCAGCGGATGTCCATCCGGGGCGCGTGTAACGCGCGCGGCATATGAAAATATGCCGCAGTTCAAGCCCGTGCGAACGCAAAAAAAATTGCCTTTCGGCAATATGTGTCGTTCAGTGCGGTATTTCGCTTGGGCTCATACCGCTACCTGCATTCGCTCTCAGTTCGCTACTCGACAGCTTTTTATCGGGTATGCTTGCGCATACCTTTTCTGTTTTATATCCGCAAATTGCCGCAAGCGGCATTGCGGTTATAAAAACAGAACGCCACTACGTGGCGCCCGATAAAAAGCAGTCTCGCCGCGAGACTGCTCACTCATTTGGTGCGGTCACCGGGACTTGAACCCGGATGTCTTGGACATACGCCCCTCAAACGTACGCGTCTGCCTATTCCGCCATGACCGCAAGCAGTATTCACATTATAGTTTCTAATGCGAAAGTTGTCAAGAAGTTTTGCGGACGATTTCGAAATTCGGCAAAAAAAATTTTGCTTGTCGAAGATGTCGATCGGGGCTTTACTGATTTTACGATTTTGCTGTTGCGCACTTTTGATATTTGTGATATGTTTATACTATTATACTAAAGTGAGGCGATTTATGCTGTTGACATCTGACAAATATGTAGTAAAGCACAAAGACATTCAAAGAGAAAAAGGCGACAAATTTTTTGTTCTCGCGGACGTACATGCCTTTTACAAACCTATGATGAGGGCGCTTGAGGACAATGGCTTTGACATTGACAATCCTCGTCACAAGGTGGTATTGCTTGGCGACATGCTGGACAGAGGGGACGCGGCGAAGGCTACATTCGGATTTTTCGAGGGGTTGGGAGACAGGCTCACATACGTGCGCGGCAATCACGAGGATCTGTTTTTCCGCTGTCTGGAGCAATTTATGCTCGGGCAGAGACCGAATATGGCGCATTTTCTCAACGGCACGGTGGAGACGATCATGCAATTCTTGGGCGAACCCACGTTTGAAAAATTCGCTTGGATTTACGACGCTGGCGATACGCGGCGCATGCTACAGCTCGCAAACAGGATACAATATGCGGTGTCGTCCGTGGCGGAGTTCATAGAGAGTAAAAGCGTGAACTATGCGACTTTGGACGACTATATATTCGTGCACGGCTATATTCCCTGCGACCATTTTGCGGCGGCGGACAGATATTTCCCCATATCCGATTGGCAAAACGGAGATTGGTATGCCTCGCGCTGGGCGCACGGTACAAAGGCGTGGCGCGACGGCGTACGTGTGCAGGACAGGACGATAGTCTGCGGACATTGGCAGGCGAGGGAGGCGAACAGGCTTTATCACGGCAGCATTGGCGAGGACGAAAACGGCGACAATACGCCATTTGTGGACGACGGCATAATAGCAATGGACGGCGACACCTTCAACAGCGGCATATGCAACTGCATAGTGCTTTAACGCCCTCATAGACTTTTCGTCACGCTTTTTGCTTTAAGCTAAAGTAAAACGATAGAAAAAATAGGCAAGAGTTTCCAACTCCACTATCTACCATTTATTTGTTTGAGGCAAGAAAGCGTTTGCGTCTGACTTATTAAACTATTTCTGCCAAATTTTAAAAAAGTGGTTGCCAAATCGCCGCTGTTTTGATATAGTAATAAGGCAATCGTTTTGCGGGAGTGACTCAGTGGTAGAGTGTCACCTTGCCAAGGTGAAAGTCG
>CANRBM010000108.1 GCA_947628855.1 uncultured Clostridia bacterium | reverse complement strand
GCGACGTTTCGACGATATGTATCGGTCTCGCCGCGTCTATGGGCGCTTTCCTGCTCTCCTCGGGCGCGAAGGGCAAGAGATACGCTCTTCCAAATTCCGAGATAATGATACATCAGCCTCTCGGCGGCGCGCAGGGACAGGCGAGCGATATCGCCATACAGGCAAACGCTATTTTGAGGACGAAGAAGCGCCTCAACACCATCCTCGCCCAAAATACCTCTCAGCCCATCGAGAAGATAGAGATCGATACGGACAGAGACAACTTTATGAATGCCGAAGAGGCATTGGCATACGGACTTGTGGACAAGATATTCTACACGAGGAAGTAAGCAAGACTCAACATAGCTTTCAAGAGGGCATATGGACAAATACAGCAAAAAACAGATATGCAGCTTTTGCGGCAAGAGCGAGGATGAGGTTGAAAAACTCATAAGCGGTCCGAACGACGTCAACATCTGCAACGAGTGCGTTGAGGTGTGCGAGTTGATAATGTCGGGCAGCCGCAGAGAGGACTCTACGGGACTCAGCCTGTACACTCCTGCCGAGATCAAGCAAAAGCTGGATGAGTACATCATCGGGCAGGAGAGCGCGAAAAAGGTGCTCTCCGTCGCGGTGTACAATCATTATAAGCGCATAAACCGCATGCGCAGCGGCGCGCAGGACGACGACGTCATGATAGAAAAGAGCAACGTGTTGCTTTTGGGACCTACGGGTTCGGGAAAGACCTTGCTTGCAAAGACGCTCGCGAAGATACTCAACGTACCGTTTGCAGTTGCGGACGCAACTACGCTTACCGAGGCGGGCTATGTTGGCGAGGACGTTGAAAATATCCTGCTCAAGCTCATCCAAGCGGCGGACGGAGACCTCAAACGCGCCGAGATAGGCATCGTCTACATCGACGAGATAGACAAGATCGCCAAGAAGGGCGAGAATGTCTCCATCACGCGCGACGTCAGCGGCGAGGGCGTACAACAGGCATTGCTCAAAATAATCGAAGGCACCGTGGCAAACGTACCTCCGCAGGGCGGCAGGAAGCATCCGAATCAAGAGTGCTATCAGCTTGACACCACAAACATTTTGTTCCTGCTGGGCGGCGCTTTCGTAGACCTCGACAAGATAATAGACAACCGCAAGGACAGCTCAAAGCTGGGGTTCGGCTCCGCGGTCAAGGGGACCAAGGACTACCGCTATGATGAGCTTATCGAGGACCTGCAACCCGCCGACCTCATCAAATACGGTCTCATTCCGGAATTTGTGGGCAGAGTGCCGATCGTAGTAGGGCTCAACGCGCTCGACGAGGACGCGCTTGTCAAAATACTCACCGAGCCGAAGAACGCGCTTGTCAAACAATACAAGACGCAATTCGATATCGACGGCGTGGAACTCGAATTCGAAGACGCCGCCATAAGAGCCGTCGCAAATAAGGCGATAAGGCTGAATACGGGCGCGCGCGGCTTGAGATCTATACTCGAGGACGTGCTTTTGGACCTTATGTATGAGATCCCCTCCGACGACAGCGTGAAGAAAGTCATCGTGACAAGCGACGCCATAGCCAAGACCGCAAAACCTCTCGTCGTAAGAAAACAGGACAGTGAGGGCAAGCTCGCTTGACATTTGAAGCGCGTTTTCAAAACGGGACGCGCTTTTTTATAGCCAAATGCGCCCGTCCTTTGACAAGTACGCCGAACAACTTGAATAAAATTTGTACGGCGGCGCTTTGGAAGCAACGAAGTTGAAACGCTCCGCAGTCGAAACATATGAGGAAAGCCATCCAAGCTACGACTGCATATGGAGTTGAAGAGAAGGGGGGAAAAATTATGATAAAACAGGCAAAATTCGTCACATCGGTAGCGAACGTGGGCAACATTCCGAACTTTGCCGCGCCCGAAATAGCCATCGCGGGCAAGTCCAACGTCGGGAAATCCTCGTTCATCAACATGCTTACGGGACAGGGCAAGCTTGCGCGCACTTCCTCCGAACCGGGCAGGACGAGACTCATCAACTTCTTCGAGATAAACAACGGCGAGTATTATTTTGCAGACCTCCCCGGATACGGCTATGCGAAGGTGAGCAGGGCGGAGAAGGCGAAGTGGGGCGAACTCATTGAAAACTATCTTAGCAAAAGCAGAAATCTCATCAACGTATTCGTGCTTGTGGACCTAAGGCATGAGCCGACCGAGGACGACAAACTTCTATTGAATTATCTGTACACCTATTCCATTCCGTTCACTATAATAGCGACAAAAGCGGACAAACTCTCCCGCCTTCAGCAGGGCAAATGCAGGCAGACCGTAGCGAGCGCGCTCGGGATAGGCGCGGCAGACGTCATCGTCACCTCGTCAGAAAAGGGCATAGGCAAACAGGAAGTTTTTGCGCGCATAGACCAATTGCTTGAATCTGCAAACGTCGAATAATCCATCGACAATATCCGAAAAGTATTTTAATTTGTTTGAGTTTTTAGAATACTTGATGCGAAAAATCGCGCGATATGGCGCGATTTTTTGTCATAATGAGATTTTAAAATTCCAGAACGAATTGCAATTTGTTGTTTACAAGATCGCAAGAAGTCAAGATGTATTCCACGCCGTTTTTGAAAAGTCTATGCGTGACCCTGACGCCCTTGCCGTGCAAGTGCCCGTACAATACGTGGCTTACGCCGTATTTTTCAAGCATATCCGTGACGGCGGTAGAGGCGTAGTTTGCGTCGAAAGGCGGATAGTGCAACAGGGCTATGAGCGCGTCGCCGTCCCTCATAAGCTCCTTTGCCGAGGAGAGGGAAAGATCCAGCCGTCTGAGTTCGTGCTCATATATTTTTACGTCCTGCTCAGAGCTGTCGCTTGTAGGTATCGTCCAGCCTCTCGAGCCCGCTATGACGACTCCGCGATCGTCGCAAGATGACAGCTCGCCTTTTTTGCGCGCCGCCGTCGCGTAGCAATAGCTTGTGCCGTCGCTCAGTATGCGGTAGGCGTTGTTTTGCAAAAACATAAAGTTTTTGAAGCGCTGCTGCATTTTGCCGAGAGACGACCAATAGTAGTCGTGGTTGCCTTTTCCTACAAGTTTGAGACCGGGCAGGGCGTCAACGAGCGCGTAGTCGGGCTCCGCCTCCGCAAGAGTCATGCCCCAGGACATATCGCCGCCAAGCAAAACGAGGTCCCCGTCGGAGACCTTCTTCTTCCAATCCTCGCATATCTTTGCAAAGTGGTTCTCCCAGCCCGCGCCGAAGATGTCCATAGGCTTTTCCACGGCGGTAGAGAGATGCAGATCGCTTATCGCAAACACTTTCATATATTTATAATAACATATTCATTGTGCCTTTTCAACTTTATAAAAAAAATAATGCCCGCCAAGTGACGGACATTACTTTTGTCGTGCCGATCATACGGGGAAGATAGGCAAGTCGAACACTCCTTGACAGGCGTCCTGCGAAAACTCAGTGCACTGCGGGATCTTGCAGTAGCCAT
>CANRBM010000107.1 GCA_947628855.1 uncultured Clostridia bacterium | reverse complement strand
GGGTATAATTATAATCAGACACCGGGTATGGTTCCGGGGAGCATTGCCAACCCCAATCTGACATGGGAAGTGTCGAAAAAGTTTGACGCGGGATTCGACCTTTCGTTCATACAGCGTATTAATCTTACATTCGATTACTACAATGAGAAGACTACGGATGCGCTGTTCGAGGTGCCGCTCTCGATGACTACGGGGCAGACCTCTGTTTATCAGAATATCGGTTCTATCCGCAACCGTGGTCTCGAGTTTTCAGTCAATGCCACTGTTATGCAAAAGCGCGATTTCACATGGACGGCCTATGCGAACCTGACATGGAATCAAAACCGTGTAGTGAAACTCTCTACCGACGAGCCGATCGAGGACACCTATTCGATTATCGAGGAGGGACGCCCTTACAGGCAGTTCTATATGAAAGAGTATGCGGGTGTGAACCGGGAAACGGGAAAACCGTTATGGTATCTCAATGAATCCGGAGATGAAACGACTTCGAATTACAACGATGCCGCCAAGCGTTATGTCGGTTCGGCCGATCCGAAAGTATTAGGCGGCTTCGGAACGAATCTAAGCTGGAAAGGAATGGATTTCGGCATCGCGTTCAACTATCGTTTGGGTGGTAAAGTATACGATTCGGGAGCACGGTTTACAGGTTGGGGCATGTCGTTCCGCACTCCGCTCAAGGATGTCGCGCTCAATTCATGGACCGAAGATAACAAGGATGCCAAATATCCGCAATATATCTACGGAGATCCCGACAATGCCACGCAGACCTCTTCACGGTTCCTTTACGACGCCAGTTTCCTGCGCATCAGCAATATCACGCTGGGCTACACCTTACCGCAGAAATGGACGCAAAAAGCATTTATCCAGAAACTGCGCATCTATGTTTCGCTGGACAATGCCTATACCTTTACGGCCAGTGATTTCGTAGGCTACAATCCCGAAACCTACACCTCCGGCGTGATTGCATGGCAGTACCCCGCCACACGAACCTTCACCGGCGGCATTCAGATTACTTTCTAACTATCAGAACATAAATTAAAATACGAAAGGATATGAAAAAAGCAATATTGAAATTTTCCGCAATGATCTTACTGCTCGGCGGGAGTGTCGGTTGCGGAAACGATTTCCTCGATACGAATTACTTTCAGGGCGTAGACTCCGAGACGGCTCTCAACTCGGTCGGAAACATCGCCACGGCACTCAACGGTGCCTACTATAACCTGTTTACACGTTATTTCGCAGGCAACTACGCCATAACGATCGGTGACGTGCCGACAGATATAGCCTATTGGAACGGTCAAACGGGACATTGGGACGGTATTTATACCTTTACATTCACCGATACGGATCTCTACCTCTACTATATTTGGGATTACGGGTACAAAGTAGCCGATAATGCGGCGCGCATTATCGAGGCTGCAATAGCGCTATACGAAGAATCCGATGATAAGGCATCGCTGGATCTGTATCTGGCCGAAGCTTATGCCCTGCGGGGCTATGCCCAGTTGATGCTGACCAACATCTTCTGCCATCAGATCAAAGTAGACGGAACGGATTTTTCCGCACAGCCGGGAATCGTCGTCATAGACAAGCCTATCGAAGCGCTCACGCAAGTAAGCCGCTCGACTGTGGGACAGAGTTACGAAGCCGTGGTCGGTGATCTGAAAAATGCTCTGACGCATTTCACGGCGGCGGGAGGCGACAGAGGAGAACTTTATTATTTCAACGTAGCTGCGACATATGGTTTATTGGCCCGCACATATCTTTATCTGGAACAGTGGGAGGATGCGGCCGATAGCGCCCAAGCAGCTCTCGATGCCAAGGGAATCTCGGCATTAGCCTATACTGCCGCAGATTATAGGGCCCTTTATACCAGCAATGCCAATGTCGAGAGCATGTATGCGCTGGCGATTTCCGCTACGGACAACTGGTCGGCGAACTCCTGCGGAACGCTTTGGTCGACGTATAATTTCAGTCCCAGTCCGAAATTGCAGGCGCTTTACGAGACTACCGATTGCCGTACTGCGATCTTCGGATGGGCCGGAACATCAACGGATGCCGTGCCCATATTTACCGGAGGGAAATATTCGTGCCACTCGTCCGGCAATTCCGCTTATGCGACCAACTATATCGTCAACGCTCCGGAGATGTTCCTGATCATTGCCGAGGCGAATGTTCAGAGCTCTACAGGAACCGTCGCTGCGGCACAGCAGGCATTGCTGAATGTCGCTAAACGTAATTCGGCGATTACATCGGCAAGTGACCTGCCTGCAAACAAGAGTGACCTGCTGACATTCATCAAGGACGAACGCGCCCGCGAACTGTTCCAAGAAGGATTGCGGCTTTATGACCTGCGCCGTTGGAATGAGAATGCGGACGTTTATGCGTATCAAGCGCCTAATATCGCTTTCACTTACACGGGATATAAGATCTCGGATTTGATTTTCCCTATACCGAGCGATGAAATCACGGCAGGATTCGGTGTCGAGCAGAATGAAGGATGGGCTGCAACATTGCCCAAATAAAAAATGAGCATTTCTTACCATAACAGTAAAAATAAAAAGTTCAAAATTTGTCGGAAATGTTCATCCGGAGGGGCGCCGTGACGGTTAGCTCCTCTTTTTGCTTTCTTATTCGAATTTTTATTCCATTTGCTTTGCATGTTTCAATAAATGGATTGCCGATGGCATAAAAAAGTTTTGCGACATAAAATAAACAATCTGATAGTTATCGATGCAGTTTTCGTTTTTTCCGCCTCCGTATTTGGCGTTGCTGCTCTTCGTAAGCCCGCGTATCAGCCAAATCCAATAGCGTATCCACGACTCCTGAAATGGGATTTGCCGTATGGCTTCGTTGTTCGTGCTGCTGTTCCGCGTGTCGTTCTGCGACCTGTTGCATCTCTTTCGGTGCCGGATACAATTCGTTGAAGACATTTGCCGAAAACTCTTTCCCCAGCACCGACCCGTTGGCGATGATGCCTGCATTGTGGTCAATGAAAGTCACGCCATAGATTCTGCCGACCGGATTGATGCGGAAGATAGCGTCGATGTTCTCCGCCTTGAGCAGCTGCCGGAACTCGTCCCGCGTATTGTGCGGACTCATGGCATCCCGGACTGTCTGTCGCAGCCGGTCGAGCGACCCGTCCTGCTTCAGCGCACTCTTCGACCGCTCGTAATACTTTTGAAGAGCCTTGTAGCCGACATCCCGGCCGATACGGCTCGATTTGAACGGCGTGCCGATGCCATAGCCGTCGTCGGTCAGGGCACCGTAGACAATACCCGCATAATTTCTGCCGTCGATAGTTCCCGTACGCTCCTCGACCAAAACGTTAAACAGTTCCAGCAGCGTGCGGAACTCACCGTAGGACGAGCATTTATAACGGTTCAGGCAGGTGCGTACAACGGACGAGATCTGCTGCTTGACATTGCCTTCCCTGTAGTTTACCCTATGCAATCCCACCTTGTCGGCTTGCTCCTCACCCTTGATACTCGGATGCAGATTATATTTGCGTTCCAGATCGCGT
>CANRBM010000106.1 GCA_947628855.1 uncultured Clostridia bacterium | reverse complement strand
ATGACGTGACGGTCATCGCGACAGTGCTGTCCGTGGACACCAACATCCCGCCGGAGGTTTTCGGCATGATCGGCTCGTCCGTCGCGCTCAGCATATCGGATATACCGTGGGCTGGCCCCACAGGCTCCGTTGTCGTAGGTCTTGTAGACGGCGAATATGTCATCAATCCCGACAGCGAACAGCGCGCAAAATCCCGCCTTACCCTCAATTTGAGCGGCACGAAGGACGCTATCATGATGGTCGAAGCGGGCGCGGAAGTCATCACCGAAGAGGAGATGCTCGGCGCGATAATGTTCGGACATGAGGAGATCAAAAAGATCGTCGCCTTCATCGAGGAGATACAAAAGGCGGTCGGCAAACCCAAACAGGATATAGAGCTTGAGCATATCCCCGAGGCTATCGACGTCGCAGTCCGCGCATATGCGGACAAGAAGATGGATTATGTGCTCGAGGCGTTTGAGCGCTATGAGCGCGAGGCGAGAGAGGACGCTCTCAACGAGGACGTGCTCGCACACTTTGCGGACGATTTCAACGACGAGCCCAAGAAGATCAAATTCATCCTCGACAGCCTGTACTATCTCAAAAAAGAGAAGGTCCGCGCGAAGATACTCAACGACGGCGTGCGTCCCGACGGCAGAGCGCTCACCGAGATTCGTCCCATTTGGATAGAGGTCGGCATGCTCCCGCGCGTACACGGCAGCGCAGTGTTCACAAGAGGTCAGACTCAAGCTCTCACCACCTGCACACTTGGCACGATTTCCGAGGCGCAGAGGCTGGAAGGTCTCGATGACGACTATTATAAGAGATACATGCACCAATACAATATGCCCGGTTACTCCACAGGCGAGGCGAAAGCGCTCAAGAGTCCCGGCAGACGCGAGATAGGTCACGGCGCCCTCGCCGAGCGCGCGCTGGAACCCGTCCTGCCCAGCGAAGAGGAATTTCCGTACGCTATCCGCACCGTGTCCGACATTTTGAGCTCCAACGGCTCGACGTCACAGGCGTCCGTATGTGGCAGCACTCTCGCGCTCATGGACGCGGGCGTACCCATCAAGGCGCCCGTCGCAGGCATCGCTATGGGCCTCATCAAGAATGAGGAGCAGGGCAAAGTCGCAGTGCTCACGGATATTCAAGGCCTCGAGGACTTCCTCGGCGATATGGACTTCAAGGTCGCGGGCACCACGGAGGGCATCACCGCCATACAAATGGACATCAAGATCAAGGGCATAGACGAGAGCATTTTGAAGAGAGCGCTCGAGCAAGCAAGACAGGGCAGACTTGAGATACTCGACAAGATGAAGGCAGTCATCGCCGAGCCGCGTCCCGAGCTCAGCAAGTGGGCGCCCAAGATCGTGTCCTTCGAGGTCGATCCCGACAAGATCGGCGACATCATAGGCAAGGGCGGCAAGACCATCAACAAGATAGTAGACGATACGGGCGTCAAGATCGACATCAACGACGACGGCGTAGTCTTTGTTGCGTCCAACGATATGACCGCGATCAACAAGGCGAAGAACATCATCGAGACCATTGTGCGCGACGTCGAAGTCGGCGACATCTACGAGGGCGTCGTCACCAAGATAATGGAGAATGACAAGGGTCAGTTTGGCGCAAACGTCAACTTCGCGCCCGGCAAGGACGGCATGATCCACATCTCCAAGCTTTCCGACAAGCGCGTGGACAAGGTCACGGACGTCGTGAATGTCGGCGACATCGTGCTCGTCAAGGTCATCAAGATAGACGAGAAACACCGCGTTGACCTCAAACTCAAGGAGATCGTCAAGAAGGCGTAACGTAGGGCGATATCCCGCGGATAAACCTTCGCGATATATCTTAAAATCACCGAAAAACTCCCCCGCACCGCTACTATAAGCGCGGGAGAGTTTTTTCAATGGCGAACATATCTATTGTTGATTTACGCAGCGTTTTCGAGACCCATGTGGCCGTTTTTGCGACTTGATCTTTACAATATTAATATGCGCATACAATGTTCAATCGGCATATCAGTCTGTATTTTTGCATAAAAGATCCCAACCTAACGGTTCAAGATCGGTTGGGAGCGGTGCAGGGGACGAAGTCCCTTGCCGAGGTGTGGAGCGCATCAACACGTAAATTATTTTTCAGGTTCGCCGCGTTTTTTGATGGCGTAGATCGACACGGATATGCCTGTACCTGCAATGAGTACAAGCACGGACAGCACGATCGCCACGATCTGCACCGTCGTCAGTCCGCCGATCTTGACCTCGGACGCACGCATGAAGCCGACGACATCGCCGTAGCGCACTTGATAGTAATCAGCATATGTAGCGAGGATCTCGACCTTTTTACCGTCTACGATGGGGGAGAGCACGCTGGTTTCGGACATATCGGAGTAGATGTCCACCGTGCCGCCGACGCGCGACGCCTTAGCTCTGCCATATACCGCCTTTGGTTCCTCGGGTCGTTGAGGTTCGTCCGGATGCTGCGGGTCGACGGGAGGAGCAAGGTCCTCTTCAAGCAGCTCCGCGGGAGCGAAATAGGTCTCGCCGTCATAGCTGACTATGAGCCAACGGTTGCCATCATAACCCGCGCAATCCGACGCCGCGCGGACGCCTTGCGTGCCCTTCGCGAGCGTTATGCTGCCCTCGTCGAGGTAGGGCAGGCGATACAGCGTGCCTTCTTCTTTCATTTTGTATGCCTTGTCGCCGAGGGACGTTGGCGTGACCTCCTCAAAATCCGCCGTCGGAATGATGTACAGTTTGTCGACGTCCATTGCGTACGCAAGCCCGTCTCCCGCGGGAGCGTCAAGTACAAGCAGTACGCTTGACGTCGCGGGAATCACGCTGTCCGCTCTGCCGTCTGTCGCGGGGATGAAATATGAAGACGTGTCGTCCTTAAGTTTGGCAAATCGGTAAGTCGAGTCACTGAGCGCGGGGAGCGCGGGAGGCGTGTAGCCTTCATCCGTCACGAAATCCACTTTCATCTTGCCGACAAAGCTCTCCTCGGCGGAGAAGTACAGCGTGTCGCCCGCAAGCGTGCACGAGGTCGCTGTCGCGGCGTATTGCGTCGAATTGAATTCGTACGTTGCAGTCTTTTTGAGGGACGAAATGTCGTTTTCAAAATATTCCGCCCTGTCGGCGTACAGGACGCAGACGTTGCCCGCATAGTCTACAGCTATATCTCGCGCGGAGGAAAAATCGCCCGTGAGCCGCGCGGGGAGCCTGTTGCCTTTTTGATCGAGCATAAATATCTCGCTGTCCGTCAGCGCGTAGAAGCAGCGGCCGTCCTCTGCGACAGTAATGCGCCGCGCGCCCTCGAGCTGCGCGACGGGATAGAATGCATCACCTATGCACATGTACAGCGAGGCGCCGTCCACGGCATACAGATATGAGTCGTAGCACACGATGTCGGAAAATTGCGGCGCGTTCTCCGCGGGCGTGTAGACGTTGTCAAGCGGGACAAGCGCGCCGTCCGA
Source organism: uncultured Clostridia bacterium (assembly GCA_947628855.1). Classification (GTDB taxonomy): domain Bacteria; phylum Bacillota; class Clostridia; order Christensenellales; family CAG-917; genus CAG-475. The sequence continues at coordinate 191 of CANRBM010000106.1, read as the reverse complement.
TATCTCAAAACTCGCTATGGCGCCGCTCTCGAGCAGGGCGTACACCTTGTCCGCGTCGCTCGCGAGGCGCAGGGGCTTGCTGTCAAGCGGGTAGGGGATCAGCGAAGCGGCGGACGGGGCAATGTAGGCAAGCCGCATATTGTTGCTGTCTGCAACCACTACCGCTCCGTCAACTAAAAGCAGGTCGGAGG
>CANRBM010000105.1 GCA_947628855.1 uncultured Clostridia bacterium | reverse complement strand
GCTGGGCGACGATGAGGTCCGCCGTGACGTCGTTCACTTCGCCCGTGAGGAAGATTATCCTGTCCTCGAGAAGGCGGCTGTAAATATCATAGGTGCGCTCGCCCCTGCCGGTCTGCTCCACCACATAGGGTATAACTTGGTTTCTTATATCCATAATGATCCTCCGTATCCGACAAATTCAGTCGGTCGCCATTTGATGGCAGTTATTTTATTTTACACATTTAGCGAGAGGTTTATTCTGCCTCTCCGTCCTTGGGCTCTGCCTTTTTTGCTGTTTTTTTGGCGGGAGCCTTCTTTTTCGGCGTCTCTTCCTTGGGGGCTTCCTCGTCCTGCTTGGGAGCGTCGTCGCTCTTGTTCTCGGCGGTTTTCTTCTTCGAGGACTTCTTTGCGGGCGCCGCCTCGGGAGCAGGTTGCTCGTTGCACTCTCTCAGCAATGCAATAAGCTTTGCGGACATAACGGAATTGATGATGTATTCAAAATCTTCATGAGTGAGGGACTTGCGATACTCCTCTGCCGTCATAGAGTTGCTCTCCGCCATCTCGGCTATCTTCGCATCTATGTCCTCGTCGGAGATCTGCAGGTTTTCCTTTTCTATCACCGCTTCCATTACGAGGCGGATCTTGACTCTTTGACCTGCCGTCTGCTTGTACTCGTCGATCATCTGCGCTCTCGTCATGTGAGTATACTCGAGATATTGCTCGAGCTTGAGCCCTTGATAGCTGAGGCGCGCCTCGAAATCGTGCACCATGTCCTCCGCCTCGCGCTCTATCATGCTCTCGGGGATCTCCACCTCGCTCAGCTCGACAAGCTTGTCCGCTATGGCGTCCTCATAGGCGCGATCGCTACGTTTTTTTGCTTCCTTTTCGAGATTGGCTTTCACGTCCGCCTTGTACTCTTCAAAAGTTGAAAACTCCGAAATATCCTTTGCGAACTCGTCGTCGAGCGCGGGGAGCTCCTTCTTCTTTACAGCCTTGACAGTGCAGGTGAACACCGCGTCCTTGCCCGCGAGCTCCTCCGCTTGATACTCCGCGGGGAAAGTCACGTTGACGTCCTTCACGTCGCCCGCCTTTACGCCGACAAGCTGTTCCTCAAAGCCGGGAATGAACGTGCCTGAACCGAGCTCGAGGTCATAATCGTTGCCGCTGCCGCCCTCGAAAGCGACGCCGTCATGCTTGCCGACGAAGTCTATCGTGACGGTGTTGCCGAGCTCTGCCGCCGTATCGACGTCGATATAGCGCGCTTGCTTGAGCTGTTGATTGCCTATATATTCGTCAACATCCTTATCCGTGACCTCTTCTTCCTTCTTCTCGACGCCCATACCTCTGTACTCGCCGAGTTTGACTTCCGGCTTAACGGTGATGAGGAGGGTGAATTTGACGCCGCCGTCCTCCAAAGTATCCACATCGTCCACGTTGTCAACGGACACGATGTCGTACTCCTTCGAGGCGTCCAGCTCGCCGAGAGCTTTGTCCACAAGCTCGTTCACCGCGTCCGAGAAAAACACGTAGGGACCGTACATCCCCTCTATGACTTTGCGCGGGGCGTGTCCCTTTCTGAATCCGGGAATGGCATACTTGCCTTTGGTCTTGTTGTAGACGGTGTTGACCGTTTCGTTGTACTCCTCGCTTGAGGCGGTGTAGCACAGTTTGATTTGGCTCTTCTCGAGCTTCTCAGATGTAAAGTTCATTGCTCCTCCAAATGCCTTAGGGCACATAATAATTTCACAAGTAATAGAGATTATAACAGATGATAAATCAAAATGCAACATAAAAATCGTCCTGCGAGGTTGAAAATTAACAAAAAAAATGATAGCATATAGCTATGGGAAGCGATCTGTTTGCACTTAAAGCTCTTTCCGATGAGCTTAGCGCCGCCTTGAAAGGCGCAAGAATAGACAAGATACAACAGCCGGAAGTGGACGAGTTGCGCTTTTTCGTGCGCGCTCAAGGCAAAAATCAATGCCTCGTTATGTCCTGCAACGCGCAGACTCCGAGGCTACATCTCACCGTCTCAAAAAAGCAAAGCCCCGCCGTCGCGCCCGCCATGCTCATGCTGCTTAGAAAATATCTTAGCGTCGCAAGCATAGACGATGTCTCCCTGTACAATTCGGACAGGATAATCCGCATCAAGTTCAACGCAAAGACGGAGCTTAAGGACGACGCGGTCTATTTCATGTTCGTCGAGATAATGAACAGATATTCAAACCTCGTTTTCACGGACGAGGAGCTTGTCGTGCTCGACGCTATAAAGCACCTCCCGCTTGACATCGAGCGCAGTCACGTCGTGCTGCGCGGCGTGAAGTATGCCCCCGTCCCGCAACCCAAAACAAGCTATCTAAACGACTGTTCTGCGATTTTAGACGCCTTTAAGGGCGGCGATCTGAGAAAATATATCATGTCCAACATCTCGGGCTTTTCGGGCGCTACTATCGAGGAGCTTTTGACACGCGCGGGCATAGAGGATGTGACTTCCGCTCTGTCCGAAAGAGCGCGGGAGTCCCTCGATATGACGCTGGAAAAATTCCGCACGCTCAAACCCGAACCCTGTATTATCGATGGCGAGGTCTACCCTACCGTTTTCAGGAGCCTTGCGCAAGGCGACAACGTGCAGCGGTTTGACACCATGAGCGAGGCGTACGACTGCCTCTACACCGCTCTCGACCGCGAAAACCGCAATAAGTCGCGAATGAAGTCGCTGAATATGCAGGTCAAGCGCTCAGTACAGCGCATACAGAAGAATATCGCGGACGACCTGCAAAAGCTCAAAGAATGCGAGGATATGGAAAAATATCGCATTTGGGGGGAGCTCATCATCAACAACATCTACACCCTGAAGCGCGGGGACGCCGTCCTGCACTGTTTCGACTACTACAAGGGCAGCGAGGTGGACATTCCCCTCGACGTGAAACTGCCGCCGTCGCGCAACTCCGCCAACTACTACGCCAAATATAACAAGTTGAAGCGCACAAAGGAGTTTGTGGGAAAGAAACTTGTCGAGGACAGAAATCTGCTCTCATACGTTCTCTCCATAGAGGACGAGCTTGCGCACCTGCCCTTTGATGCCTCCCTCGCCCCCATAGAAGAGGAACTTGCCACCATTACGGGCTCCAAAAACAAGCCAAAACAAAAAGGCAAAGTGCGCAAGGAGCAGCCCGACCCGCCCTATATCTATCTTGTGGACGGTTTTTACATCTACCGCGGCAAAAACAACCTGCAAAACGAAGAGCTGACCTTCAAAATAGCCTCTTCAAACGACATCTGGATGCATCTTAAAGCGGAGCACGGCGCGCATACGATAATCGTCACCGACGGGCGTCCCGTCCCCGACAGAGTGCTCACAATTGCCGCCGAGATCACCGCGAGCACAAAGAGCGCGAGTTTTGACGTCGATTATACCGAGCGCCGAAACGTCAAGCGCCAACCCGGCGGGCACCCGGGACAGGTCATCTATGTCAACTATAAGACGATATTGGCGACCCCCGACAAACACGAGGAGTTTTTAGTGAAAAAATGAGAGACCTACCCACCGACGACAAGATGTACACCTTCGCAAACGTCATTTTCAAGGAGAACGACCAAGCGACTTATTGCTATATCGCGGACGAGGAGATACACGCGGGAGACCTCGCCGCCGTCCAAACGCAGGAAGGCAAAAAGTACACCC
>CANRBM010000104.1 GCA_947628855.1 uncultured Clostridia bacterium | reverse complement strand
CTATTGGTGTACAAGTTCAACGAAAAAGTGTCTGTAAAAGCATTGGCGGATTTGCGTGAATCTGTGGGTTGGAACAGGATGGAAAGAGAATATAAAAACCCTTTGATGACATCCTATTACCATATTGCAGTCTATGAAAATGAAAAACTGATTGGGTATATTGATTGTGTATCAAACGGAGTAACAGACGCTTATATTCAGGATTTAATGGTTTGCCCGGATTACCAGGGCAAAGGGATTGGCACAGACCTGATGGATAAAATGATTGAATATCTGAAAGAAAAGCGTATCTACATGATTTCAGTGGTTTATGAAGAACGCTTGAAGCCGTTTTATGAGCGATTTGGTTTTTATAATATGCTATGCGGGCAAATGGAAACATATTAGGATACTGCGCAGCCCGCTTTTTGCCGTCCCCCTGTCGCCATGGTACTCCAGGGACACAAAAGAAAATTGGGCGAAAAAACGAAAGCGGGCGGCTGTGGGCAGCCGCCCGTACGTGTGGAACGTGACCATTTTCATTGATTGGAGGCAACACGGTAAACGGGGGACGGGCGCTCATGTTCGTGGGGGCGGGTTCAAAACACGCCCGCAGGAGCTTTAAGCTTGTCAAAAACCCTTTATCCCCGGCGCGTCATTTGCCGGACTTGCTGTCCTTCTTCTCCTCGAGGGATTCCCGCATCTCCTTTAAATACTCGGAGAGCGGCTTATCGGAGCGGAAGGGGGTGAAGAAGTTGTACTTGAGCTTCCGCTCCTCCCGGGCCTTCTTTATCTGGAGCTTCAGGTGCTCATAGCGGACGGTGACGTCGTTCTCCACTGCCAGCTTACGGAGCCTGCCGGTCAGGTGCAGCGAGTGGGCCATGTCGATGATGAAGACGCCGAAAAACATGCCCACGAAGAACGAAAAGGCCAGATTGTTGGAAAACCATATGAGGGATTCAATTATTCTGGGGTGAATCAAGAAGTAGTACGCCGCGCCCAAAAGCGCCCAGATGAGGGAGAATTTGGGGCAAATCAGCCCCTGGATGTTGCCCCACACGCCGCTGTAATCCCAGAGGCGCACATGGGCGACCTTCAGCATGAGAAGACCGGCTATGTACTCTATCGCCGTCATCGCCACGGCCATCACCGCGAAAAGCGCCAGCTTTTTGTATTTTAGGCCCGCTATCCACGGGAGCGCCTCGGCCATGGCGATAAGGAACATGATGCACAGCCCGAAGCCGTAAAGCGGCACATAGGGACCCGTGCAGAAGCCGGGGTTTATCCACTTCCGCTCCGGGTTTGCCGAGGAAAAGAAGCGCCGGAATATAAGCTCGATGACCCACCCGGCCACGGAGCCGATGAAAAAGAGAAAAGCCAACGCCAGAGATAATTTCATGATATCTCAGCCCCCATTTTAAAATGCCGTAAGGCGCCCGCGGCGCCCCGCGTAAGAGATAGAATAATCCACTTTTCGGCATTTGTCAAACTAATTAGGCATTTATGTGAAGGATGGCAGCTCGCTTTCATTCACAGGCGCCGCTTTAAGCGCCCTATTCAGATCATACCAATACGCTCCAATATCCGCGCTTGTGAAATATACAAAGCCGCCTGTCTCCGATTTCAAATTGCCTCTCTTGACCCCGCCGGAGACGTAAATCAATTCGTAGCTCGTCCCATCTGAAAGGTTAAACCTAAAGCTGGTCACATCTGCCCCTGCGGTTTCCTCGATTTCTTTGTCTATTAATGATAACCCCTCGAACATTTCATATAGGGCGCTTATATCGCTTTCCGCGGTGACTACCTTCTTTTCCACTATTACAGGCACTCCCGCGGAGTGGTACATCTCAATATTTTCCACATCCTCGACATCAAACGGGAAGTCGATTTTGACCGGTTTTCTGTTGCAGCCTGCTAAACACAGAACTAAAACCGTCAAGGAAAACAACGCAATCGCTTTTTTCATATCAACATACTCCTTTGAAAAAATGACCATTCAGGGGACAAAACCGGAAACGCGCTGACCTTATTTCCAATATATCTCCCGGATATCTGGATAACTGTGTCGGCTTCGACTTCGACCGTGGGCAAATTGTCCCCGTCGTACTTACTTATCCACTTAATTTTCATTTTCACGCCCCCCCGCGGCGCGGAGAACAGCTCTCACCAAGTCACCGCTCGTCCTCAGCTTCGGTGTCGTCTAATTTCCTCCGCCTCTTTTCGTATATCAAGCGAAAGACCTCCAAAAGCGCAAAACACGCTATGTACGCTCCGACGCTGATCGCGGCGATTTGAGCGGTAACGCCAAATTCGATGGGCTTCTTCAGGATAACAAAGGCTCTGACGGCGTTGAGGACGCCCAAGATGAACGAAGGTATGGCGCTTGTGATGAGGTTCGCTTTGAGCGTTGGGGCATATTTTCGCGTCCACAGACCGTTTTTCAAGCTGGAGATCGCGATATAGACGCCTGCCGCAAACAAAGCGACGATCTCGCCGGCCAGCTCTTTTAGCGTCGTCCCCATCAACGCTTGCAGAAGAATGGCGGCAAACAATACCCAGAACACCAGCCAAAAACCGAATTCTTCAATTTTCAACAGCTTATTGTCCTGCATCTCATCGAGCATATTATTTGATTTTTTGCCTTTCATGCTAACTGTCCTCCTCACCAAACAATTCATCGAGCGATTTTCCCAACACCTTGCAAATTGCGCGGCACAGTTTGATAGTTGGATTGTAGTCGCCCTGTTCTATGGCGTTCATCGTCTGCCGGGAGATGCCGACAGCCTCCGCCAGAGCCTTCTGCGTCATGTCCAACGCGCCCCTCGCCGCTTTGATTTTTACGTTTCTGCCTATTATGACCACCCCGTTCCATTTGCATAGTAGCATATATCTGAATAAAAGTCAAGCATATACGACAAAAATAACTGAATTTTTTGCTGCGATTGCCGCGTATATCACGGAGAGAAACGGAGAGATAAGTATGAGGTTTATTTCGTGGAACGTAAATGGCCTTCGGGCGAGGGTCAAAAACGGAGGCTTTCTTGAACTGAAAGATAAATACACCCCGGACTTCATGTGCCTTCAGGAGATAAAGATGTTCCCGTGGCAAAAGGAGTTCGATTTGGGCCAGGTCTGTGAGTATTGGAACCCGAGCGCCGAAAGGGGCGTGTCTGGTACGGCGATTTTTGCAAGAGACAAAGCGCTGTCCGCGACCGTGGATATGGGCCTTGATTTGGGGGACGATAACGGAAGGGCGCTCACACTGGAATACTCCAAATTTTATCTCGTCACAGTCTATGTTCCCACCGGTACCGGCGGGAAACGGAATGAGGCGATTCGGAAAAAACTTGCCTGGCTGGACGTATTCGTAAGGTATGTGAGGGAGCTGAATCAGAAAAAGCCGGTCATTTTATGCGGAGATATGAATATTGCGCACCAGGAGATAGACCTGTCATACCCAGACCGCAAAAGCGCCGGGTTCACGGACGGGGAACGCGCGGTCATAACGGATATTCTGGAAAGCGGTTTTGTGGACTCCTTCCGCTGTCTGCATCCTGGCATCACAGGGCAATATACATGGGTCAGCAACAGATTCAAGACCGGCGGCCTCCGGCTGGATTACTTTTTCGTATCCAAATCCCTTCGTCCAGAGATCGTAAGGGCTGATATTTTGAGAGAGGAAGCGCCGTCCGATCATTGCCCGATAATACTTGAGATCAATGTGTAAATTCCAACGAGAATCAACGGAACATTACATTTTTCAATAGCTCG
>CANRBM010000103.1 GCA_947628855.1 uncultured Clostridia bacterium | reverse complement strand
CCGCCTCGGATATGAAGTCCGCAGGGAAAACTTCCTCGAAGATGTCCTTGTTTTCAAAGGGATAATGCCACTGCGCGAACGGCATGGAGCCGCTGTCGAACCAGCAATCCAGCACTTCGGGAGTGCGCTCCATAGTGCCGCCGCATTCGCATTCCCACTTGACTGCGTCGATATATGGTCTGTGCAACTCGATGTCGCCATCTATATGTCCGAGCGTCTTGAGCTCCTCTTTGGAGCCGACGACGTGTATCTTCCCGCACTTCTTGCACACCCATATGGGCAACGGCGTGCCCCAATAGCGCTCGCGCGAAATGCCCCAATCTATGACGTTTTCGAGGAAGTTGCCCATCCTGCCCGTGCGAATGGTATCGGGCATCCAATTCACACTGTTGCAAGCCTTGATAAGCTCGTCGCGCACGGCGGTCACCTTGATGAACCAGGTGCTGCGCGCATAATAAAGCAGCGGAGTGTCGCATCTCCAGCAGAAAGGATAGCTGTGAGTGAAACGCATCGTCTTGAACAGCTTATTTTCCGCCTTGAGTTTTTTGATTATCTCCTTGTCGCCGTCCTTGCAGAACACTCCCGCGAGGTCTGTCACGGCGTCCTTGAATCTGCCGCGCTCGTCCACCATCTGAACGAAAGGCAGGTCGTAGTTTTTGCCTACTCTGCTGTCGTCCTCGCCGAATGCGGGCGCAATATGCACTATGCCGGAGCCGTCCGTCAGCGTGACATAGCCATCGTTGACGACGAAATACGCCTTTTTGTCTATTCCGCAATCGTAGTCGAAGAGTGGCTCATACTCCGCATACTCGTAGTCCTTGCCCTTCTTTGTGGAAATTTTTGTGTACTCCTTGCCCTCGAACAGCTTTTCTACAAGCGCGTCCGCGAGGATATAGCGCTCGCCTTCGCACTCTATCTCGGTATAATCCTCCTTGCCGTTCATACACAGCGCGACGTTTGAAGGAAGAGTCCAGGGCGTTGTCGTCCACACGAGGAAATATGCATTGTCCCTGCCTTTTACGGGAAATTTGACAAATACGGAAGTCTCCTCTACGTCCTTATAGCCCTGCGCGACTTCGTGCGAGCTAAGCGCCGTCCCGCAGCGCGGGCAGTACGGCTGTATCTTGTAGCCCTTATAAAGCAAACCCTTGTCCGCCATCTGCTTTAGCGCCCACCATACGGACTCGATATACGTGTCCTTATAGGTGATGTACGGGTTTTGCATGTCCGCCCAATAGCCGATACGATCGGACATCTTCTGCCACTCGTCGGTATATTTGAAAACGGACTCCTTGCACTTTTTGATGAATGGCTCTATGCCGTACTTTTCAATATCCTGCTTGCCATCCATGCCGAGCTGCTTTTCTACCTCGAGCTCAACGGGGAGCCCGTGCGTATCCCAGCCCGCCTTGCGCAGGACATGGTAGCCCTTCATTGTCTTGTAACGCGGGATGATATCCTTCATGACGCGCGTCAAAATATGTCCTATATGCGGCTTGCCGTTCGCGGTCGGGGGGCCGTCGTAAAAGCTGAATTCGGGACCGCCCTCGTTTTTTTTCACGCTCTTTTCAAAGATGTCGTTCTCCTTCCAAAATGCGAGAACTTCCTTTTCGCGAGCGACAAAATCAAGATTGGTATCAACAGGTTTGTACATACTTTTGCCATCCTAATAAACTATTGATTTAAATATTATAGCTATATCTCAAAAAAAACGCAAGCATATTTCGTGTGCTGTGCAAATGTTTGAATGTCAAATTCAAAAACAGTTGACATTTAGCCTCAAATTGCTTATTATGGTATAGCAACATTGTCCTCGATCCCGACTTTACATGTATCGTCGGCAGAGGCAATGCGTCATGCGGGCGTAGTTTAGTGGTAAAACGAGAGCTTCCCAAGCTTTTGTTGTGAGTTCGATTCTCATCGCCCGCTCCATCTATGTTGGTCAAAAAGGCCGACTTGTCAAGAATGTCACTGAATATCACACTAGTCAGTGACATTTTTGCTATCATCTTTCTTTCAAATTCGCTTTAATTTTCTTTCGTTTCAGACAGCTGTAATTTTGTGTTTTCATGCAAAAACAAGACTTGAACTTAAATCGGTATTTTTGTGCTACAAGACTTGAACTTACATTTCATCGTCGGTCGGGTCTATATGTCATTCCTATCGGTTGTTTGAAAGACTGAATCCTCGCGGCTATCGGCTATTCGGCAGCAGCCATTTTTCTGTTTCATTTTTTCTCCGATATTTGATTTTTTCTACATTATAGATCGCCATACAATGCTGTTCTTGTCTATATCGTATTTAGTCAAATCACGATTTGACAAATCACGATTTGACGATCGTTTTTTTGAGGAGTGCTAGCGTTCGAGAAAATTTAACCGCATCTTAACATAAATTTAATTATTTTTTAATACTGTCTTGAAATACTACACACATATGATATATGATGAATTATAATACTAAAACGCGCTTGGACGATAGGCGGAAGATAAACGCTGCGTTAATTCAAAAACATACGGACTCAAAAGCACAGGAAATTTACGGCGTTTGCAAAGTTCGGTTCAACGTACTTACTTGTACAGCATTACAGACATAGACCATCATAGATATATCGCTCGGAGCTTTTCGGCGCAAAATTGTTTGAACATAGCGGTTAAGACGGGCTTATATCGGCATAGAATATCACTGCGTCAAAGAGGATCCGGTCATGTTGGAGCTTAAAAACATACGCAAAATTTACGGCGGCAAGGGCGACAGCGCCGTGACGGCGCTTAGGGGCGTCACCCTCTCTTTCCGCGAGAGCGAATTTGTGTCCATTCTCGGACAAAGCGGCTGCGGCAAGACTACCCTGCTCAACATTATCGGCGGGCTGGACAGATATACAGACGGCGACCTCATAATAAACGGAGTCTCCACCCGCGACTACAACGACAAACAGTGGGATACATATCGCAATCACACCGTAGGATTTGTTTTTCAAAGCTACAACCTCATCCCTCATCAGACGATACTTGAAAACGTAGAACTTTCAATGACGCTGGGCGGGCTGCCAAAGTCGGAGCGCAGACAGCGCGCAAAGAATGCCTTGACCGAGGTCGGACTTGCGGACAAGATGCACAAAAAGCCGAACGAACTTTCGGGCGGACAGATGCAGAGGGCGTCGATCGCAAGGGCTATCGTAGGAGATCCCGATATCATACTCGCGGACGAACCCACGGGCGCGCTCGACAGCGAGACGAGCAAGACGGTCATGAAATTGCTAAAAGACATCTCAAAGACGCGCCTCGTCATCATGGTTACGCACAATCCCCTGCTCGCCGAGGAGTTTTCCGACCGCATAATTTGTATGCTCGACGGCGAGATCACTTCGGATTCTTCTCCGTTTGAGCCGACAAAAGCATGCGAAAGCTCATATCCCGAAAATGCGGATATTTCCTCAACAGTTTTAAACGAGAATATGTCCTCTACCGTCGCAAGCGAGGACGCGCTTACGGACTCGGAAGGCAAAAATGTATCCGTGCGGCTAGACAGCGAGAGCGCGTCTGATACATCCGAAGATACGCAAACATCCACAGTCACAGGCGGCGATACGGACGAAGGAACGGAGGGCGACAAATGCGAAAAGCCTCAAGAAGGCGCCGCCGCTTCGCATGGAAAGCTTCAATACAAAAAGAAAAACTCCTCCATGTCATTCTTCACCGCCCTAAGGTTGTCTGCGAAAAATCTACTCTCCAAAAAGAGCAGGACGGCGATCATGAGCTTTGCCGCAAGCATTGGCATAATCGGCATTGCTATTATCCTCTCATTGAGCTCGGGCATGTCCGACTATATAGAAAAGACAATGAGGGACA
>CANRBM010000102.1 GCA_947628855.1 uncultured Clostridia bacterium | reverse complement strand
ACCGTGCGTCCTATGACTCCGTCTCTTGCGCCCATACGCACAAACAAGGAACCGCTGAAGGGCTTGCAGGGCGTGCGCGTAAAGGCGGGCGTACGTATAGGCGAGCGCTGTGAAGTGGGCGAGGTACTGTTCAAGGATTTCGGCATAAGCGGCATCGCGACATTCAATATGGCGGGAGAGCTCGCCCGCGGCAGGGCGAAGGTAGGCGACGTACTCACAATTGACTTTATGCCCGAGTACACCAAAGCCGAAGTGGAGCGGATGTTGAGCAAGCGCGCGAACGGATGTATGAGCGTAGGCGAGTTGCTTGTCGGCACATTCCACTCCCGCGTGCAGGAGCGCATCGCTTGGGCGGCGGGCTGTACCTCTGAGGATAAAGCGGAAGGGAATATCGGAGCTATCGCGGACGCGATAAAAAATTATCGCCTCGTTATAGAGGGCGTAGGCGACGCGAGCCTCGCGCAGGTGATGTCGGGAGGACTCAACGTCGATGAGTTTGACGGAAATATGATGTCGCGCAAGTGCGAAAACGCATATGCCGTAGGCGAGGCTGTGGACATAGACGGCGACAGCGGCGGCTACAACCTGCAGTGGGCTTGGTCAAGCGCGAAGGCAGCGGCGTTAAACATTGTGAAGCGCGCTCTAAAGAGATCAAAATAGCATATGATGTATAAATCGAAATAGCATAAAAGGAGTTTAATATGTTTAAAAAGACAGACGCAACTACAGATTTTGTGAAGATCGAAATGCAAAACGGCGGAGGTATCGTCGTCGAACTCAATGAAACCGCCGCGCCCATAACGGTCGCGAATTTCAAAAAACTTGTGGCGCAGGGCTTTTACGACGGGCTCATTTTCCATAGGGTCATCGCGGGATTTATGATACAGGGCGGCGACCCCACCGGCACGGGAATGGGCGGCAGCAACGAGTGCATAAAGGGCGAGTTTGCGCTGAACGGCGTTTCGAATCCCATCTCGCACGAGAGGGGAGTCATCTCCATGGCGCGCAGTTCAAACCCGAATTCCGCGTCGTCGCAGTTTTTCATCTGCCATGCGGACGCAAAGTTTTTGGACGGTCAATATGCCGCTTTCGGCAAGGTAGTGGAAGGTATGGATACCGTGGACGGCATAGCGTTGACTCCCACCTCGAGAAACGACAGACCTATTCGCGAGCAGAAGATGGCGAGAGTGTATTTTGTCGAGAGGGTGTGACCTATTATAAGCCTAAAAACCAAAATCGCAAGATAGGCACATCGCTGGAGATCGGCGCAACGAGAAAAATCGTTGCAACGAGTTTTTAAAGCGCGCATTTTGCAGCTTTTGGTGAGTACGACAAAAAAATAATTTCACTACGTCAGAGGGGCAGATCTCAAATGAGAACCAAATTCACAAATATATCCACTTCAAAGTAGAGGGAAAACTATGTTAAAAAAAATTATAGTGACGCTTGTCGCCGTCCTCATCGTCACTGCTTGCTGCTTGACATTTGCGGCTTGCGATGAAGAAGATGAACCGCTTACTATCGTGTATTTAGGCGATTCCATTGCCGAGGCGCTCATCGGACCTTCGCCAATTGCAGAGCGAGACAATTACGGCTACTACGCAGTCGTTGGCAAGATCAACGGCATGCGTTATTTCAATCATTCCGTCTCGGGGCACAAGACGTCCTCATATGCGCAGACGGCGGATGATGATATAGGCGGGCTCCTCGGCATGCTTTATCGCGAGGACGAGAATGCCGCGCTTATGAAAACTCACCTCGAGCAGGCGGATATCATCCACATTTCAGTGTTGGGAAACAACATTTTGCAGTACAACTTGGGACTGTTGCTCTATGAGGTGGCTCAGCCCGATTTCGAGGAGCGCTTTAAGGAAGGAGATGGAGACACTCTCCTCGACAGGCTGTACACGGGAAGTCGCGAGCCCTATTTGGATGAAAACGGCGAACATATTCTCGACTACAACGGCAGATGGATGTATCGGCCTTTTGACAGTACTGATGCGCGCAATTATCGAAACAATTTCTATTCTGACGGCAGCGAGAACAAAAATGCACCCGTATATTTTGATTTTCCGCCCACTTATCGGGATGTGATCGACGCGATAGCGAGGTTGAGACGGCTCAATCCTACGGCTACGATAATTTTCCAGACAGTGTACGATCCGTACTATGAGGGCTCGTCGCATCTGCGCTCCTCAGTCATCAACGCGCTGAAAAACGTGACGGACGTCAAGGGGCGCTTTGGAGAGGCGGGAAAGAAGATAACGGAGTTATCGCAATTCAGAAAGATGACCGACGCGCTGCTCGCCGTTTTGAACAACATCATCGTCAAGTATATGGAAGAGTATAAGCCGGAGAATTTTTATATGCTCGACGTGAACGCCGCGTTCGATCGCGTGACCAAGACGGATATCGACGAGGAAGGCAACGTCAGGCTCGACGGAGACTGCCTCGGCAGGCAACTCATATTTACGGATTGGACGCACCCGTCAAATTTAGGGCACGCTATCATCGCTTGCGAGACGCAAAAACTGCTTGAGAAACTCGGGTATGCGTCCCCGAACGCGCTCAAAAACTATAAGGCGTTGCGCCTTGAACAGTTGAGACGTATGTATACTGGCGTCGAGGGCGTGGACGTGGACGACGTCGCAGGCAAAATAGAGGCGGCAGACAGCATGGAAGTCGCGACGTTTGCATATTTTGAGGGCATACGAGGCTTTACGCCCATAAACTACGGAGGGGGTGCAAAGGCATGAAAAGGATATTCGAAAAATTGTTATTGACAGTTCTCGTGTTGGCTGTGACAGGCGCTTGTCTGCTTGCTTTTGCGGCATGCGGAGAGAAAGGAACAAGCGCTCCGTACACTCCCGCTACCTTTGACGAGACTCGCATATACGAGTTGGATCCGGGAAATACAAATTTGATGGGAAATGAAACGGCGAGATTGGCCCTCGCGTTATTTCTGGACAAGGAAGAGACGTATTTCAAGTTTGAGACGGACGGCACCGTACATGGACAGTTCAAGACAATACCTTTAAACGTCAATTCTTTGTTTGACACCCTAGGAAAATATATGTCTAACTTATCTAAGGACAACCTCGTCGCGCAGTTGAAAAATACGGATATCGCCGAAACGCTCAATGAAAACGTAGAGCCTATGTTTCCGGGTTTCATCGCGCGTTTTATCGAAGGCGACGTCGAGGGCGCGATGAAACTTGTTCAAGATTCCGTGGGTTTGAATATTGTCGGGCTTGACTTTTCGGACGAAAAACTCAAAAACGCCGTCCTCAAGATGGGCGAGCAGTACAAGAAAACAAACGGGAAAAGTATGCGTCTGCCCGCGGATATTTTCGACATCATACCCGAGGAATTCAGCCTTGTGCTCACCGCGGATTGGCAATATAACCTTGTGAGTCTGACCGGCAACGACGGTACTATCCACGACGCCGTTTACATAGGCGGCGAACCCGCGCACAGCGCCTTGACCCAGCCTTTCGCAATATTCTCGAGATACGCAGAGGATAACGGCTCCGAGACGATGTATCTGCGCATAGAGGTCGCGAACATCGATCTTGCGCTCAAGCTCAAGGAGACGAAGTGATGAGCTCTCGCCGTCCTTGACATACGCAAAAATCAAACACAGGTCGCGATTTTAAACGCTTTTAAATTTATGACACAGAAAAATACCTTGTATAATAGTGGTGCGTTATTTTTCTATATATGCTTTATACAGCGCATCTATGAAGCAGTCTGAAATCAGTTTCATTCCAGCCATGTTTGGATGAATATAATCATTTGCATAAGCCTGCGCTTCCGTTCTGGACATATTGTAATAGTTAAACAAATCCACAAGTTCTACATTTTTAATTTCTTCGGCAATTTGCCTGATTTTGTTGTTGAATTTTTCAAGATTTTGTTGATATAGATTTTCATC
>CANRBM010000101.1 GCA_947628855.1 uncultured Clostridia bacterium | reverse complement strand
TCTGCACAATTCAAGTATTCGATCTTTAACCGCTTCCTGCGCTTTCATATCTTCACCGCCCGTAAAAAGACTGTAATCAGTATACAACAATTACAAAAACATTTTCGCCCTTATACGGTCTATTTCGACAAAATATCAAAAAATAATAAATTTCTCCTATGAGTAAGATATAGATAGCAAAAATAAGGCATTGATAGTATACGGATTAGTAAAGAATGAAAAAAAAGAAGCCGCCAATAATAGGAAGCTTCATGATTTAAATATGCTTTGCTTGAAGTTCCAGCAAATCCTTGTCTCGGCTAACTCCCACAATTCCACCCGTCGGAATTTTATCGTTAAGCTTCAGCGATAGGCGATTGGCAAACTCTGAAACAGACATTTCGTTAGTGTAGGCATAATAATAGCTGTCTCCGTCAAAATAGCACCATGCTAAGTAAACCATATGAGATCACCTGTGTAATGTGTTTATTGCGGTGGAACGGAAAAATCAAGACACAAAACAGCAATTCGGGATTTTTGTATGAATTAAAAATTTCATATTGAGAGGGGTATTATGTGAGCAAATAGACGGCTAACAACGCAGTAAAATCAAGGGGTTCAGAAGCGAAAGCCAACAAAGTAATGATAGTATATTGCCACCCGTCAAAATGGGGTTCTATTGTTCCACGTCTGCCATGTTAATGTTACGAAGCATGGCTTGTAATGTGCTGTAAATATCGAATGTTTTTTTAAGTTTCAATAACAGCAGTCGTTATTATCATTGACACACAACGAGATTAATGAAAATTTCATACTACTCCATTGACAAAACCTGAGTTTCACAGTATAATATACTCATACACCTAATTGGTATGGAGGATGCCTATATGAAACAATGTATGGATGCCGATAATCTTCATCGCAGGTTAAAAAAAATCATCGGTCAGGTACAAGCCATTGACAGAATGATTGACGAAGATGTCCCATGTGAGGATATACTCTCCCAGATTAGCGCTGCGAAATCAGCTCTCAATAAGGCCGGACAGGTTGTGCTTGAAGGACACATAACCCATTGCATCAAGACCGCTGTGGAAAACGGGGATGCGGACGCCATTGAGAATTTCACGAAAGTAGTGGAGCGTTTTGCGAATATGCAGTAACATAGTATCTTAGGAAAAGCAGTTCAAAAAATGATTGCTTTTTCTTTTTTTACTCTTGACAACCCGTACCCCTATCGGTATAATATACATATACCCCCATAGGTACAGAAAGGAAGGACTATATGAAACAAATTATAAAAGGGCTGGATAGACTGTTGGAATTTGGCGGAATGAAAAGAGATATTATTTTTCTTGTAACCTCCGGCATTGCTCTCTTAATCAGCATTTTTGACTTGCTACCCCTACCGTTTAATGCGTCATGGGTGGCGATTGTGCTTTGCGGCATTCCCATTGTGCTTGAGGCAGTCGTCGGTCTTGTCACTGCGTTTGATATTAAAGCCGATGTTCTGGTATCACTGGCTCTGATCGCTTCGGTCTGTATAAATGAGGATTTTGCAGCCGGAGAAGTAGCGTTTATTATGCAGCTTGGCGCACTTCTGGAAGAGATGACTGTTGCAAAGGCGAGAGCCGGAATTGAAAAGCTGGTACATTTGACGCCACAAACCGCAAGGCTCGTAAAGGACGGCGTGGAAACAGTCATTCCTGCCGAACAGGTGGTAGTCGGTAACATTCTCCGCATATTGCCCGGCGAGACAGTCCCCGTGGATGGTATTATCTTGGATGGTCAAACTGCCGTCAATCAGGCAGTTATGACAGGCGAGTCTCTTCCCGTGGACAAAAGCGTAGGCGATGAGGTTTTCAGCGGTACGGTCAATCAGTTCGGCGCATTTGAGATGCGGGCCACAAAGGTCGGAGAGGACAGTTCCATTCAGAGAATGATACGGCTTGTACAGTCCGCTGACGCAGGAAAGGCGAAAATTGTGGGGCTTGCTGATAAGTGGGCAACTTGGGTCGTTGTGATTGCTCTTACTGCCGCTGTGTTGACTTGGCTTATTACAGGGCAGATCATCCGTGCCGTAACGATCCTTGTTGTTTTCTGTCCCTGTGCGCTGGTGCTTGCCACGCCTACCGCGATCATGGCGGCAATCGGAAATGCGACGAAACATGGCTTCCTTGTACGCGAGGGCGACGCTCTTGAAAGGCTGGCGAAAGTTTCAAAAATCACTTTTGATAAAACCGGGACGCTCACCTACGGTACACCGAAAGTCAAAACCGTCAAGAGCGTATCTGCCCGTTCCGAGGCGGAGGTCTATCTGCTTGCCGCCGCAGTGGAACAACTTTCGGAGCATCCGTTGGGAAAGGCTATCGTGAGTTGTTGCAAGCAGGAGTTGAAGGAAGAAATTCCCGCCTGCAGTGAGTTTCAAATGCACCCCGGCAGAGGTGTTTCCGGCGTAGTAGACGGAACAACCGTGCTGGCGGGAAATGCGACGATGCTGACCGACGATTCTGTTCCTATCCCGTCCGAAGTCCAGACGGAAACGGAACTTTGGCTTCGGAAGGGCTGTACCGTCATCTATGTGGCTTTGGACAGAGTTTTGGCAGGGTACATCGTTCTGTCAGATACCGTGCGTGAGGAAAGTGCGCCCATGATCGACCAGCTACAAAATCTCGGTGTCCAGCCGGTTCTGCTCACAGGTGACAACGAAAACGCCGCCGGAGCTATCGCAGGAGAATTACATATCGGTGAGGTACACGCAAACTGTTTGCCGGAAGACAAGCTGAATTATATCGGTGAATATCAGAAAAACGGCGAAGCTGTCTGCATGATCGGCGACGGTATCAACGACGCACCCGCTCTTAAAAAAGCGAATGTGGGAATTGCTATGGGCGGCGTTGGAAGCGACATCGCTGTGGATGCTGCCGATATTGCCCTCGTGGATGACGAAGTGAAAGAGCTGCCGCACTTGCTGGCTCTGGCAAAACGCATGATGACAACAATTAAGCTGAACCTCACCTTCTCGATGACATTGAATTTCATTGCCATCGGTTTGGCGATTCCGGGTATTTTGAATCCGGTCATCGGTGCTCTCGTACACAACGCGGGCTCTGTGCTTGTGATTATAAACTCGGCATTCCTACTAACATGGAAGAAAAAGAAGTGACCGCAGATGTCCTTTCAGAAAAGGGGTGTTAAGCCACTTCTCGGCTTAACACCCCTAACTACCATAAAGCGTAAAAGAAGCAGCTTTGTCATGGGTAAGCGTCAGCTCGTTCGTTTTACCCTTGACGGGACTGCTCCTTTTTGCTACTCATTTATTTTTCCGAGTTAGTTCTCTCAGTCGAACTATATCCTTTCGGAATTTTTGCATTGATTTTGAAGTATAATCAGCGATAAAGGAAGCTGTTCAGACGTTTCAAAGCCTTATAGCAATGAGAACGCCAGAAAATCTCAATTCCAGATTGGGAGCAAGATATTCGTTACATATCACACTTAACAGCAATTTGTTTTTGTATAATATTTTTCCACAAACATTCCACATAAATCCCATTTTCTTTCCTAAAACACGATGTATAATAAAGCCATAGAAACCGATAAGGGTTCTAAATAAAAATTTTAAGGAGTGTTTTATTATGAAAGCAAAGGCATTACTCGGTATGACGGTGGCGGCGGTTATCATGGCCTGCAGCGCAGTTGGCGTATTTGCGGCAGATGATAATTACAGCTACAACATTGGCAAGGAGAAGATGGCACAGAGCGGATTTACCTCGGAGGAAAAAGAAATTGACACAACCGGGTACAGTTATCGAAATGGCGCCGACAAGGTACGGGAAAGCTATCTGACTGAAAACGCGGAAGAACGCCTTGCAGCCGGCGAGATCACCCAGGAGGAATTTGATGCAATCAAAGCCGAGGCGAAGGCCAAGCACGAAAGAATCAGCGCGAGATACAGCAGCATATCTGAAATGTCCCCCTCGGAAAGGCATCAGCATTTTGCCCAGTTTGAGGACGACGAAGATGTAAGCGCGGAAGTTTAATTTCGATACGCTAACCGGGGCGCGGCCGTGGCCGCGCCCCTCAGACTGTCGAAGAAGCCATCTCAGCGTAAGCAGGGATGGCTTCCTCACACA
>CANRBM010000100.1 GCA_947628855.1 uncultured Clostridia bacterium | reverse complement strand
TTTCCTGTGCGACGCCTACGACGAGGAGCAAGTGGGCGAGGGCGATACCCGCGTAGTGCTGCACCTGCACCCTGCTCTCGCGCCCGTAAAGGTCGCTGTCCTGCCCCTGCAAAAACAGCTCAACGACAAGGCGGAAGAGATATATCTTGAGCTTTCCAAGCACTTCGCCTGCGACTTCGACGCATCCGCGTCCATAGGCAAGCGCTATCGCCGTCAGGACGAGATAGGCACCCCCTATTGCGTCACCGTAGACTTTGACTCCCTTGAGGACGGCTGCGTCACCGTGCGCGAGCGCGACAGCATGTCCCAGATCCGCCTGCCCATAGACTCCCTCGCGACCTACTTCGACGAGCAGCTCAAATATTGAAAAAACAAAACATCTAAACGCTTTAAACGCCCTTCCATTAGACGGAAGGGCGTTTTATTTTTCGTTGAAAATCAATTATAAATTTAAAAAATATCACCTCTTCATACTTAAACATCAGAAGTGTTTCGTCCCATTTTAACATTTAAAAATACGCGAAATTTCATCGAGGGCGTCAACTTACATTCCACCAAACATTTAAAAACGTTGAAAATGCCCGAAAAACCGATAAAATTCCGCATATTGACAAGTTTTAGATTTGATTAAGTTATTTAATCAATATACACAATTATAGATAATATTTGCTAATCTGTCAATACTAAATTATCAAAAAACTTTATATTTCTCGTATAGGAGATAAAAAATGATAAGATTTTTTGAGCTAAGAAGTGAGAAAGGCATTTCTCAACGAGAAATTGCAAAACATTTCGATATAAGTCAAGCGACATACAACAATTGGGAGAACGGCAGAACGCAGCCGTCAATAGAACAGCTCATTGCGCTTGCGAAATTTTATGACGTTTCGGTGGATTATCTCATCGGCAACAGCGACGACGCGGGCATAATAAATTACGACAAACCTCAACTCTCCGACGAAGAAATACAGCTTTTACGCGCCTTCCGCCCCCTTCCCCATGAAACGAAAACGAATTTCCTCAAACTCATGCAAGATATAAGCAATACTTGAATTTTTGCTTCTCTTGCCATACAGTATATTGTAAGGTATGATCAAAATGACAACATGACAACGCGGAATGTAGCGTAGATAACAATATAATAAAATAGTACAAGCATTTGCGGATATGATCAAAATAAAACTAAGTCGCGGATCTCGATGGCGAGGAAACAAAAATGAAATTTTCGTGTTTGTTAAAAAAAATTACATTTATCATAGTTACTTTGATGTTGTCTTTATGCGTTTTATCTGCTTGCGACAAAAAGGGTGTGCTTGAGGTCGGATTTGAGCAAGGCTGGAGGCTACCTTCGCTTATGGGCGCCGCAAAATGCGACCACACCGATTTTGATATCAATGACGTCACGCTCGATTTTTATTTCGGAGGTCTTGCGAGTGAATATTCCCCCGACGACGAACGCATATCTTTCGGAGTCGCGCTTTATTTCTGCAACGAAGAGGCATATTCGGCAATTGAGTGGGATACGGCATATGATGATTTTCAAAAAATAGACGGCATGCATTTTATAAAATATATAAGTACGGAAGATTTCAATTCGGGCGAATATGAAGTCTATGTAAGCCGATTTGGGAAGGCAACCTTTCAACACCTTGAAAAAATGACTGTGCCTTCCGACGTTTTTCTGAAAGACGACGATCATTTTGGTCTGGCAATGCTGGAGATATACTGTTACAAGAGCAAATCGGGATATTATATCAGCAGTGCAGGTTGTTTGGAAATCAAATATGAGTTTTTAGACGCGCAAAGAGTACGGCTTTCAAAGCCCGAGCATACTTTTCATTGAGCAAAAAATGCAAATCCTTTCATTGCAATGATTGGTGAGGTAAAAAATGTTTATAGGCGCTTTCAACAAGGAAAACAACTTTTGCGAAAGAGAATGGGCATATGAAAAATGGGGTTTAGAGTATGCCTTTGACGCGCAAATTTTCGGGAAAGTCGCGGGCGATATAGTGAGGCTCCTCGGCGACAAAACGACGTATACCGTGCAGGACGCTTACAAATTTTTCCACTTGACCTATAATGCCTATCAGATAGACTATAAGCAATTTTACAACTACTGCCACACGGCCGCCCCAAAACTCTTTGACATCTCTCAACCGACGATCAGCGACGATTCCGATATAGAACTCTTAGCTGAGGACTCAGGGCAATGTTTCGGATATCTAAAGGACGGAAATTACACAAATGAAAGAGCGCTCACTTTGGTGATAGACAACGCTTTCCTTCGCGATATGACGGGCACAACATCGCAGGACAATTTGATTTTGGTCATCGGCACTTTTGACGGCGTGACGATAAATTCCATGAAAGTCATACTCAGCCCTAATGTCCCCGAGATCGAGTACGCGCTTGAATTTTTCAGACAGGATAGCTAAACTTAATCGACCCGCATATATATTTGTTTGTCTAATTTTAAAGATACCAAACGGGGATCTGAAGTATGTTTTCACGCAAAGCTCCGGGCTGAGGACACATGCAAATTATCGCTCCCGTGCCGCGCTTTTTGCCTTCGATCTTGTCCAAGACGGTGAATGCGGCGGTCTCGTCGGCGGTCACCTTTGCGCTGCTTTTGATCTCGATGGGATAAAGGACTCCGTTTTCTTCGATTATAAGATCTATCTCGCTTTCCGAATTTGTACCGTTTTTGTTCTGTTTATCTTTTCCACGGTAGTACGACACGCAATAGCGATAATCGACGCCGCAATTCGAGTAGGATTTGAGTATTTCCGAAACGACAAACGTTTCAAAAAACGCGCCGTTCATTGCCCCGACCGCAAGCGTTTCGGGGGTGAGCCAACGGGTGAGATATGCGGCAAGCCCCGTGTCGCGAAAATACAGTTTAGGCGTTTTGATTGCCCGTTTCAGCACGGATGATGTATACGGTTCAAGCAAATAGACTATCCCCGACGCCTCAAGTATCGAAATCCAATTTTTCACCGTCGTCTGATCCTTGCCTATCTCGTCGGCGATGTTCGAGTAGTTGAGCCTCTGTCCCGTCCTCGTGGCTACAGCAACCATGAATTTGCGGAAGTCGTCCAAATTTTGCACGGCAGAAAGGCTACGCACATCTCTCTCCAGATATGTCTTGACATAGCTCGCGTAGAATGTCCCCCAATCAACGTCCTCATCTTGCAACTCCGGATAGCTGCCGCGATGAATTATCTTCCAAAGATTTTTGGGAGTTTTTGCCGCCTTACTGCGCTCCAAAATATATTCCACTGTAGGCAAAAACGGCTTGTTGAAGGCGTCACCCATGATCTCACGCAGAGAAAGTCCGCTAAGTTCTATTATGCTCACCCTGCCCGAGAGCGACTCGGACGCATTTTTCATAAGTTCAAACGGTTGCGAACCCGAAAGGCAAAAAAGTCCTTTGTCTCTCTCTTCATCGCACTTTATCTTGATATACCGAAAAAGATCCGTCACACGCTGCACTTCGTCAAAAACAACGGGCGGAGCATTCAACATCATAAATGTTTCGGGCTCGTCTTTTGCCTGAGCCTCAATAAAAGGATCGTCAAACGAGACATATTTTTTTTGGGGGAACAACTTTTTCAGCATAGTGGATTTGCCCGTTTGCCGCGCTCCCGTCACCAAAATACACTTGAAAGTTGTGTCGCACTTCTGAACAAGCGCCTCCGCGCTTCTATGAATATAATTCATACACACCTCTTAAATTTCGACAAATCTCGAATTCAATTCGAGATTAGCCATATTCTATACCCGTTTTGGCACTTTGTCAACCCCCCTATTTAATTACGTTTGCACGTGTGAGAAATAAAATATGGATCGAAACTGAAAAACATTATTATTTTTGCAAATTTTATCGATTGAGGCACTTTTTGACGTTTAGATGTTGACATTTCGCGCTAAAAAAGTTATATTTTTATCGATTAAAGTTTTTCGAGGTGTAAAATGGCTGCTGACAGGACGGAAATTTCAAAGGCGACGCTGAACAGGCTTCCCGCCTATCTCAGATATCTCTACGAGCTGGACAAAAAGGGCGTGCAGACCGTCTCGAGCACGATGATCGCGGCGGGGCTGGACCTGAATCCCGTGCAGGTGCGCAAGGATATAGCGTTTGTCGCGACCTCCCCCGGCAAACCAAAGCTGGGCTATGTCACAAAGGAACTCATTGCCGACCTCGAAAATTTCCTCGGCTATCACAACACGCGCGACGCCATACTCGTGGGCGCGGGCGGTCTCGGTCACGCCATTTTGGGCTATGACGGCTTTGCGAAGTACGGGCTCAACGTGACCTGCGCCTTCGACGTAGACCCAGCCGTCATAGGCACGTCCATAAACGGCAAGCCCGTCTACGATATGTCCCGCCTGCCCGAACTCGTCAAACGCTTTAACATAAGACTCGGCATCATAACCGTGCCCTCCGGGTCCGCGCAGGAAGTCGCCGACCTCATGGTCAGCGCGGGCATAAAAGCCATATGGAGCTTCGCCGCAAAACACCTCAACCTGCCCGCCGGCATAGCCCTCAAACATGAGGATCTCGCCGCCTCGCTTGCTCTGTTGCGCATGCAACTCGTTTCCCAAGATTAAAACCGTCTCATCTGGGGCTCTGCCCCATACCTCGGCAAGGGGTTTCACCCCCTGCACCCCAA
>CANRBM010000099.1 GCA_947628855.1 uncultured Clostridia bacterium | reverse complement strand
GGAAGTACGATAAACTAGGGTTTATGTCCGAAGATTATCGTACTGTGAATGTCGTCCTCACCCGCGAGAGCGGCGAGGAGGAGCAACCGGAACCTTCCGAGACCGTGATCCCTAAGAAGTGCATAGGCGTATTCAAGGGTGAAAAGAGCGGTACTAAATATGAGATAGACATTACAGAGAAAGGGATCACCGTAAAGATAGGGGAAGAGAGTTATCCCGCGACGATTGACGCCTATGATGATTATGAGGGATTCACTCTCACTGTAAACGGCGCGACTTATTATCTTAGCTCCACTACCTATGATGAAACATTTGATCAACTTATGTTTATGTCCGAAGATTTACGTTCTCTGCAGGTTCCTCTCACTCGCGAGGGCGCTGCCGCTTAAGACTCTTTTTTGGAGATAAAATCAAAGCGCGGCAAGCGTTTCAGAGCGCCGAATATTTACGGCAATTTCGTGCGACCCCACTTCTGCAAATTTTAATGCGGAGGCGGGGTCGTAAAAATTTTGCGCTTTTTTTGTTGAAGATGTATGTTTATTATGTTATATTATATTTACACAATACTAAATTAAATAAAGCGACATCGGAGGGATTGATTTGTTCTGGACATATTTTCTTATCACATGTTCATTGGCTACGCTGTTGTGGGCGGCGAGCACGATATTTTGGCGGTATAAATTCGATTCCAAGCTAAGGCTCAAAAAGAATTTCATCGCGATCGTACAGCTGTTTTCGGCGGTCGTTTTCCTTGTGGGGGCGGGGATTTGCGCTATGAATATGTCCCCCGAAAAGATGGACGCTCCGGACAGCTTTGTTAAGGTGCTCTCGTACACTTTTCAGCTGTTCACCATAAACGAGACATTTGAAGGCGCGTTGGCGCTGACGGCGCTTATTGAAAGCAAGTTTTTCCGCTATGTTTACACGGCGCTTTCTTTGATGTACTCCGTGCTTGTGCCGCTTGCGGGCGGATTTATCGTCTTCAACTTGTTGAGCTCTATCGTGCCACGATTCAGGCTGTTCATAAATTCCTCAAAAGGCACGAAGTTCGTCTTTTCCGAGCTCAACGAGCGCTCCATAACGCTTGCGGAGGACATCGCCAAGCAATCGTGGCTTGCGCACCGCCACCGCCTCGAAGAAAATAAAGAAAATGAAATTTGGCTCAAACATTGCACGATAATATTCTTGAAAGTGGACAAGGACAACGTGAACAGAGAGTTTTACGACAGGGCGAGCCGCATAGGCGCGATATGTATGGACGACGACATTCTCGAGCGCAGTTTTTCATTCTTCACTTTCTTGCCAAAGAAGATAGTCTACTTCATGATGGACACAAATCCGTGGTCCAACCTCAACAGCGCGGTATCCATTCTCAGCACAAAGCGCGACCTTTGGAAGCGCACAGTGACGCGGCATACGTCCTTAGAGGCATCCGAGCAGGGAAACGTAAAGAGAAAAAAGCAGATATATCCCTTCAAGACGGACAATATGAATATGTACGTCTTTACGGAAAATTCCGAGGCGAGCGCGCTTTTGGAGGAGGCTTTCGGCTACAACTGCGAGATGCGCGAGCTTGCCTATTACGACGAGGGAAAGCAAAAGTGGAGATCTGTCCTGGCGATAGCGGGGTGCGACAGCAACATCACTGTCTTTGTCGTCAACGAATACAAAAACCTGGTCTATCAGATGTTGAGGGAGAACGATGGCGCCGCGTTGCTCGCGCCTCTCAGAGTGCGCTCGCAAAAGGGCGAGGAGGATGCGACGTCGCCCGACGATAAAGCCGATACGGACGGCACGAAAAATGCGGCTGCGGACGACAAACATTTGAAAATAGCCGTATTCGGAAGCGGCAAGATCGCCAAAGAATTTTTCACAACGGCGGTCTGGTACGCGCAGATCCTCGATCCCGACGCGCAAGAGCCGATGAAAGACGGCGCAGGATACAAGAAAGTTTCCGTGGACATCCACATGATAAGCGAAAATGCGGAGGACTTCGGTCAAAATTTGAGGTTTTTAAGCCCCGGCCTTTTTGACGGCAAAGGCGATTGCGTCTATCTGAACAGCGCTACATTCGAAAACGCAGGTTTCGGCACTCAACGCTTTAAAGCCCTTTTCGACGCTCACAAGCTGGACAGGGCGGACGTATTCTTGATCGCTCTTGGCGACGACGGATTGAATATGCAAGTCGCAAGCTGGACGCGTACCCGTCTTTTAAGAAGCCATGCGGGCGGCGATGTGGAAATATATTTCGCGATAGAGGACGACGCGCTTTGCAAGACGCTCAAACGCAGAAGTATACAAGAAAAGGACGAAACGGTCAAACTTCACCCGTTCGGCTCATTGGAAGAAAGGTTCTCGTTTGACAACATTGTACGCCCCGACATAGAGCGTATCGCGCGCGACATAGACAGCATACACAACGGTCGCCGCACAATGAAAGCGTTTATCAGCAACTACAATTTCGAGTCCTCCATAGCGTCCGCGATGCACAGCCCATGCAGAATGTACAGCGTTAAGGGGATGGATCTGACAAAGGAGAACACCGTCAACAGGTTGTATTGGCTCGAGCACCTGCGTTGGTGCGCGTATACGGCGTCTATAGGGCTCACGCCTCCGTCGGTGAGAAACTTTTTGGACAATAAAGACAACACGGGCAAGGTGTCTACGAAAAATCAGGTCGAGGGCTGGCACAGCTGCCTCGTGTCGAGCGGCGCGACATACGTTTTGCCTGTTAAATTCCTAGAGGACATTTTAAACGCTTTCGACATTCCCGTGCCTGAAGAAGGGAAGGATGACGTCCGTCTCGCTCCCGCTTTGAGAGAGCTCAACAGGCGGATCATCCCGAGCGACGACCGCGTCAAATGCGATAAGTCCCTCGACGAATATATTGCAAATTGGTACAAAGAGAATATATGGGAAAAGAAGAAAGATAGGTTGAAATATGTGCTTACCGATCCTCTCGACCTGCTGAACTTGTATATGTCCGTATACAACATGACGCCCGTTGACCTCAAATATTACGACGTATCCATCGCGCAAAAGACGTTCTCTTCGCTGCGTCAGCAAACCATTTCGGACGAACTCAAAAAAGCGCGCCCGGATATGGATGTGATAAGACGTGAAATCAAAAACTTTACGGCATTCAAAGCGGGGATAGCGAATGAGGAAAGTTCCGAGACCACAACTCAAGAAACTCCCGCCGCTCAGGCAGCGCCCGCAGCGGAGCAAGAAGGGAAAGACAAGGTCGACAACGATCCAAGCAGCGTAGAGATGACATACATAGCTTTGACGGGCGACGAGGACCTCATACTGTTGCGCGGGAGCTATCTCTCGTCTCTGAGGCTCAAGCGCAAGTCCGCTGTCGCGTTAAACAAGGGCAGCGTCAATAATATGGCGATGTCGCCGAGCGTCAAAAAGCACGTAATACCCATCGACGGCGAGACGTTGCTTGTGAGGCTCCCGTTTGAAAAGCCCGTATGCATAGGCTACCGCCGCGCGAAGAAGGAAGGCAACGACAAGAGTAAAGATCTGAAAGTATATCTGTATCAAGAGCCGAGGCACTGCTATGTGCTCGAGCACAAATACGGCGACAGTGAGAGCGCGAGCGCGTTCGACAATCAAGCATACATCTATATAGGCGAGTTCGAAGGCAAATTCAAGAAGGAAACTTCATACAATTTGTCCACAGGGCAGCCGTACAAGCAGAAGTTGAGCCTTGAGGAAGTGACGCAAAACGTCCAAATGCAGAAACAGAAGGAAGAGGAAGAAAATCACGCTTTAGAGAAAGAGGCGGAAGAATTTTCAAAAGAAAAACAGAAGAACGAACAAAAGTAAGAGCAGGGCATTTGCGCAAGTTGCGGATATTTCCGGCGTAAGTTGCGCTTTTGACACATCTATATGACAAAAAATAAAAGACGCTCAACCGAGCGTCTTTATTTTGAATAATGTCAAAGTCAATTGAACAGATCCTTGAATGCCTTTCCGAACTTGAGGACGGGAGTCTTTGAAGCCGCGATAGTGATGGGCTGTTTTGTGATGGGGTTGAAGCCTTGTCTCTCGGGCTTGTCCTTGAGTTCATAGGAGCCGAAGTTTGCAAGTGCGACCTTGTCGCCCGCTTTGAGGGCCTCTGCGACTACTTGGCTGTATGCCTCGACTGCCGCTGCGGCATCCTTGAGGGAGAGCTCTGCCTTGTTGGCAACTGCTTTGATAAATTCTTGTTTGTTCATATATACCTCCAAATTATTGCTCACATATCTCAAACCGCTTGAATTTTGGCGCGATTTTTCGATATATGTCGCTGATTATCCTTATTTTAACATCTATTTACACATTTGTCTATCTTTTTTTACATTTTCTGTCAGAATGTACGATTTTGGTCATATTGTACCCTAACAGTCAATTTCGTGCATTTGTATAGTTTACTGCCGCACATTGCTTATTTACAATTTTTGACCGTTTTGATATAATAAATACAATAAAAGCTTAGGAGGCAAAATTATGGCAAACGGCTATGGCATCTCAAATTGGCAGGATGCAAAGCAAATTTACGCTGAACTTGCCGAGCTCACGTCCAAACCCATCTATTGCGTTTCGGACGAGGCGTTGAAGGAGATCCTTCATCATTTCGACACGAAGTGCGCAGGTTCCAAGGCGATCACGACAGAGGCGAAGAAGTATATCCCGGGCGGCGTTCAGCACAACCTCGCTTTCAACTATCCTTTCCCGATGTGCATGGACAAGGCGGAGGGCGCATATCTGTACGACCGCGACGGCAATCAATATATAGACTTTTTGCAGGCGGGCGGTCCCACGATCTTGGGCAGCAACTATCCCGCGGTCAAGGAGAAGGTTTTTGAACTGCTCAACACCTGCGGCCCCGTGACAGGCCTCTTCCATGAGGGCGAACTGCTCCTCGCGAAGAAGATAAACGAGCTTATGCCCGCGTGCGAGATGTTCCGTATGCTCGGCAGCGGCACGGAGTCCGTCATGGCGGCGATAAGGGTAGCGCGTTGCGCGACAAAGAAAAAGCGCGTCATCAAGATAGGC
>CANRBM010000098.1 GCA_947628855.1 uncultured Clostridia bacterium | reverse complement strand
AGCGATCTTTCTTCTCTCCCGCCATATTTTGATATACGGCGTTGACCATGGAGGGATTGAACTCCTTGCTGCCCAGACCGTAGCGGCCCGTAAGCACCGTCAGCTTCTTGCCGTACTCGTTGAGAGCGGACACGACGTCGAGATAGAGCGGCTCGCCCTGCGCACCCGGCTCCTTTGTGCGATCGAGCACCGTGAGAGTCTTGCAAGTTGCGGGGATCGCCTTGACAAGCGCTTCCGCGGGGAAGGGACGATACAGTCTGACCTTGATGAGTCCGACCTTCTGTCCGCGGGCGTTGAGATAATCCACTGTCTCCTCGACCGCCTCCGCGCCGCTGCCCATGATGACGATGACTCTGTCCGCGTCCTTTGCGCCATAGTAGTCCACAAGGTGATACTTCCTGCCCGTGAGCGCGCTTACTTTGTCCATCTGCGCCTGCACGATGGCGGGAACTGCGTCATAGTACTTGTTTGACGCCTCTCTGTTTTGGAAATAGATGTCGGGGTTTTGCGCCGTGCCCTGCTGATGAGGATGCTCGGGGTTGAGCGCGCGCGCGCGGAACTCGTCTATCTTCTTGAAATTGACAAGCGACTTGATCTCGTCATAGTCGATGACGTCGATCTTATCCACCTCGTGCGAGGTGCGGAAACCGTCGAAAAAGCTGAGGAAGGGGACGCTGGACTCTATCGTGCTGAGGTGCGCGACGAGAGCGAGATCCATGACTTCCTGCACGCTGTTCGATGCGAGCATTGCAAAGCCCGTCTGACGGCACGCCATAACGTCGGAATGGTCGCCGAATATGTTGAGCGCATGCCCCGCGACGCTCCTTGCCGAAACGTGGAAAACGCTCGGGAGCAGCTCGCCCGCGATCTTGTACATGTTGGGGATCATGAGGAGCAGTCCTTGGCTCGCCGTAAATGTGCTTGTCAGCGCGCCCGCCGCAAGCGAGCCGTGCACAGCGCCCGCCGCGCCCGCTTCGGACTGCATCTCGGCGATCTTGAGCACGTTGCCGAAGATGTTCTTTCTGCCCTGTCCCGCCCAATCGTCGCAGTTTTCTGCCATGGGTGAGGAAGGAGTGATCGGGTAGATGGCCGCAACATCACTGAAAGCATACGCGATATGCGCCGCAGCGGTATTGCCGTCGATTGTCATTTTTTTCATAATCGGAATAACCCTCCAAAAAATTATCGTCTATAATTTGCGCGCGCACGTATGCGCACTTATAGCTATTATAGCTTTAATAAAAATCTAAGTCAACAAATAAACGCATAAACGCAAAATTTTTAGCCCCTCGCCCCTAATTCGCTCGAACAGATGTTTGTAAAAATCATGACAAAAAGCATTAACGTCTTGGACAGATAAACTCTCGGACGATGCGCATATAGAATTCTACACGTCCTGTATTGGTATCTCAGACATTGGAGTGAAAGACCCAACCTCTCCCTTCGTTACGTGCAGCGATGATAACGCTTGTCCGAGGGATATTGGGGTCCCCACGAAATCACTGCGTAATTTTATGGGGACCCCGATTTAATACCCCATAAAATCGCTACGCAATTTTATGGGGACCCCAATGTCGCTCGGACAGAGGTAACGTTAATCACTCAGACAATACTAACGTCAATATCAAGCTCTCACGCAGGAGTTTTGACACTTGCAGACAAATCAAAAACGCGAGCGACGGCAAGAATTTGCCTAGCTCGCACCTTTAGCTTGGGGTGCAGGGGGTGAAACCCCTCGCCGCAGCGTGGGTGCGTAGCTCTGCGCGGAGTGCGTGTCTGCACTTCACAGACAAATCACTTCTTCCAACGCGCAGTGAGGATCATATTGCGCGGTCCCGCTACATCGGGGAGGCGGGTGACGCGATCGCCTTTTTCGTCGTACCAGCCCAAAAATTCTTGTCCGTCAAAATTCAGCGGCTCTACAAGCTCAATATCGTCCTCGACGGTGTAAGTTATTTTTATCTTGCCGCCGTCCAACTTCTCGTATTTATATTCGACCTTATCTATAGATACGATGCCGCCGTTTGGGTCGAGGATGACCTCGAATTTCTGCGCCTCACCATTTATCTCGTGCACAGTGATGTCCTTCGTAACGTTTTTGAGCAGCGCAATATCCTCGGGATCCCACAGCATTTGCGAGTAGCCTTCTCGCGGCTTGTTTGCGGGTATTTGTGTTTCGGGAAGGCCATATCCGCGGTACACCTCACGCGTCTCAACAGTGCCGTCCCAATGCACAAAACTCACGACGTATGCGCGATTTTTTATCGTAAGCGTCGCCGTAAGGTCTCCCACGGGCACATAATTTTTGCCAAGAGTGATGTGCGCCGTGACGGTGTATGTCCCCACGTCCGTAGCGGCGAATGCGCCCGTTTTCGTCTCGCCGCCGCACTCGTAGGTCACAATGGCGCCGTCGGGCAGAGCTCCTATGACATATATGTTGTGCGGCGCGCCGTCCCATACGAATGTGGCGTCCGTGAAGCTCACTTCCACCGTCGCGGGCAGTATGGTAAGCGTAGCGTAAAACGTCGCCGCCTTATATCCAGAAAGCTCGAGAGTCGCGACGACTTGATACTCGCCGACGTCCACAAAATCCTCATACAAATATGTCACGCGCGTCCCGAAAGGCGCGCCCTTGGGCTCTATGATATGTGGTTCGCCGTCATAGACGACGCTTTCGTCCTCAAACGTCACGCCGTCGAAGGTCTTGAGCTCAGGCTTTTCTTCCTCGCCCTCTTGCGGTCCGCCCTCGGAGGGAGTATCGCTGCCCGAACCTACGTCGCCGTCCGAAGCGGGAGGATCCGCGTCATCTTTACCGTCGCAAGCAACAAACGCCGTCAAAAGACATGCGCAAAGCGACAGAACGACAAAAATCAATCCCAGCCTGGCAAGCCGCTTTTTTACATTCTCAACATCGCGCCCACAAGAAGTCAATCCCCGCGACCTCCTTTTTCTTTTATCTGAAATTTACCACCGCGCGGGGGTATTGTCAAACGTTTTTCGACTATATTCGACGTATTTCGCCCTTTTTCGCTCGCGCTTTAAAAGGCAAACAAAGAAAATTGCCCCTTTGCGCGTTTTGAAAAACTATACCTCTGCAGTTTGAGAGTGTCGATTTCCTTTACGCATTTAAGTGCCGTCCCCTGCTTGCCCGATACCCTTTTCTATGCCAAAAACCGCATTTTTACGCCTAATTTCCAATACATTTTCAGAGATATGTGCGGTTAAAATTTTGTTTTCCTCCTTATAAATTTTACCAAAAAGCGCGTATATCTTGACAATTATCAACATATGGTATAATGTTTCATTGTATCAAGATGCGCGCTTAGGCATGTCGGTGTAAATCTCTATGGAGCAAAAAAGTTTGGGCGGCGCTTTTATCGGATACGACTTTGCTCTTGAAGAGGTCACTTAATGGGAAAACTTTATACAGGCTTTATGCGGATACTTGCAAAATGCATATTCCGCAAACCCGAATTTATATATGAAGAACCGCCTACGAAGGGCGAACCCGTAGTCTACACCGCCAACCATTCCCAAGCGGACGGCCCCGTAATAACGTCGCTGTATTTTCCTCAACCGCTGAGGCCGTGGTCCATCGCGCAAGTGCTCAACAAGGAAACGGCGGCAAATTTTATCTATCACGACGAATTCGCGGGCGAAAACAAAAAATACAAATGGTTTTGGAGGCTGTTGTCCCACCCTGCTGCGGCGCTACTGAGGCCCCTTCTTCACGCCGTAGGTTGCATCCCCGTCTATCACGACAGGAGAGTGAGCCAAACTTTCGACGAATCCTTGAAGGCGCTTACTGACGGCACAAGTCTCGTCATTTTTCCTGAGTGCCCCGAAAAATTCACCGAGCATATAAACGACTTCTATGGCGGTTTTGTCAAAATTGGCGACCTGTATTACAAAAAAACGGGCAAACTGCTCAAATTTTACCCAACCTACATCGTCAAATCTCTTCGCAAAGTCCTCGTTGGCAAGCCTATCGAATATTCGCCCGACGTGCGCGGCTCGCATTCGCGAAAACAGTTCGCCGACGCCTTGCGAGACAGGACGGAGGCGCTCGCAAACACCCTGCCGTCGCACAAAGTCCTGCCCTTCCTCACAAAGGAGTGGTACAATGCATACGGTCACTATTGGACGGAAAACCGTATGCTCGAGTATTGGCGCCTCAGCGAGGTGGAACTCGAATCCCGCAAAATACGCAAAAAATCAAACGCCTGAACCCTGTCCTCAAGCATTTATCCCGCTCATTTTGAGGAAATTATACCTTTACACAGTTGTTAAATAATAGGCTTGTCAATTTGATGAGCCTTTATTTTTTGCGCCCAAAACGGGCGGGAACGTCGCGGAAAACAAAAAAATTAAAAATTTTGCCAAAAAGTTAAAACTATTGGCAAATCGCATCTTTACACAAAAAGCGCAAATGATTCTTTGTGTAAAGACGATGAATTTTTTGCACCGCAAAACATCGAATAAGTCGCTGCGCAAAAACACCAATGAACCGTCGATAAAAGTCTATGAAAGCGCCAAGACTTATCATTTTCGGCTGTCTGTTATGGTAAAGAATTGTCTTTGCTTTTTATCCTTTTTTCTTGTTTAGATCCTTTTCAAGCTGCCCAAAGAAAGCGTCCTTTTCCTCTGGGGATGCGTTTTCAAGAGCGTCGAAAAAAGCGTCGATTTTTGCATCTAATTCCGCGTCGGGATCTTTTGGTATTTTGGTTCCGCATTCGGGACAAAATTTCGCATTGCCCACAGCTGTTTTACAATTTGGACAAGTAGCCATACAATATTTCCTCCTAGATAATTTATGACAACTGAATTCGCGCCATTTGGCAAAATCAATATAGCATATTTCAAAGTAAAAAGCAATACTTGCGTTTTATCCAAGTTTATGTTTTGTTTTCGCACAAGAAGGCGTTTATGTTTTGCCTTTTCAATTTCATATTCCGTCACTTCTTTCACGCTGTCTCCTTTTAATCTTCGGGCGGGGCATCATAGTCATGCTCGCCGCCGCAGTACGCGCATATCTATGCCGAGGAATTGGCGGCGCGGCTTTTCCCCGATTGTGAATGTGTCATCGCCACCCACACCGACACCAAGACCGTACATAGCCATATCATCGTCAACGCCGTTCATACCTT
>CANRBM010000097.1 GCA_947628855.1 uncultured Clostridia bacterium | reverse complement strand
AGAGCCATTTTACTCCTCCATAATTCGCAATATTTCTTTGACCGCAGCGCCCACTTCCCCGTCGCAAGGCAGAGCATTCAGCAATTGCTTGATCTTTTCGTCACGCGCGACAAAGCCGAGGGCGGAGTCTATCTCCTCGAGATGACGCTCGCCTTTGACTATGCCGTCCAGCACAGCTTGCCTGGATATGCCCATGATCTCCGCTATCTCGCCGAAGGACAAGTCCTCGTCATAGCGCATCCTCAGCATTTCGTTTTGCCTCTTGGTGAGCAATGCGCCGTAGTATGAGCGAAGATCGGATATTTCAAATCTGTCCATAGCACCCTCCGAGCATTGCTCTCAAGCCGACAACATTTATAGGCTGTCAAGCAAAATTACCGTACAGTATTTTACATAAATAAACATTCAGTGTCAAGCGATTTTGCCGTACATTATGAAAATATTTTGAATTTTAATTACAAATATTTTAATAAATAAGCGCTGTTACCCGCCCTCGCTGCGTACTTAGCGTGAAACCGCTCGCTCCGCGACATCGCCCGGACAATACTTCCGTCCGTGTATAAGAACGCTCGGACCAGGGGATTCCTCGACGCCTTACCCCAAAAAATCACTTCGTAATTATTTTGGGGACCCCTATGTTGCTCGGAATGACATTATAAATATTCTGTCATGTTGAGCGAAGTCGAAACATCCCCCTGTTATACCCCACAAAATCGCTACGCAATTTTATGGGGACCCCGATGATGCGCAGACAAAAGTAACGTTAATCATTCACACAAAACATCCGTAAATGTCAAGCTCTCCCGCAGAAGTTTGTAACTTGCATAACAATCAAAAATGCGAGCGACGGCAAGGAATTGCCTAGCTCGCGTTTTTAGCTTGGGACCCGAAGGGCAAATCGCCCTTTGCCGAGGTGTGGGGCAGCGCCCCACCTAGGGCGTACGGGGCGAGGAGCCCTGCATGGGACGACGAAGTCCCTTACCGCAGTGTGGGCGCGGAGCCCACGTAATGAAGATCACAGTAGCGCGTTGATGAAGTCCGTAGCGTCGAAGGGGATGAGGTCGTCTATCTTTTCGCCAACGCCGACATAGACGACTGGGAGCCCTATCTCGTCGGATATGGCAAGCACTACTCCACCCTTCGCTGTGCCGTCGAGTTTTGTGAGGATTATGCCGTCCGTCTCGATGTCCTCGCTGAATATCTGCGCTTGCGAAACGGCGTTCTGTCCCGTTGTCGCGTCAAGTACGAGGAATTTGCGGAAGTCCGCCTCGGGAAGTTCTCTTCCGACGACGCGACAAATTTTTTGCAGCTCCGCCATAAGGTTTTTCTTGTTGTGCAGTCTGCCCGCGGTGTCTATGAGTATTACGTCGTTGCCTCTCGCCTTTGCCGAGGAGATGGCGTCGAAAACGACTGCGGCGGGATCCGCGCCCTCATCATGGCGTATCACGCGTACGCCCGCGCGCTGCCCCCATATCTCAAGTTGCTCGCTTGCGGCGGCTCTGAAGGTGTCCGCTGCGGCGACTACGACGGACTTGCCCTGCTCCTTGAACATGTGCGCGAGCTTGCCTATCGCCGTAGTCTTGCCCACGCCGTTGACGCCCGATAGCAAAATTACAAGAGGGTATTCGTACTCGGGAATGTCAAAGTCGATGTCCTCTATCATGAGCCTGCGGAGTATTTCCTTCGCCTCATCGGGCTTCTTTGCTTTTTGCTTGAATATCTCGTCCTTTAGCTCCTCAATAAGGTTCTCCGTAGCTGTGACGCCGACGTCCGCGGTGAGCAGCGCCTCCTCAAGGTTCTCGTAAAACTCGTCGTCAAGCGAGCGCGCCGAAAACGCGAAGAACAGCTTTTTGGAAAAAGCGTCCTTAGTCTTTTTTATGCCGTCCTTTATTTTTTGAAAAAATCCCATATTGCACTCCGTTTATGTTTTTGCCGGTTTACGCGCGTTGGAAAGCGTTAAACAATATCTTAAAAATTATATTTTGGATATCATTTCTTCGGATATCATTTCGCATATTTGCGCGCCGTCCTAATTGTCAAATTATTGCGCGTGTTTTTCGGCTTCCTCAAACTCTATCGAGACTATCTTCGTGACGCCCTTTTCCTCCATCGTCACGCCGAATATGGTGTCCGCGTGGCGCATCGTTGGCTTGCGGTGCGTGATGACTATGAACTGCGTGAAGTCGCTGAATTTCTTCAAAAACTCCGCAAACAGGTTGACGTTTGCGTCGTCGAGCGCGGCTTCTATCTCGTCGAGCACGCAGAAAGGCATGGGCTTGAGCTTGAGTATCGCAAACAGTATGGATATTGCCGTAAGCGCCTGCTCTCCGCCCGAAAGCAATCCAATATTTTGGAGTTTCTTTCCCGGCGGTTGCGCGAAGATGTCTATGCCCTGCTCGAGCACGTCGTCGGACTCGGTAGCGTTGAGCCTCAGCTCGCCATTGCCGCCGCCGAACAGCTGTCTGAACACGACTTTGAAGTTTTCGTTTATCTTGTCGAAAGCCGTCTTGAATTTGTCGCGCATCTCGTCCGTGAGTTCGGATATTATGTTGATGAGGTCGTCGTACGCCTTTTTGATGTCGTCGCGAATGGCGATCTGTTCATTGAGGCGCTCCTCCGTCTGCTTGAGGTCCTCGAGCGCGAGCGGGTTGACCTCGCCCAATCTCGCGATAGCGCGCTTAAGCTCCGCGATGGCATTCGGGGCGGCATCCGCGTCGAAATCCTCCTGTTTGAACTCGAGCGAGGATGTGTATGTAAGATCGTATTCTTCTAGGATGTGCTCCTGCTGATTGCGTATCTCGATATCCACGTTGTCCAGCATAGCCTCGTCGCGGACGAGTTTGCTGTTGAGGTCGTTCTTAGCCTCGAACATTGCGGTCTTTTGCTCGTCAAGGCTCTTTATTTCATCCGAAAGATTGCGCTTGCGCTCGTTTAGCGACGCTATGTCATCCTCAACTTCCTTTATGCGCGCGGCGTCCTCGGCGGAGAGTGTGGCGCTTGCCGCCTTATCCGCTATGGCTTCGAGCTCCGCCTGTCTTTGTCTTAGCGTCTCGGCGCAATCTATCTTTCTGCCCTCGAGCTCCCCTCTTTGACGCATATAGTGCGAGATGTCGCCCTTAGCGCGGTCTATCTCGCTGTTTAAGGACGCGAGCATTATGCGCGTCTGCATGACCTGCTCCTGCAACTCCTGCCTCTCGGAGCGTTGCTGCGTACCCTGCGAGCGGGACTCCTCATACAGATTTGTATATTCGTCCTTCCTTTCGGCGGCAATGCGCTCGAGCTCGTCGATTGAGCTTATCTTTGTGTCAAGATCCGCGACGATAGCCCTTATCTTTTCATACTCTCCCGCCGCTTCGCTTATCTCGGCGTTCAACCTCTCAGTTTCCTCAAAAGCCTGTTTGGATCTGCTCTCGTTGAGGCTTATATCGACCTTAAGTTCGGACATCTCCGCGCTTATCTGCTCGAGACGCGCGTCGCACTCCTTGATCTCGTCCTCTTTGTCGGCGAGGCGGGAGCGCATAGTCGCAATGTTGGACTTGCATTTCTCGACGGCGGCGAACGCGGAGGCTATGCTCTGCTCCTGCGCGAGAAGGCTTTGAGATTGGTTGCGCTTAGAGCCACCCGTTATCTCGCCCGCGCGAGTGAATATCTCGCCCGCAAGCGTTACTATTCTGAATGCTTGATTGTATTTGCGGAAGAGGAGTTTTGCGTTGTCGAGATTGTTGACGATGACCGTAGATCCCAAAAGCGCCTGTACAAAGGGTTCATACCTCTTTTCGTAGGATATCAGCTTGCTCGCAAGTCCGAGACAGCCCGGCTCCTTGAGCACGTTGAGGTTGGCGCCCTCGAGCGGGTGAGGGCGACACGCGGTGTAGGGTCTGAACGTCACCCTGCCGTAGCCCTTGCGTTTCAGATAATTTATGAGTTCGCCCGCGTCGGATTCGTTCTCGCAAAGCACGTTTTGCATAGCTCCGCCCAAGGCGTAGTCTATTGCCGTCACATACTCTGCGGGGACTTTGATGACCTCGGCAAGCACTCCCCATATCTTGCTCGCGAGCACGGGATCGTGTTTGGAGTCCTGCATAAGGCGCTGGACAGCCTCTTGATATCCGCTGTACTGCTCCTTGATGGACTTGTACAGCTCCAGGTTGCCCTGCGCGAGCCCGAGGCCGGAGTTGAGCTTGACAATGTCCTCCTCGTACGCCTTTTTCGCCTCCAGGGCGTCGTTTTTGTTTGACACGGTCTCGTTGTATTCCTCGACGAGCTGCCGCATGCGCTCCTTGAGCGTGGCGAGCTTGCCGTCGTATATCGCAAGATCCGTCGTAGCGGCGTCCAATCTCTCCTTCTTCTCCTTGAGGGCATCCGAGAGGTTTTTCATACGCTCGCTCTGTATGCCCTTTTCGGCGATGTATGAGGAGTAATTTTCCTTGAGTTCGCCAAGCTCCTCTATGACTTTGATGTAGTCGCGATTGCGCTCCTCTATGTCCTTCTCTCTGCCCTCGACGGAGGCGGATATATCCTTATATTTCTCCTCGAGTCCCGCAGCGGTCTCGGAGAGTTTCAGATACTCCGCAAATTTTTCCTCTTTCTTCTGCTCTGCCGCGGCGATGAGCCCGTCCGTGACGATGAGTTGGTTGTCGATGGACTCCATCTCTTCGTTGATGCGCGCAATATCATGCTGCAAAGCGCTTATCTTTTCTCTTATGAGCGCGGCGTCGCCCTCCATCTTTGTAGCGGCGATCCTGAGCGCCATAAGTTCCGCATTGCGCTCGTCGTAGAGGCGATCTATTCCGCTCGACATAGTGATGCTGTCGTCGTACTTGCGCACGGCGATCCTGTATTCCGTCTCTTTCTTTTCAAGCTCCTGCTTGACGGAGGTTATCCTGTCGAGGATGCGCTGTTTTATGCTCTGATTGTTTTCGTAATTGTAGATGTAAAGATTGACCTCCAGCTGTTTGAGCTGTTCTTTGAGTTCAAAATATTTTTCCGCTGTCTCCGCCTGCTTTTTGAGGGGTCCTATGCGCCTGTTTATCTCCGCGATGACCTCGTCGGCGGTCTGCATATTCGCCTTCGCCTTCTCAAGCTTGCGCTCGGAGTCAGTGCGCGAATTGCGGAAACCCGCAATCTCAGCCGCTTCCTCAAATATATGTCGCCTCTCTTCGGGCTTTGCGGACATTATCTCGGCAACTTTGCCCTGTCCTATGATGGAATAGCCGTCCTTGCCCGCGCCCGTGTCGCTGAACAGCTTCATTATGTCCTGTCTAAGGCAGCGGTTGTTGTTGATGTAATATTCGCTCTTGCCGCTCCTGTCCATCTTGCGCGTGATGGCGACCTCGTCCAACC
>CANRBM010000096.1 GCA_947628855.1 uncultured Clostridia bacterium | reverse complement strand
GGTATCTTTATCATTATTCGGAAATCAGTGCTTCTTGGTGACGACAGCTTTGTCATTGCGGATATCCCGGGACTCATAGAGGGCGCAAGCGAGGGCGCGGGGCTTGGACATTATTTCTTGAGACATATAGAGCGCGTGCGCCTCATCGTGCACATCGTGGACATAAGCGGCAGTGAAGGCAGAGACCCAATTGACGACTACAACAAGATAAACAAGGAACTTGCCGCTTACAGCGAGACGCTTGCGAACATCCCGCAACTCGTAGTCGCGGGCAAGGCGGACTTGCTCGAGGACAGGAGCGAGATAGAGAAATTTGAGAAGGCGATAGGCAAAAAGGTGTACGTCGTCTCATCCTTGACGCACGAGGGGCTCGAGGAGCTGCTCGCGACGATAAAGAGCAAGGTCGACGAGCTGCCTCCGCCCAAGCGCATCGAGCCAGACGAGGACTTCGAGCTTGAACCCAAGGCGGATCAGCGGTTTGAAATATATCGCCTCGACGACGGCTCCTTTGTCGTGGAAGGCGGGCTTGTGGACTTCTTAGAACAAAATATCACGCTGGATTCGCGCGAGAGTTTTGCATTCTTCCAAAAAGTGCTCAAGGACCGTGGCGTCATCGCAGAGCTGAAAAAACGCGGAATGAAAGAGGGCGACACCGTCATCATAGGAGATATCGACTTCGAGTGGGTGGATTGAAAAAACTCGTGCGAAATGTAAAAAACAGCTTGTTTGCCGATTTGCACAAACTCTTTCGCAAATGACAAAAAAAAGACGAATTTTTGTCCGACCGTATTTGTACGGCGGACATTTTCCGCTTTTTTCGAAATTTAGAATATTGTGATTTGAGACGTTTAGATGTTCAATTTTCCGTCGTAGTATCTCGCTTGAGCGAGTCTTCGTATTTTAGAAGTTTGTTGTATTGCATGTGCCAATAGATCCTTTTGAGCGGCGGGAAAAGCGTCGATAGCGTTGTTAGAAGAGGAAAGATCGCCAAAGGATATATGCGGTTTTTTCGCATTTCTATGCCGCGGAAAATCGCCTCTACGGCAGGTTCGAGCTTTTGTTTTGGGGTGGGAAGTTCAAGCTCGTCCACATTTACGCCGTTCACTGCGGACGCGTAAAAATTCGTATTTATCGCGACGGGATATACCGCCGTCAAACATATGTTTTGGGGAAGTTCGGGACGCACTGCTTCTTCAAAAGCGTTGAGGGCGGCTTTCGTCGCGCTGTACAGCGAGTAGCCGGGCACGGGTATCTTGCCGATCCCCGAGGCGACGATCACGAATTGCCGATCTTTATTTTCTCCGAGCTCGATAAATTTTTGCAAGCTGTATATTGGCGAAAATACGTTGGTGGAAAATATGTTTTCTATCCTGCCGTAATTCGCGCCGTCTATGCGCTCGAAATAGCCGAAACCCGCATTTGCTATGAAGATATCGATATCGCCAAAAGTATCAAGGGTAAATTCAAACAGCCTGTCCACGCTCTCTTTCTTTGAGATATCCGCGACAAAAGTCTTTATACCCAAATCGGACAGCTTTTGAAGGGCGAAGTCGTCCTTGTCCGCCGCGATAACATTGTTATTTTTTGCGAACTTGCTTGCGAGCGCAAATCCTATGCCGCTGTTCGCGCCTGTAATTACGATATTTTTTTTAATATGTTCCATATTATTCAAGTTCCTCGATGGATATCTGTTCGGGACGCGAATTAAGCGCGTTTTCAAATTCCTCCGTCATTTTCGGCGATGAAAACGGACCGTTGCCAAGCGGAGTGAGCGTAAGCGCCGCAAGAAAAAGTGCTATAGACCCTATGATTATATAGTACAGTTTCAGCGGCGTAATAAACGAGACGAGCACGAGCAATACCCCCGAGAAGGCATATCCTTTGAAATTCGAGCGCATGAGTATCCGTTGCATTATGCTCTTGAGGGTGATTTTTTCCTTGACAGGCTTGAGATTTGGGAGCGCGCCGTGCTTTTTTAACAGTTTGTACACCGCCTTTACGCGCACGGGGGTCAGGCGTACGCCCTCGAGTTGCGCGACGGTATACGCCCGCCTGTCCACGTTTTTGCAGATGAGGAAGATCCTGCTCCTGTCATACTTTTTCGCCAGCGTCGCCGCCGCGCCGATGTCCGATATACCAAGCGCGGAAAATTTGAAATTTGCGACTATGATGCTCCTATCAAGCAAGATATAGTTGCTTCCCGCGCTTATATCGGGGTCATTCAATATGCCTTTTAAAAGCGAGATGACGTATTCGTTGCCGCGTATGGCAAATTCCAAGGCGAGCCTGTCATATGTATACGGCTTGCCCGTCTTTGTCCTGACATAGCTAAGCGTTATTACCGCTATGAGCGTGAGCGTGCACGACATAATGAGTGCGGGCGCAAGGCTCGTAAACGCGAGCGCCGTCCATACGAACGTCAACAAAAATGTTATCACCGTGAGAGAAATATAATCGAATATCCTTGCCATAAGCCTATTATTGCCGCATTTTTGCTTTTTTAAAGCGGAAATATGTTGATTTTTGAATGTCGCTATTGAAATTGTCCACCCGAAATTGTATAATAAATGTATGGCAAAGACTTTGATATTCGGAGGCTCTTTCGACCCTCCTCACATTGAACACGTCGCCATGTGCAGGGCGGCGATGCGCGAGCTCGGTATAGACAGGCTCGTCGTCGTGCCGACATATCTCCCCCCGCACAAGAGCATGGGGATGCTGCCCATCGAAACGCGCGCAAGGCTCATTGAGGCGGCATTTGAGGACATGTCTCCCACAGTAGATCTCATAGAGAAGGAGCGCGGCGGGGACAACTACTCCGCGCTCGTCTTGCCCATACTCAAAAAGAAGTACGGCGACATAGTATATCTCATTGGCGGAGACAGCCTTCAAAATCTAGAAACGTGGTACAAGCCCGAAGAAGTGCTCAAAATTTGTCCCATTGCGGTGTGCGGGCGCGAGGGCTATGAGGATATAAAAGATAACGCAAAACACGTGGAGCAAAAGTACGGCGGGCGCATTATCCCGCTCGAATATAAGGGCGGGGACATCTCCTCGTCCATGCTCAGAGCGCGTCTTCTCCTCGGCGAGGAGCCGGAGGAATTGCCAAAGTCGGTTTTGAACATAATAGACGAGGAAGGACTGTTTGAGCAGTATTTTCCGATGATCGAAAAGCTCAAGGGCTATCAGACGGAGGAGCTCTTTGAGCACAGCAAGGCGGTCGTAAAGCGCGCGGTGGACTTCAACAGCAAGCATAACTTGAGACAGCCCTTTGAAAAAGTGTTTTTGGCGGCGCTTTTGCACGATAATGCAAAACAGCGTCCTTCTCTCGACGGGCTCCATGTGCCCGAGGACGCGATAGGCACTCCCGTCCTGCATCAGTTTTTGGGAGCGGAGAAGGCGAGACGGGACTTCGGCGTCACGGACGAAGATATCCTGAACGCGATACGTTATCATACTACGGCAAAGGCGGATATGACGGGGCTCGAAAAGTTGATATACACTGCGGACAGTCTCTCCGACGACAGAATGTACGCGCCCATACCCGAGCTCAGGCGCGTCGCGATAGACGACTTTGAGGAAGGATTCAAAGCGACGTTGAAATTTACATACGACAAGCTGTCCTCTAGGGGAAAGGGCATATATCCTCTCACCGTCGAGGCATACGAATATTATATTGTTCAAGAAAAAAAATAAAAAGGAAAGCGGCGGCACGTCGCGTGCCGAAAGCGACTTTGGGAGGAAATTATGCAACCATTGGAACTCAAGCAGATCATATGCAAGGAGCTCGACGAACACAAGGCGGTAGACATCACCGTGCTTTACGTTGAAAAACTCACTGTCATGGCGGACTATTTTGTCATATGCACGGCAAAGAGCGCACGGCAGGTGAACTCTCTCGCGGAGTTTGTCATCGAGAGGGTAGAGAAGGAGGGCATGCGCCCGTTGCATACGGACGGACTTGGCGACGGCAAGTGGTGCGTGCTTGACTATGGCGGAGTTATCGTGCACATTTTCAATGACGAGACTCGCATGTTCTACTGTCTCGAAAAGCTGTGGTCTGACGGCGGGAATATTGAAAAATATCCGAATAAAGACTAAAAAGTATTCTAAATTGCCGCAAAATCAAGAATACTTTTACAAATAAACGCCGATTTTATAATACTTTTATAAAAAACATATAAAATGATAAGCAAGTGCGTCAGCCCACGCATTTGCTTTTTATTGTGCTTTAATATTGCTCTCTTGTCAAAAGATAGTATTAAGTTGTTTGTTTTGAAGTATGTCTCTCGCGCCTGAGCTTTGCAATGTTGTAAAGTTCGAGGACCTCTTCTTCTGACATATCGTCGTCTATCCTTCTGAATATGTCGAGGTCGAATACCACGATGAGATCCTCGCTCCCGACGAGTTCTTTAAGTTCCGCCTCTAGCGTGAGCATGGCGTTGTCGCGCTCGCTCTTGAGATAAAACGGCTTTGTGAGGACGGCGATGACAATACACCCGCCCGCCTCTGCCAAGCGAGCCGCCTCCACAAACTCCTTTTCGTACACGCGGTTTAACGCTGCCGTCGCGCTGTCGCTCAGATCCGCGAGCGTCCTGCGCGTATCCGTGTCGAAATAGGGCAGTCTGAACATCTTTCCGTCCTCGTCGGGATAAAGGGGCAGCGGCGTCGGGATGTCGATATAAGGGTACGCAAGCGTACTTATTGGAGCTTGCTGATATAATGCGTCATAACAAGTACTTTCAATATAGCGCACTTCGCTTGTTTGCTCGAATTGTTGTATATATGGCGTTTCCATAAGAATATTATGTTTCTGAATTTCAAAAAATTTCATAAATTGTTGACATGACGCGCGGCAGGGTATAACATAATATTTGCTTCGGGGCGAGGTGCAACTCCTCACCGGCGGTATAGTCCGCGAGCCGCAAGGCCGATCGGGTGAAATTCCCGAACCGACGGTATAGTCCGGATGATAGAAGCGGCATGAAAAAATTCGTATTTGCCGTGACCCTCCCGAGCAGGAGGTTTTTTTATGGAAAGCGAACAAATTTGCGTCTCGGATGACGAGCGCGAGACAGTCAACGCCTTAGCTTGT
This sequence comes from uncultured Clostridia bacterium, assembly GCA_947628855.1. Classification (GTDB taxonomy): domain Bacteria; phylum Bacillota; class Clostridia; order Christensenellales; family CAG-917; genus CAG-475. The sequence goes on along the minus strand of CANRBM010000096.1, from coordinate 386 downwards.
GCGGAGGGCGGAAGCGACAGCGCCAAAAGCGTTAATAATGAGGTGAACGCGGCGGAAGAAGCTCCCGCATGTGTCAAAAAAGAAAATGCTGATGATGAGGCATTGTCTAAAACAGGCGAATTTTCAAATGAAGCGGCAGAAGAGAAAACAAGCATTCTAAAGGCGTATTTTGCCAAAATTAAGGCGATTTTAAACAAATTCAAGAGCCCCAAATTTTCCGCGGCATACGTTGCGAAAATGGCGGTATTGACCGCGATATCCTTCCTTTTGTACTACTTGGGACGGTTTGTCAAGTTGCCGTTTATGTTTCCGAGCTTTTTCGATATGCAGATATCCGAGCTCCCCGCGCTGCTTGCGGGTTTTTCGCTGGGACCTGTCAGCGGCTG
>CANRBM010000095.1 GCA_947628855.1 uncultured Clostridia bacterium | reverse complement strand
AACAGGCTCGAACTCCGCATTTTTTTGAAAAATGCGGTCATTGCCCTGCAATGCTGTGCCCTACGGTCACACTGCACTTTATTACCCCATAAAATTCGTTCCACATACTTTGATTTCCTATAAAATGCCTCGTCGTCACTCGTTATTATGGGGACCCCATATCGCTCAGACAAACTTTACGATAGCGCTCCGCTGTTATGCGAGTCCTGTTGCCTCCACCACCAAAAAAAGTCCACTGTTTAGTGGGCTTCTTTTGATGTAACATGACTCGAACTCTGCATCAAGACAAGCACACGTCTCGCTCCCAAATTAAAATTTCACCCGTTTAGAATTACGGTTTTATTTTTGCGTTTTTACTCCATAGGTTTAATCATAGACTCGATGAAAGCAATTTCATCGGAGGACAAGCCATACTTTGCATACAGCTGTTTGTCAATTTCGGGGATCGGCTTGCTCCAATCTATATCCGATTGCTCTGTAAAATCTTGCATAGGCACAAAGCAAAATTTATCCTTTGACAAATTGATAGAGGATACCGCTTGTAGTAATAAAAACCTTACAAATTTCGTTCTTAAATATTGCAATAAATTTTCTGCTTCACATTTGTTATCAAATGCACCTATTGTAAAGTATGAAAAGGTGCAGACTTGATTTTTTTCGAGAAGTTTCAAGGTGGTAAAGACTTTATACTGTCCTTGTTTATCTGCCTCACCAGCATGTTCGCTTGTTACTTTACTGACCATAACCTTATATTTATCTATAAGAGATTCGCCCGTTGTCACATCTGATTTCTTTATATATCCAATACCTTTGCTTGAATATACCAAATAGGAATCTCTGAACGGTGTGCTTTCTCCACGCACAGTAGAATCTAACCCAAATGGGCTCAATGGACTAATAATTGTAGCTAATCCATTTTCTTTATCAAATTTTACTTTTTCTAATATGGTCAATGCCTCATTATAACGTACAAATGTTTCATAAACATCTAAATCGCGGAGTAAAGTTTCACGCTTCTTGTCGTGAATATTTGTAAATTCGCATTTTCCGTTATAATTTTTGTCCCACAAGAAGTAATTTACACCTCCACTTATGCTTGCAGAGGGGAAACAATCTTTTGCGTTTGTATAATCGGTAATTATTCTTAACCTCTTATCACTCAACATTGTTTTTCTAAATTGTTCTAACCCCATCCCTCCTGCAAACCAACGAGAAGGCATTATCATTGACAAATATTCAGGATTGAGCTGTTTTGCAACTTCCACAAACAAATTATATATAGGTGTAGCTTGTGCGGTTACAGTTCCTGTCATTGATTGATACGGCGGGTTGCCTACTACTGCGTCAAATTTCATAACTCCACTTCCTTGTTTCCAATACTCTTTGCTTGTTACCTTACGGATAAATTCTTCGGGTTTGTTTTTGAGTTTGCCAATCAAGTCCTCAAAATAGTGCGAGTGCAGCTTGCCTTGCTTGTAGCCAAGCAAAGTGCGGCGGGTGATTGCCTTTGCCATAGGCGTTTTGCAAATGACAAAGATATTTTCCTCGACGGTCTTTTTCCAAAGTTCTGTCGCGTCTGCCGCAGAATTGCCAAGCGCATTCAGTCTTGCGCGATATATGCTGTAAACCACATACAGGGGATAAAGCCCTGTTTTGGAGTTTATCTCCAATATTTTTGCCTGCGGGTTGGCAAATGTCTTTGCCGTAACGTCGCCGCGATCCACAAAGCGCGGCTCATCCAAAACATTTTCGTGCGCTTCATCATAAAAGTCAAAACCGCCCAAACAGTCGCTCATGTGCATATTGACAACACGCCACGGGGTCAAAACTGTTTCCTTGTCGGGGTTTTTGAATGTGGCGAAGATCTCGGCGATTTTCTTTACACGCTCGGTGGGTGAAAGCTCGTCCGCACTCTTCGCCTTGTTGCGCACTTGACGACCCGCGGCAACAAATATGTCTTTGTCATAATATTTGGCGAACTTTGCAAACATATCTTTTGTTACGCCCTTCGGCATAAACTCCTCCCAAGATATGTCGTCTATCAGTTCGGTGAAATTTTCCGTCGTTATGTCCTTGTCAAAAGGCACGTCTGCGCCATACACCATAAGCGGTATGCGGATAGATATGCCGCGCAAAATCGAAATCGCCTTGTCGCGGTTGGTACGCGCCGCTTTCAACTCTTCAAGCCGTTTCTTTTCCTCTTCCGTCAGCTCGCGCTTCGGCTTGTTTTCAATGCGTTTCAACTCCGCATATTGCTCATCGGTCAAGCCTTGATTGTTGATGTCTATGTCCTCTTGCTTTTTGGTCTGCTTGCTTGCGCCGACTATCTTTTTCAATGCTTCAAAATCGGCAAGTTCTATGTCGTCAAGTTTGAGCAAATTGTCATTATACAGGCGTTTGTCGTCAAAGCCGTTGCGCACAACTCTGTCAGTTTGCGCACGCTTCAACTGTTGCAACATTGAGTCAACGTCATAGTCTGCCATAGACGAGCCGTCCACCGATATGACGGGGCAGAAGTTGAGAAAATCGCCCATTTTGATTTTGTCGTTGCCAACTTCGCCCACGCGCGATGAAAGCTGTCCCGCCTCGGCGACCATTTTCAAAGTCCTGTCGGGGGCAAAATCAAACACGCAACACCGCTCTTTGCATTTGCCGTTGATGTTTGCGGGAGATTGTACGCGGAATATCGTCTGCAAATAGCTTGTCGCCGACGTGGAGTATGAACCTGCAAGCATAAACACCGCCGTCCATTCGGGCACGGTTACGCCCGTCGTCAATCTGCCGCAGGACAGCGTGATAGAATATGTTTCATCGGGGTTGTCGCCAAATGCCTCTCGCACCGCATTGAGCGCATTTGATGAGTATTCATCATCATCGCCCGCGCCCGCAACATTCACTATCTTGAATTGCGAAAATACGCTGTCGCTCTGCAATAGCTTGCTCAATGCTTTTGCTTCCTTTACGCCCGGCACCATCCAAAGCGAATGACGGAAATATGCCCGATATTCCTCCGTAGAATAGGGATAATTGCTTTCATCATCGGCTTTGTATAGCAAACGCAAAAATGATTTGACATCATCCTCATGCACAAAATCGCCAACTTCCTTGCCGTCGGGGATAGGCTTGAAATCTTTGTCAATATCGCCCGTCCAAGTGCGGAAAAACTCGCGGAAGTTGAACGCGCTGTCGTCTATATCTATATAGCCCGTGATGATTTTTTCAAGGCTGTATGTGTATATGCTCAACTTCGGCAATGAGGCATAGGGATTGGGGTCGCCAAAACAAGTTTTGTCCCACTCCGCTTTGGCTCTTTGCTCCATAACATAGTCCCAAGTGTATATTTCGCCTTGCTCGAATTTGTCTACCAAATTGAACGGCGTACCCGACAAACGCAAAATTTTGGGCGGTTTTTCGGCATACTTGCATATCTCGTCAAGCACGGCTTGTCCGAGCGGGGTCAACGTCCCCTCGTGCGCCTCGTCTATGACAACAAAGTCCCAACTTGTCAAATACACCAATTCGTTCTTTTCGTGCCTGCCGCCGACAGCCGCCGAGCCTCTCAAATCTTGCAAAGAGGCAAAATATACAAACGGTGTGTCGCTGTCAACGAGTTTTTCCAACTGCTCGCCGTATGTGCGCGAACTGTAAACATATTCCGTATCGTAAAATATCTTTTTGAAATCATCATACCAACCGTCGCTGACAACGGGGCGATGCGTGAATATTATCGTGTGCTTGAAGCCACATTCTTTCGCAACTTGCAAGGCGGTCAACGTCTTTCCAAATCGCATTTTGGCGTTCCAAAGCATTTTGTCGCTCTTTTTGAATTGCGCAACCGTGTCGCGTATCGCTTTTTTCTGTTCGGGGCGGAAGTCTATCGGCGTGAAGCCCTCCTCGACCTCGCTCGCCGTCAATGACGTGCGATTTTTCTTTACCGCCTTTATTGCAGATACAGCCGTGGAGAGTTCGACCTTAAACCATTCGTTTTGTTTGTGTTCCGTGTCAAAATAGTGTCTTTCAATGCCAGAGCGCAACAATACTCTGTGAACGTCGTGGTCGCTGAACGCCATTAACTTTGTCTTGCCAGTTTTAGTAACGGAGCGCACGGCAATTTCGGTGTGGAGCAATTCATAGACTATACCCGCCGTAGATGTGTATGAGTTTATACGCGCTTTGGCGGCTTGATTTAACTCTCGACAGTTGGGTACAAATTGGTCATAGTTTTTGTCCGTATGTAAAGTCGCTTCGCCGATTTTTAGCAAACCCGAATGAAATTCATCGTTGATACGGAAAATGTAAATCAACTTGTATTCAAATGTTGAGGTGAATTTATTGCTCATAACCATTTCCCTCGACCAAATCCATAAATTTCACAACTCGCATTGCTTCCCAATCCATCACGAGGCAGTATATCCCCGTGTGATTTTTATTGTCGCCCTTAACGCAACCCTCACACTCTTCTTTCGTTTCCTCGTCGTCAAAAAACGAGATCTGCGCCTTCGCTTTCGGCTTGCAACTGTTGGGTATCACAAACTTCAAACCGTCCATTTGCCAGATGTTCCAAGACAGCACCACGGCGATGTCGCGCAAATATTCCTTGATGGGCGCAACTCCAAATTTATACTCGTAAAAGTCTACAAACGTCGCAAGCAGATTTTCACGCGCAAGCAACACGTTGTCGCCCTGCCAATCATAGCCATATACGCTCTTGACAGCTTCCGTCGCCCACTTGTACCAATCAGGCTCGCTGTCCACGTTTTCACACACAATGCGGAGCTTGCGGTCAAGCAAGCCTATACGCTCCTCGACGGGGATAATTCTGCCGTCTACGGTGTCGTATCTGCTCGCAAGATAGGGGGCTTCGCCGCAGGTGATTTCAAGCCGCTGCGCCTTGACGTAATCTTGCCACGTCTTGCCCGCAGGAAACTCTACCTTTTGGGGGTTGACTGTCCAGCCCTTTTCGTCCTCGAAGTTGAAAGCGTTTTCATAGCCAAACCAAGCGGCGTCAATGAGATTGTTCTGCTTGTTGCATATCCACGACGGCGTGAAAACCTCCGCTTTGGCGCGGATTCGCTTCTCTTGCTCCTTTTTGGACTTCTCCGTGCGGGGCTTGATTATGCCGCCGTTTTTGCCCGTTATGCTCGCCACCGTTATGGGCGCGTCAAAAGCATAATCACACCCGCGCGTTTCCGCATAGTCGCCCGTCGCCCAAATGATATTCGCCCCCGAACTGCGGTCGGTCAGTAAAATAGACAGCAATTCGTTGTCGAGTTTGAGAATATCGTTCTCTTTTACATCGGGTTTCAGGTCGTCAAGGATATATGAACTCATAGTTGGATATATTATAAGGCAAAAGCGAACAAAAATCAACATTTATATCCGCACCCGCTCCAATTTACACCCGTCCACATTTCCGCCGCGGCGCAAATTGTCCATTCGCCTCACCCTACGAAGTCCACCCCTGCGCCTCCCTTGCCCCGCCGACACTACCCGCTTACTCGGAAATTTCGCGCACCTTCATCGCCTCTCTAATTACTCTTTTATATGATTTTGAAACTTTATTGCCAAATCTATGCGTAAAATCCGCAAAATACTCGTCGGAAAAGTCTCCTTTGACGCAGATTCAAATCACAGGCTGCAGGACGGCGTGAAAGTGTCTTTGGACCTCATCGTGGACCA
>CANRBM010000094.1 GCA_947628855.1 uncultured Clostridia bacterium | reverse complement strand
CATCATATACACTAAGCTGATTCCGTATTTCGGCGATTTGCCAATATCGGATATTGACGTTTCTACTGTTAGAAAATGGCAAAACACTTTGTTATCAGATGAAAAAAACTACTCACAAACGTTTCTCCGCACTGTTCACAATCAGCTATCGTCAGTACTGAATTTCGCTAAGAAATACTATAATTTGCCAAATAATCCCGCCGCTCTCTGCGGCTCAATGGGCAAAAAGAAAGCGGATTCAATGCAGTTCTGGACACCTGCGGAATTTAATCAATTTATTGCACAAGTGAGCAATAAACCTTTATCTGTTGTTTGCTTTAATCTGCTATTTTATAGTGGTATGCGCGAGGGCGAATTATTAGCATTGACTTTAAACGATTTTGATTTTAAAGCCGACACGATAAATATATCAAAAACCTATGCCCGATTAAACGGCGTGGATCTGATTCAAGAACCGAAAACGCCGAAAAGCCGCCGCACAATTACAATGCCGCCCGAGGTCATGGAAATGGTTAAGGACTATGCAAGCAAACTATTTGACTACTCGCCGACCGACCGCCTATTTCCTACCACTAAATTCTATCTTCAAAAAGAAATGGTTCGCGGCTCATCTGCGGCAGGGGTCAAGCGTATAAGAGTACACGATTTGCGACACTCCCACGCTTCACTACTCATTGAAATGGGATTCTCACCGTTGCTAATCTCTGAAAGGCTGGGTCACGAAAACATCGAAACGACTTTGAACACCTATTCACATTTATACCCGAATAAGCACGGTGAAGTCGCCGCGGCACTGTCAAAATTGATACAAAATTAAAAAATTAGTACGTTTTTAGTACGCTTGTCAAAAATAATAGCCTGCAAACCGCGTAAATAAAGGGTTTACAGGCTTTTAACTATTATTCCCACTCAATAGTTGCCGGGGGCTTGGTGGTCACGTCGTATACTACGCGGTTTATGCCTTTTACTTCGCCTACTATCCTTGCGGCTATTCTTCCTAACAGCGGATACGGTATCTCTGCAAAATCTGCTGTCATAAAATCTGTTGTCGTGACTGCTCTCAATGCTAACGTATAATCATACGTCCTGCCGTCTCCCATCACTCCTACTGACCTATTATTCGTAAGCACCGCAAAATACTGGTTGATATTCCTCGCTATCCCGTCCTTCTCAAGCTCCTCTCGGAATATCGCATCCGCATCCCTCAGTATCTCAAGCTTCTCTCGCGTTATCTCTCCTATTATTCGGATTGCAAGTCCCGGTCCGGGGAAAGGAGGTCTATACACCAGCTTCGGTGACAGCCCAAGTGTATTGCCGAGCGCCCTTACCTCATCCTTAAACAACAGTCTCAGCGGCTCGATAATCTCTTTGAAATCCACATGTTCGGGAAGTCCGCCTACATTATGATGGCTCTTTATTACTGCGGCATCCCCTGCGCCGGATTCAATTATATCCGGATATATCGTACCTTGGGCGAGAAAATCTACACGCCCGATCTTTCTTGCTTCATCCTCAAAGACCTTTATAAATTCCTCACCTATCCTCTTGCGCTTGGTCTCGGGGTCGCTTATTCCTTCAAGTCTTGCCAAAAATCTGTCGGCGGCATTCACTCTCACAAAGTTTATATCCCAGTCCTTAAACGCCGCTTCGACCTCGTCACCCTCATTCTTTCTCATGAATCCGTGATCGACAAATATGGCGGTAAGCTGGCTTCCGACGGCTTTTGCAAGAAGTGCAGCCAAAACCGAACTGTCAACTCCTCCAGACAATGCAAGAAGCACTTTTCCGTCCCCGACTTTTTCCCTGATACTGTTTATCGCCGTCTCGGCATAGCTGCCCATCGACCAGTCACAGCTGCAGGAACATGCCGACACGAGGAAATTCTTTATCATATCGGTGCCGTGTTCGGTATGGTTGACCTCGGGATGGAACTGAACCGCATACAGCTTTCTCTCATCGTTTTCCATGGCTGCAACAGGACACACTGCCGTATGAGAGGTGATTTTAAAGCCCTTGGGAGGCTCGGCTATATAATCGGTATGGCTCATCCAGGTTATTCCCTTTTTCGGGACATCCTTAAACATCACCGAATCTTCAAATTCTGTGGCTGTCTTTCCGTATTCGCTCTTGGGAGCTGTGGCAACACGCCCTCCGAGGGTATACGCCATGAGCTGAGCTCCGTAGCATATCCCCAGAATAGGTATCCCAAGACCGAATATTTCACCGTCTATGTGAGGTGATGTCTCCAAATACACGCTTGCCGGTCCGCCTGTAAATATTATTCCGGCAGGGGCACGGCGTCTTACTTCCTCTACCGTCGCCTTTTTATAAGGCAGAATCTCACAGTATACCCCGCACTCCCGCACTCTGCGTGCGATAAGCTGATTGTACTGTCCGCCGAAATCAATTATCAGTATCTGCTGGTACGTCATATTTTTCTCCTTTTTTCGTCTTATTTATGATTACTACTGAAGCACTGTCATTACGCCGTCGCTGTCATATGCCGTTCCGTACGGCGCTGAGATCTCGTTCATAAGATCTATTATCTGCCGGTATCTTTCGGGATAGGTGCCCTCTCCATCCTCAAGATAATTAACCTTATAATTTTTTATAAACAGCGGATGAAGTTTAAGTCCCTTGAAGCCGTTTTTGTCCACCGAAATATCAAACACCGCAGTAAGCCCGTCAACATCGTCGTCTACATGCCAGAAAATGAGATTTCCTATGCTGTAAATCATCGGTTTGCCCTTGTAAAATTCTATCGGCTGGAGGGTATGGGAATGCCCGCCGACGACTATATCCGCTCCCGCATCGATAAACTTCCTCGACATCACCTTCTGATACTCCGTGACATCAAAAACTTCCTCCGTGCCGGCATGCAAAAACACTACAAGGACATCGCACTCCGAATCATATTCTTTGAGCTTTTCAATAAACATTTCTGCGGATTCGCTTTCTGCCTCGCCTATCTGATTTACTCCGGCATGCCCCTCCCCTGCGGCGCAGTCGGGATTAAGATACACTTTATTCGCCCCGGCAAATCCCACCTTCACACCCTCGCGCTCTATCACAAGAAGTCCCGAAGCCTCGTCATAATCGCTTCCGGCTCCGAAATAGGAAATGCCATAGTCGGTGAGGTTTGAAAAAGTATCCAAAAGGGCATCGTAACCGAAATCCCTGGTATGGTTATTTGCAAGGTTCACGGCGTCGATACCGGCATTTTTAAAGCCCTCGAGCATTTCAGGGGGCGTTCTGAAGCCGTATCCCTCACGCTTTTCAGACTGCCCCTGCTCGCTTACGCATGTTTCAAGGTTCACGACCGCAATATCAGCCGAATTCATTATTTCGGAAATCTCAGCCCACGGGTAATCAACCGACGTTATCTTTGCAAAGTCCGCAAACTCGCCGTCTATAGACGTATCCCCGCCGATACAGATATTTATTATTCCGTCGCCCTCATCCAAAACGTCATCCTCGGGTTCGGCGGTGCTTTCTTCCGGCTCTTCCGAAATTTCGGTCTCCGTCATTTCCGGCTCATATATGGGCTCGGTCACTTGAGTCGCAGGCGCGGACATGGTATAAAGCGGCGCATCGCTGCGGGTTTCGGGCGCTGTAGTTTGAGGCGACTGCTCGGCTGTCACGGGAAGCTCCTCTTTCTTTTCATCCTGAGTAAGCGACACTCTCAACACCACTCCCGCTATCACTGACAGCGCCAAAACTGCCACGAAAACCGGAATAAGCCACTTATGCTTCATTTTCTCACATCCTGTCGGTTTAAAAGCGGTTAATTCAGTAATATTTTAGCATATACTTACCCTTTTGTCAATCCGATTTTTTGGGCTTAAAAACCAGCGCGCGGGACGGCGGGAAATGCGCAGAACGTCGGGCGGGCGGGTGGGAAGCAGACAGTAGCCGTCCCGCGCGCGGTAAATAGCGCACGCTGTCGCGCGGCATATCATCAGTTTTTTTCAAGGATAGCAGCAAAAAAGCCCTCATAAAGTCTGCTTGGGCATATACACAGCGTCCCCGGCAGGGACGTCGGCAAAAGCGGCATTCCCGCAAATTTATCGACAGCTATCGACACGACATGCGCAGATTTCAGAACCTTTTTCAGTACATCCTCATTCTCCCCTTTCAGTACCGAACAGGTAGAATACACCAATCTATGTCCCGGTTTTAAAAGTCTGATAGCCTTTCTTAAAAGCTCTGTCTGGGTCGATATGCTGCGGTTATACAGCTCTTTCGTAAAGCCGGTTTTCCATTCTGAAACCGTCCCGCTGCCGCTGCACGGCGCATCTAAAAGTATTTTATCAAACGTGAACATATCGTCAAGCCGCCTTGAATCCTGCCTCATAACTGTGACACGCGATGCACCCTGCCTTTTCAGATTAAATTCAAGTCTTGACGCCCTGACCGCATTCTTCTCACATGCAGTGATATTTGCCTGTGCTGAGCTTAAAGCCGACATCTGCGTGGTTTTGCCTCCGGGAGCCGCACACATATCAAGTATATTCTCGCCCTGTCTCGGCTCTAAAAGAAGTGCCGGAACCATCGACGATAAGCTCTGAAGATATATCTTACCAGATTCGTACTCCTCCGTTTTTCTCAGATCATCTTCGCTTCCGTCAGTCAGCACATAAGCATCCCTGTACCATTTCGTGCCCTCAAGCACACAGCCCTTTTCGGTGAGGGATTTTACCGTCTCATCAGCGCTCGCTTTAAGGGTGTTTATTCTGAATGTCACCGCACGCCTTTCGGAATATCCGGCAAATATCCTCTCAACATCAGACGCGCCGTACTGAGCGCTCAAAAGCTCCGAAAGCCCGTCGGGTAATTTTTCCTGCATATCTTCACCGCCCTTTAAAAAGCCTCCCCGATCATCTCGGGAAGGCTTTAAACCTTAAATTATTCTTCGCTTCCGTATGCGAACTGCCACTTGTCAAACACAAAGTTGCCGCCGAATACAAGGTACAAATCATGTGTTCCTGAAATCTTCGGGATTTTTCCCTCGACTACCGCAAAGTCTGAACCGGAATCGAACTGGATTGAACCGACAGCCTTGCCCTCAAGGTCGTCAAGGCGTATTTCTATTATTCCCTTGCCGCGGATCTGTGCCGCAAACTTATTGGCTCCGCCCTCAAAATCGACATCCGTAAGTCCTATCCAGTCGCCGTCATTTATTCCCGTGACGATGACTGAGCCTATATCCTCATTATTGAAATATGTCACGCCTGCAGCTACATGTGCGGTCTCAGCCTCCTGAAGGGCAAGCGCACTGAGCTTCTTGATCTGCTTAACGCCCTCGTCGCTCATCTTCGACGGCTTTATTACAACATTCTTTTCATCTACCTCGCAGTAGTCAATGCCTATCGAGCGGAAGCCGTCAGCCATGCTGAGCTTATTCATATTCTCAAGAAGCGACACGTTCTGATAAAGCAGATAGTAATTGTCGCCAAACTTATGCAGATGAGAGTGGTTGTTTGAGAAGGGATAGCCATGCTGGTTTGGGTTTGTAAGATACTCCCCGCCCCACTGCCAGCTGTCGGCATTCAGCGGATCGTCCGAAACCATATAGCACATCGAGCAGGTCTGAGGCGCCTGTCCGAGTGTGACGGGGAACATGCTTCTGTCGGCATAGTTTGAACAGTATGTCAAAACATACTTCCCGCCGATATAGTTAAGCTCATTAGCTTCAAAGTGGAAATAGGTCGGAACCTTTACAAAATCGCCGTCAATTGAGGTCATATTCTTTCCGAGCCTTGCAACACGGCAGTTTCCCGTCCTCATTCCGTTTTCGTCGGCATGCGCGGGGTCTCCTCCTCCTATGGCTATCCAGCCAACGCCGTTTTCATCTATACATACGCCGGGGTCAAAGCACCATGAGACCGGATCGTCCCTAAGCTGCTT
>CANRBM010000093.1 GCA_947628855.1 uncultured Clostridia bacterium | reverse complement strand
GGGGAGTCCTGAGTGCAGTGTGGCGGAACGTTACGTTCATACTAATACCCAACTCATCGCTGCACGTAACGAAGGGAGAGGTTGGGTCTTTCAATCCAATGTCTGAGCCACCAACGCATATCTCTAGTGCGCTCAAGCGCAGACGTTTAATGAGTAAAAACAACACAAAAACGGCTGTCCCTACAGCCGTTTTTGTCATATGGGGTATAATTTTTTTTAGATATGCGCCTCAATAATTTATCTTGCGAAGCTCGAAATAGCTCTGCGGATGGTTGCAGACGGGGCATTTTTCCGGCGCGGATGTGCCGACGACTATATGTCCGCAGTTGCGGCACTCCCACACGCTGACTCCGCTCTTCTCAAAGACCGTCTTTGTCTCCACGTTGTGCAGCAGGGCGCGATATCTTTCCTCATGCTCCTTCTCGATGGCGGCGACGCCTCTGAATTGCGCGGCGAGCTCTTTGAATCCTTCCTCCTCCGCCTCGCGAGCCATGCGCTCGTACATATCCGTCCACTCGGCGTTTTCGCCCTCCGCGGCGTGGAGCAGGTTCTCCTCCGTGGTGCCAAGCTCGCCGAGCGCCTTGAACCAAAGTTTGGCGTGCTCCTTCTCGTTGTCGGCGGTCTTGAGGAAGAGGTCGGCAATCTGCTCATAGCCGTTCTTCTTTGCGACGGACGCAAAATAGGTGTACTTGTTGCGCGCCTGCGATTCGCCCGCGAACGCCTCCCACAAATTCTTTTCCGTCTTAGTGCCCGCATAGGGGTTTTTGGGCGCCGCTTCTTCGACGAACTTGCCCGCGGGAGCCTTGCAGACGGGGCACTTGTCGGGCGCGCTGTCGCCCTTATGGATATAGCCGCAAACCGTGCATTTGAATTGTTTCATCTTTTCTACCTCTCAAAATTTTTTGGGCGCCGTAGCAGGTGCCTCAACGCAATTATAGCAATATCTCGCGCGCAACGCAATATACATTTTTTAATTTTTTACGCGCGTATCGCGCACCCGCGCTCGTATGCTGTGTCCTCGCGACATCAAAAATCAGCGATATTCACATAACTCTTGCAAAAATTTTGTCGATATGCTAAAATCACATTGCTACACAGTCGAATATTTTTGCGCTTTTTGCGCATATTACCACTTGTCGCATAGGCAATTCTTGCCTTGCTCTTTATCCTATAAGTGGTAATATATCCAAAGGACTGTGTAGCAACTGTGAGCGAAGCAAGGTTGCGGTGCGTCGCCCACGGCGGCGCACTATTTTTTTGCTCCGCACAAATGTCAACAACAAGCCTAGGCTTGTAAAAATAACTTTAAAGGAGAAACAAATTATGCCAAAGTGTCCAAAATGCGGAAGCGAATTGCAATCGGTTGGAGACAGTCTGCAATGTCCCAATTGCGGAAGTAAGTTCAAAACTCAAAAAAAGCCTCAAGAGCAAGCGACCGAAGCTGTCGGAGAGACGCCTCAACCTCAAAAAGAGGTCTCCGAAAGCGAGAAGATAAGAGTGCTTGAGGCGCGCCTTGCCGCTCTCGAAGCGGAGAAGCAAGCAAATCAGGACAAGTCCCAAAGTCCGCTGAAGACCGCCTTTGCCAAGGACGGCAAACTCGCGCTCTTTTTTAAGAAATATTGGCTGTATCTGCTTGTCGGAGTGTTGTTGTTTGTGACTTTTTTGACGTTGATGATCACGCTTGTCGGACTGAGAGGGATATATGTCAACGTCAACAATGCCAACGATTTTTATGATTTTGATGTGACGTCCTATCGCGCGTCATCCATAGATTTTTTGACGGGAAAGGAAGAGCTTGAAGAGGGCAAGTGGAAGTTGGACGGCAACAAACTGACGTTGACCATAAAGGATGAATTTTTCGGCGAGATATCCGACGACTTTGACTTTGTACAACTCGACGGATTCAAACGTATAAAAATCGACGATGACGAGTACAAGCGCGTATCCCTTGTGGGTCTTAAGACGACCCAAAAGAAGGTCAAAATTACATTCGACCCGCAAAACGGGCAAGCGCCCACGGTGTTCAAGATAAAGATAGGCTCAACACTGGATGTAGACCCTCCCGAAGTCGAGCAAGACGAAAGATTTCCGTTGTTGGGATGGTCTACTTCTCAAGACTCAGATGGAAGCGGGTATGTGCCCGGCATGAGGTTTTGGGAAGACAGAACGTATTATGGCAAATGGAATGATTTCATAATAGAGGACGGCGTGCTCGTTGCGGTGAACAAAGCAAGAATAAAAGGCGATGTGACGATCCCGAGCGGTGTCACAAGCATAGGCTATGAAGCATTTGAAGATTGCACAGGTTTGACATCTGTCACAATCTCGGAAGGGGTGACAAGTATAGGCCGCAATGCTTTCTTCGGTTGCACAGGTCTGCAGTCGGTGACGATTGGTGAAGGCGTGACAAGCATAGACACTAGTGCATTCCGTGGTTGTACAGGCATAACAAAAGTAAATTATCTTGGTACTCTCAAAGGTTGGTGCGAGATAGAGTTCACGAGCACTCCTTTGAGTGCGGCAGACAATGTAAAGTTATATTTGAATGATGTAGAAGTTAAAGATAGTGTGAGTATTCCCACAGGCACAGCCAAAATAGGAGATTATGCATTCTATGGACTTAAAGATATAACATCTGTCACTATCCCCGCGAGCGTGACAAGTATAGGCGATAGGGCATTCTATTATTGCACAGGTTTACATACGGTCAATTGGAATGCAACAAATTGTACAAAAGCGGGAAGTTGGAATTCCTCCTCTAATAATTATACAATCTTTAACGGTTGTACACAACTTGCAACAGTAAACTTCGGTGATAACGTCCAAACTATTCCCGCTCATGCATTTGAAGAATGCACCGGCTTGAAAGAGATAACAATCCCCGCGAGCGTGACGAGCATAGGCGATAGGGCATTCTATTATTGCACAGGTTTGAAAGATATATATTATGCGGGAAATGAAACACAGTGGAGAAATATTTATAAAGGATTTCTTTGGAATGAATACAGGGATGAAAACAACTTCTATAAAAACATCCCTTATCAACTCCACTACAATTCTACGGGACCGAGGGTGGTGAGCGCGGAGATAGCGGAGGAAAATGCAGGCAATTCGGCGGCATTTGAAGAAGGGCGGACGCCCGTCGTGTGGGTGAAGAAGCAGAGATTGTGCGCTTGACAGTGGCAGTGTTGAACTCTCAACTTTTAATCGGTTAGAACCACGAAAAGCGGCGGAAGCGCCGCTTTTCGTATTGAAGGTAATTTTATATTAGAGTTACATCACTTTTTGCAGATATCTGAACACAAGCACGGCGCCGGCTTTGACGGAGATGTGGACTTTGCCACCTTTGGAGACGTTGGAGAGGCCGCGGGAGTCGGATGCGGTGAGCAGAAGGTCCTCGAGAGGGTATTCGAGATTTTTTGAGCAGTTGACAATGGCATTGCCACCGAGAGGCAGTATGGAAATCGTTTCGCCCTTTTGCGTGGGCAGGTCGAATTCGCCGCGCACGAGATACAGATTGACGCCGTCCTCCTGCGCGCTTGCCGCCATGCCGAGGTCGGTCGCGAGGCGCATTATGGCAAAATTGCAAAGCGTATGGTCGTATCTGCCGCCGAGTACGCCGTAAAAGACAACTTCGTCCGCGCCGAGCGCTTCCTTTGCGTAGTAGACGGCGAGTTCGCCGTCGCTTGCGTTCTTGTGGGAGTCGTGCTTGACGATCACGCCCTCAAAATCGTCAGGCATATCAAGGGAGTCAAAGTCGCCCAGCAGCACGTCGGGCGGGACGGGACACCACAGGTAGCCGCCGTCGCAACATATAATCTTGTCCGCGCATATTTTGCGCTCTATAAGCTTTCCGCAATTCAAAACTATCGCAACTTTCATACGCAAATTATAGCAGGGCGGGGCGTAGATGTCAATTCTGCGATTTTTCTGTTGTGAAATGCGAAACTTCGCGGTATAATTGGCATATAAACATCTTCGAGGGATTATGGACGAGAAACTTATCGAAAAAGAGGTCAAGGCGAACAAGCTGTACGATGGGCGCATCATAAATTTGCGCGTGGATGACGTGCTGCTCCCCGACGGCAGGGCGGCAAAACGCGAGTACGTCGAGCACCGCGGCGGCGCGGCGATACTTGCGATAGAGGAGGGGCAGGTGTATCTTGTCAGACAATTCCGCTATCCATATCGCGAAGTGCTCCTCGAGATACCTGCGGGCAAGCTTGAGGCGGGGGAGGAGCCTATCGTCACGGCGGCGCGCGAGCTCGAAGAGGAGACGGGACTCAGTGCGGAAAGGATAGAGTCGTACGGCGTCATTTATCCCTCGCCCGGCTACACAAATGAAAAGCTGTACATCTTTGTCGCCTACGGTCTAAAACACAGCGCGGCGCACCCCGACAGCGACGAGTTTTTGAATGTCGTGCGTATGCCCGTCGCGGAGGCGATAGACAAGGTGACCTCGGGCGAGATCAAGGACAGCAAGACCTGCTACGCACTGCTGAAATACGCGCTGTCTCAAGCCGCAAAATAGGGCGGCGCAGTGGCGCAATACGCAACCGCAAAAATGAACGGCGTTTTGTGCTATTTTGCGGCGTGAATACGCAAAAATCTGAAATCTAAACAGTTGAAATGACTAGTTTGTGATTTTGAACAATGCAACGGTTTAGGGTATAAAAAAAGACGCGTGAGGCGTCTTTTTTTTGTGTTTTGTCGCTTAGTCCTCGACTTCGCCGTCCACTGCGGGAGTATCGTCCTCGGCGGGCTCTTCTGCGGGAGCAGCCTTGGAAGTTTCCTCTGTGGGAGCGTCCTCTTTGGCGGAAGTCTCTTCCTTTGCCGACTCGTCGGACTTGAGAGACGTAGCCATCTTGTCCTCGTCAACGCCGAGGTCATCAAGCCAAAGCAGTTTATCCTTGAACGCGAGCGTCACGATGTCGATGACAAACAGTATCCAGCCGCCGAAAATACCAAGAACGACCGCTAAAATCATGCCGAGCGTGTTGTCTTTGAGTGCGCTCTTTGAAAATCTGTACAGCGTGGACGGAATGTCCCAAAGCAGGCAGAGCAAAATCTTGACGATCTTGCTGAATCCACTGTAGCTGTCAAGATACTTTTTTGCAAAATCTTTCATTTTTTATGCCTCCAAAATTTATTTACCGTAATAAAGTATATACTTATTTTTTGAGAATGTATATTGATTTTGACAAAATCTTAAGATTTTTTTATAAATATAAGTCAACATTGCGCGAAAACTTTACAAAAGGCGAAAAAGTGTTTAGTATATTATTTGTCAAATAAACTTTTTGGAGATTTTTATGACAGTCAAATCCGATATTGAGATCGCTCAAAGCTACAAAATGGTGCACATCCTCGACATCGCAAAGCGCGCGGGCATAAAGCCGGAGTATGTCGAACAGTACGGCAACTTCAAGGCAAAGCTCGACTACAAGCGCATTATGGAAGAGCGCGCAGGGCACAAAGGCAAGCTCATCCTTGTCACAGCCATAACACCGACGCCCGCGGGCGAGGGCAAAACTACGACTACGGTCGGGCTTGCGGACGGGCTCAAGCGTATAGGCAAAAACGTTATGGTCGCGCTTAGAGAGCCCTCTCTCGGCCCCGTGTTTGGCGTAAAGGGCGGCGCGGCAGGCGGTGGCTATGCGCAGGTCGTGCCTATGGAGGACATAAATTTGCACTTCACGGGCGATTTCCACGCTATCGGTGCGGCGAACAACCTGCTTGCGGCGATGCTGGACAATCACATTCAACAGGGCAACGCTCTCGGCATAGACGTGCGCAAGATCACCTGGAAACGCTGCGTGGATATGAATGACAGACAGCTCCGCTTCATCGTGGACGGCATGGGCGGCAAGGCGAACGGCGTCCCGCGCGAGGACGGCTTTGACATCACCGTCGCAAGCGAGATAATGGCGGTGCTGTGCCTCGCAAGCGACATAGACGATTTGAAGGCGAGGCT
>CANRBM010000092.1 GCA_947628855.1 uncultured Clostridia bacterium | reverse complement strand
CAAGCTCGAACTTTCCGAGGCAAAGCAGCCCGTGAGCGTTCATCACGAAGAGCCGCACAGTGAGGATTATCACGAGGAAGAGCTCCCTCCCATCGCTCCCGACTATAAGCAACAGCAGCAATAAGCGAAAAACAGAGGCACATGCAATGCTTCCGCACAAAAAAGCGCGATGAGTCTCGGATATGATAAAATCTATCCGAGACATAATGTGCTTGCTGTCCGCGCGTACTTGAGATTTGTATTTTCAAATTAAACTTTATGGCATAGCGACACGTCAGTTGGCGCTATGCCGTTTTTTACCCCGAAAAATCACTGTGTGATTTAGCGGAGCAAATGACGCATCCACTTGTTTTACATTCAGTAAGATCCGAGCGCTTATTTGGCATTGTTATCTTTTGTTTCGCACAAAATTTGCGGTATGTATTTACAATTCGCAAATAGTGTTATATAATAAACTATCTATAAAATGTATGCGAGTATGCGCGACGGCGCATGCGCGTAGGGGGAAATATGAAACTTAAAGAATTTACTCTTAAACTTGCGTACAAGCTCGGCGGAAAAGAGACTTCGCTCGTTTTGGACAGCGCAGACGTTTTTGCGGGCTACAGCGACAAGCAGATTGGAGTCACGGCGCAGGGCGGAGACGGCGCGTTGAAGATACTGCTCAAAGCCGAAAGCACTGTAGAGCTTACTCTTGCGGAGCTCATCTACGACAGGTATTACGAGAAAGGAGACGCTTTTTTTGCGAACGGCTTCCAGTCGTGGACAGTCTCGAGGGAGTATCGCCACGGCGAACAGCAGAAGGGGCTGAGCGCCATCTGTCGCGCCATACCCGTTGCGAAGAAGTTCGCGGGCGCGAGCGGGGACTATCATTTCACGCAGTACGGCCGTGACCTCTATCACTCCTTCACCTACACATATGTGCGCAGCGGCGACAAGGTGGATCTTATCGGTTCTCTCAACGAGAGGACGGGTTATACCGTCTTTTATGCCGATATGCGCGAGAATATTCTTGCGGTCGTCAAGGATGTGGACGGGCTCACTTTAAAGGGCGAGTATGAACTCTTTGACCTCGTGCAATTCGTAGGAGGCTACGACGCGGTGTTCGACGCCTACTTTGCGGCGTATCCCCAAAAGCATACGGGCAGAGTTAAACACTTTGCGGGCTATACCTCTTGGTACAACTACTATCAAAACATAGACGAGAAGATAATTTTGCGCGATCTCGAGGGTTTGCGCAGGGCGGAGGACGAGGCGGATATCTTCCAGATCGACGACGGCTTTGAGACTATGGTCGGCGATTGGACGATAGACGAAAACAAATTTCCAAACGGACTCATGCCCATTGTGGAAAAGATACACGCGCAGGGGCTAAAAGCGGGACTTTGGCTCGCGCCGTTCGCCGCGCAGTTCAAGGCGGAGATCGTCAAAACTCATCCCGAGTGGCTCATCAAGGACAAGAATGGCAAACCTCTGATAAGCGGCATCGCCTGGATGGGCTTCTACGCGCTGGATTTCGAACTTCCCGAGGTCAAGGCGTACATTCGCGATCTTTTCAGCCGCGTATTCGACGAGTGGGGCTTCGATATGGTCAAGCTGGACTTCCTCTACAGCGCCGCGATATACCCGAGAAACGGCAAGACTCGCGGACAGCTCATGTGCGAGGCTATGGACTTTTTGAGAGAGTGCTGCGGGGACAAGCTCATTTTGGGATGCGGCGTGCCTCTCGGTCCCGCGTTCGGCATAGTGGACGCGTGCAGGATTGGCTGTGACGCGGAAAACAGCTTCAAGGACAAATTCTATGTCAAGGTGACAAATCAAGAGATAGTCTCCACGCGCAACTCCATGAACAACTCCGTGTTCAGGCGCCACCTCGACGGCAGGATATTCGCAAACGACCCCGACGTATTCTTCCTGCGCGACGGCGGTATGAAAGTCGCAAAATACACTTTGGAGCAAAAGAAATTGCTTGCGAAGGTCAACAATATGTTCGGCAGCGTGCTGTTTGTGAGCGACGACGTAGGCGAGTATACCGACGAGGCTCTCGCGATATTGAAAGAGGCGTACATCCCCTTCGAGGGCAGGGTGCTGAGTGCGGAATATGTCAGCAGCGACATAATTGCCGTCAACTATATGCTTAAGGGCGAAAAGCACCGTTTCAGTTTTGACACTCGCTCCGGCAAGCACGAGGACAGCATTCTCAAATGATAGACAAAGACGCTTTGAACTCCATACGCGCGCTCGCGGCGGAACGCGGAGCAGTGCTCGTAGCCGCCACCAAGACGCAGGACAGCGCGACTATCGCCGAGTTTCACCGCCTCGCTCCCGAGGCTAAGATAGGCGAAAATCGCGTGCAGGAGCTTGTCGAAAAGTACGATCCCGCCCTTGAGTGGCACATGATTGGCAGACTTCAGACAAACAAGGTGAAGTATATCATAGACAAGGTGAGCCTCATACATTCGCTGGACAGGCTCGAGCTGGCTGAAGAGATAGAAAAGCAAGCGGCAAAGCGCGGCAAGGTGCAGGATGTGCTTGTCGAAGTGAATATGGGCGGAGAAGAGTCAAAGGGCGGCGTAGCTCCCGAACTTGTGAATGGCTTTATCAAAAGCCTGTCTCGGTTTGAGCACATGAGGATATTGGGAATAATGAGC
This sequence comes from uncultured Clostridia bacterium, assembly GCA_947628855.1. Classification (GTDB taxonomy): domain Bacteria; phylum Bacillota; class Clostridia; order Christensenellales; family CAG-917; genus CAG-475. The sequence goes on along the minus strand of CANRBM010000092.1, from coordinate 3,606 downwards.
GTGATGCCGCGCACGGATGACGAAGGCGCGCTTCGTAAACTGTACGCCTCGCTCCGTACGCTTTTTGAGGACGTCAAAGGCATAGAACAGGGCAATGCGGACATAAAATATCTTTCGGCGGGCATGTCGGGAGACTACAATATAGCGCTCGAATACGGCGCGAATATGGTGAGGATTGGCAGGGCTATCTTTGGAGAGAGGCCCCGCAATACGCAGGATATATAGGAGAAATTATGGCAGACAGAGGCTTTTTCGGCGGTCGCGAGCCACGAGGCTTGTCGGCAAGACGCGGACGCGAGGCATATACGCCTCAACAACAGTACCCGCAGCAGGGCGCGCAGAGCGGTTATGCTCCGCAAGGGGGATATGCTCCGCAGGGGGGATATGCTCCGCAGGGCGGCTATGTCCCTCAAGGCGGCTATGCTCCCGCTTCAAACAATGTTACGATAAGGCACCCTCGCACCTATCAGGACGTGCAAAACCTCATTGACCGCCTCAAGATGAGAGAACAGGTCATAGTTGACTTTTCTACGCTCAACAGGCAGTCCGTATTTCGCATTCTGGACTTTTTGAGCGGCGCCATATATGCGCTTGGCGGCAGCGTACAGCAGCTTGGGGAAAACATGTTTTTGTTTGTGCCGTCGGGAGTGGCGATAAACGTTCCGCCCGAGTTTACGACGAGGAAATGATATGGCGCTGTTTTCAAAGGAAAATTTCAGCAAGGAAAATTTGAAAAAATTTGCCGCGGACGCGCGCGAGGTCATCAAAAAACGTTGGTGGGTCATGCTCATCGAGTTTGTCGCGCTCGCCCTTTTATTGGTCGCGGATCTGCTCACCAAGGAGTACGCCGTGCGTTTTTTGCTGGCGCAGCCCGCAGGGTATGAGTACAAGCTTATTCCGGGCGTCATCCATCTCACCTATTCGGAAAATACGGGCGCGGGTTTCGGCGTTCTGTCCGGCAATACGACGCTGCTCATCGTCGTCACGTTTTTCGTAATAATTGGGGTCACGATTTTTCTTATATTCGCTCAAAAGCAGAACGAGTGGCTGAGAGCGTCGCTTTTGCTCATAGTGGGCGGTGGCATAGGCAACCTCGTGGACAGGCTGGGGCTCGGCTACGTGCGCGACTTTATTGATTACGCTTTCCTCAAAAATTTCGCGATCTGCAACGTGGCGGACTTGTTTGTCACGGTGGGCGCTGTCATGCTGGTGATAGTGCTTATCGTCATGCTCGTCAAGGAGGGGCGTAAAAATCAAAAGGAATTTGAAAAAGAACAGGAGGGCAAGGCTCCCGAGCAGGGCATAGACCCTCTCGACGCGCCTATAAACCTCAATCCCATGCTGTCCTCGCCAAACGATTACACGTTTGATGAGAGCGCGGCGCAAGATACGGCGGAAAGGGCAGATGATACTCCCGAGACGGCGCAAAATACAGGAGAGAACGCCATTGCGCAAAACCCTTCCGAAGTGAAAAAAAATTCCCAAACGTCGGAAACTTCATCAGAAGAGGGCGAGGGCAAGTGATATGCGCGTCGAGGGCACAGACAAGATAAGGCTTGACGTCTTTATCTCAGAAAGTTACGGCATATCGCGTTCGCAGGCAAAGACCGTCATCGAGAGCGACGGGGCAAGCGTCAACGGCGTCAAACGTTTTAAAAGCGGTTTTGAGTTGAGGACGGGAGACGAGGTGGAATTTTGCGTCCCGCCTCCGCGCGAGCTTGAGGTCAAAGCGGAAAATATCCCTTTAGATATCGTATATCAAGACGAATATATGGCGGTCATCAACAAACCGCAGGGCATGGTAGTGCATCCCGCGCAGTCCTACACAAAGGGGGACACGCTTGTGAATGCGCTGCTTTTCAATTTTGAGGATCTTAGCGGCATAAACGGCGTGATACGTCCCGGGATCGTGCACAGGCTGGACAAGGACACGTCGGGGCTCATCGTCATCGCCAAAAACGACGAGGCGCACAGATCCCTCGCCGCGCAGATAGAAAAAAAGACGGCTCGTCGCATATACATAGGGCTTTGCGACGGCAATTTCAAGCAGGACAGCGGCACTGTGGACGCTCCCATAGCCCGCAACAAGCGCGACCGCAAAAAGATGGCAATAGTGGAAGGCGGAAAGCGCGCCGTTACACATTATCGTGTATTGGACAGATTTGGGGCGTATACTCTCGTGAGATTTGAGCTAGAGACGGGGCGTACGCATCAGATCCGCGTGCATATCGCGTCTCTCGGACACCCTATAGTCGGCGACAGCGTGTACGGTGGCTCTACAAAGCTGTACGGGAAAGGGCAATTGCTCCACGCCTGTATGCTCACCCTCACGCATCCGCACACGGGCGAACAGATGTGTTTCACCGCGCCTCTCCCCGACGCCTTCAAACAGACGCTCCGCACCCTCCGTAAAAAATAATTTCGGCAATCTAATCGTGTAAATCAAAAATTTCGGCGCCGTTTTTGCCGATTTTTTATTTTATCGTTGATATTTTCGTCCATTGATGATAAAATATGCATTGCAGAACCAGTTGGATCAAATTTTTATTGTGGCAGTTTAGACTGTTTATTTTCACTAAATTACGCACATAACTCTGGTAGTTATGCCTGTTTCCGACCGTAGTTTAGTGAAAACAGCGAATGGTCCATCGGTTCTGCAAACCTTGGGAACGGTATGCTACATGCCGTTCCTCGCGGACGGCATTTATTTTTGCCCAATCCACATCCGCGAATGTATGGAGAATGCAGGGCGTATGGCAAACGGCGACACTTCTTGGGGAATTGAAAAGACATGTTCATGTTTCGGACACAGAGATGTGAATATAACGGATGAATTGCGCGGGCGTGTGCAAGAGGCTATTGCCACCGCGCTTGATGACGGCGTGAAAATATTTTTGTTTGGCGGATTGAGCGATTTTGACGACTTGGTTTATGACATAGTTTCAAATTTTAAGCAGGAGCGCGGGGACGACGCTATAAAAAGGATATTTTGCTTTCCGTTGGACAAGCATTTGCACAGAGCGCCGAATTGGTTTGTCAAAAAAGATTACGAGGAACTGATATGCCCCGCAAAGTCATTCGACGGCTGGTATAGATCCATTTATTTTCGCAATTGCGCAATGATAGATATGAGCGATATCGTGCTGTTTTTTACGGACGACAGCGGCAGAAGCGGCTCCTTTAAAGCGTACGAATATGCCCTTAAAAAGCATAAGCGCTACATAAATTTTGCAAATTAAGATACATGTTTTAGAACGCTCGGGCAAGGGGATGCTTCCTTTTACCCCAAAAAATCACTTCGTAATTATTTTGGGGACCCCATATCGCTTGAAATGACACAATATATTTCCTGTCATTCCGAGCGAAGTCGAGGAATCCCCATATAGTATAGTAAAAACCTCGTACAATGCGTGACGTCAATATCAAGCTCTCACGCAGGAGTTAGTACCTTACACACAATCCAAAAGCGCGAATGTGGGTGAAGAATGAGCCACATTCGCGCTTTTTAGCTTGGGGTGCAGGGGACGAAGTCCCTTGCCGCCGGGCGAGTAGCCCACATGCGAATAATCTCAAAAATCGTCGTCGAAGTATGCGTCATCTGCGGCG
>CANRBM010000091.1 GCA_947628855.1 uncultured Clostridia bacterium | reverse complement strand
AAAGAGTATCCCTTCGTGCAGATAAACATCAAGCACCTCAACCTCCAAGACGGCACAGGTGAAAATGTGTTGCCGAAGGATATCTATGATTACAAGACAGACCTGCAATTGAGTGTCAAAGAGCACATCGAGATACCCGGTCTCCTTTTGGCGGGCAACCCACTTCCCAAGATAGACTTCAACGTGCAAGCGAAGATAGACCTCCAAAACGAAGGCACCGCAAACACAACACAATTACATGCCTATCTGCAGGTAACAATGGTCAACAAGACCAGTCAATATGATTTTTCCAGCATGGAATACAAATACAGCTACGCCGACCAAGAACCTAAGGCTATCATGGACTTGACATACGCACAAGGCAGATTGTCGTTTGTCGTAGATAACAGCGTAAGTTTGGTCGATTTGGCGGCAGATGCCACACGAATTTACGGTTTCTTGGCAAATCCCGTCGGCAACATGCTCTACAATTTGCTGAAAGTTGTCGACGCGACACAGGCGACCGCATTCGCAAATCTGTACTGGACTGACGGCGAGCCAAAATTGAATGAGGACACGGGCAAGACGGAAGGCGGCTCTTCGTTCAACAAAAACTTCAAATATTTCGTCATTGACAAGATGCAAGTCTCCGACCTCCTTGCTTACTTCGGTATCGGCGGTGCGGAAGATGAACCCGCTGTCTCTTCCGATGAGGGACAAGAGGCTCCCGAAACTCCCGCAGAGCCCACAATTGAAGCAAACATGTACAACGGCATTGTCAAGATATTCACAATGCTCGGCATGGACGGCAACAAGATATCCGTCAAATCAAGAGGTCTCTTCGGCACAATTTGCGATGTTGCGGCATACTTCGGCGCAAAGGATCTCACGCCCGATTCGATAGTCGGCTCCATCGTCGGCTTGATCGACGGCCTCGGCGACATGGCAGACACCATCAAAAGCGCTTTGGGCTTTGAAGGCGTCAAAGCAAACGACCTTGCAAGCAAGTTCAATTGGGTGTTCATAAGAGATAAGTATTATGAAGACGACCCATACAATGAGTATGAAGACAATTTGAATTTCAACTTTTACTTCACCGAAAGCGGCATCAATTGGGATGCGTCGTGGTTCAGCCAATATGACAGCAATGGCTCAAGATATGCCGCGAACGGCGTCGACCTGCGTATCGGCGTGGTGTATACTTCCGAAATCGGCTTCGGATTCCCCGAGCCTTACACCATTGCGCCTTTCGACTTGAAGGCATACACCAATGCAAAGAAAGCCTACGAAGGTCTTGCGGCAAAAGAGGAAGCTCTGCCCGAAAAACAGCAAGCGGTGAGTGAGGCGACTACGGCTCTCGAAAATGCTCAAGACGCATATGAAAAATCCGAAGAGTATGTGGCATATCTCGAGGCAGCGCAAGAATTTGAGACAACTTATCAATCTTTGGAAACATTGTTGACTGGCGTTGTGAAAGCATATCCCGCTTGGGAGGGGGCAGGTAATGCGGCTTCGAAATTAGGCTCATATTTCTCGTGCTACACCGGACAACCTTCCGATTTTGACAGTGTGTTCAACAAGAACAGTGGCCAACGTCTGTACAAATGGATTGCCGCAGGTGAGCCGACAGAGGGAGCTGATTATAACAATTATAAGAAACAACTGGACGGTTATCTGACATTTGTCAAAGGACGTCCCGCAGATGTTCAAAAAACACTTGGCGAGTTGATAGACAAGAATTTCGAGGCCCACAAAGAGTCGGGGAATTGGGTCTATGACGGTGAATTGTATACGACAACTTACAAAATTTGCAAGAAATTGTATGAAGTCTCTAAATTAAAAGCAGCTGCAGAGGGAAACGAGGAGCATACAACATTGACCAATGCGCAAACCGCATTGACAAATGCCAATGAGGCATTGTCGGACGCTCAAGCAGAGATCCAAACAATCAAGGACAACTATCTTGCCTATTATGTATGGGATCTCTCGACAAATCCCCCGACAAAGCCCGAACCTGCACCTGCTGAGTAATTTCTTCTGAGTACACTCACATCATTGTGAGCAACAAAAAAACGGCGGAGATGTTCTCCGCCGTTTTTGTGTATGCATTACTAGGGGATTTCTCGACTACGCTCGAAATGACAACGTAAAAACTAGGGGATTTCTCCTTTTACCCCACGAAATCACTTCGTAATTTCGCGGGGACCCCCATGTCGCTCGAAATGACAACTGATACAAGGGGACCCCGCTCGGAATTACAATTGCGATAATTCGACACATTTTTACTTTATAAAATGTGCAGAAGTGACACATTTTCTTGACTTAATGGCAAAAATGGGTTAATATAGTGCTCGGAGGAAGCTATATGCAAAGATTGATAGAAAAAAATCTTTTGGCGTGGAAGGACGATCCCGCAAAAAAGCCGTTGATGATATATGGCGCGAGGCAGGTGGGCAAGACGTATTCGGTGGTGAAGTTCGGTAAGGAGCATTATGCCGATTTGGCGTACTTCAACTTTGAGAATAATTCGCCACTCGCCTCGATTTTCGAGAGTGATTTGGACGTCGGCAGGATATTGACCGCTCTGAGCGCGCTTTCGGGCAAAAGGATATTGCCGGAGCAAACATTGATATTCTTTGACGAGATACAAGCCGCGCCCAAGGCAGTCACGGCGCTCAAATACTTTTGCGAAAACGCGCCCGAATATCACATCATAGCGGCGGGCAGCCTGCTTGGCGTTGCGGTAAATCGTGAGGCGGTGTCTTTTCCCGTAGGCAAGATAGACAGCTTGATGATGTATCCCATGAATTTTTATGAGTTCCTTTTGGCAACGGGCAACGACGCGCTTGCGCAGTTGATTGAAGAGGCATATGAAAGCAATACGCCGCTCGTCTCGGCGTTGCACGACAAGGCTATGAGTCTGTACAAGACCTATCTGCTTGTGGGCGGCATGCCCGAATGCGTTTTGGAATATGTCGACAAGAAGGACTTCGATTTTGTCCGCATAAAGCAAAACAGGATATTTGCCGATTATTCGTCCGACATGTCCAAATACGCCACGAAAGCCGAGGCGGTGCGGCATGAGGCGACTTATAACAGCGTTCCTTCGCAGCTGGCAAAGGAAAACAAGAAGTTTCAATACAAGTATATCGCAAGTGGCGCGCGCGGCAGGCAGTATGAGGACAGCGTAAATTGGCTTGCAAAAGCGGGCGTCGTCTTGAAGTGCGAAAAGACAAACGAGGGCAAAATCCCCATAGATTTTTACAAGGACGCGGCGAGTTTCAAAATGTATATGTCCGACGTCGGCTTGCTCACGGCAAAGATGACGGTGCCATATGCGACCGTGCTGTCCGACATCAACTTCGGCGGTGAGGCAAAGGGCGCAATAACCGAAAATTATGTCGCCCAGCAGCTTGCCGCAAACGGCGTGAAACTGTATTATTGGGCGTCCGAACACACCGCGGAAGTGGATTTTGTCATGCAGTCCGCAGAGTACGCCGTCCCCATAGAGTGCAAAGCAAACGATAACGTCCGCGCGAGAAGCCTTAGCATATTTGTGGGCAAATACGCGCCGCCGTACGCAATACGCATATCGGGCAAAAACTTCGGCTTTGAAAACGGCATAAAGTCCGTCCCGCTGTACGCCGCGTTTTGCGTCAAGTAAGCGTAGCCGCGATTTTATGGGGGGACCCCATTATTGCTCAGATATAAGTGTCGTTAATCGCTCGGACAAGGGGATTTCTCGACTGCGCTCGAAATGACAACTGATATAAGGGGACCCCGTGCGTGGCCGCTAAAAACAGTCCACAGGACTGTTTTCTTAACGCGGCGTTCGAGTCCCTGAGAAGCAAAAAATATCCAGCCCACGTGATGTGGTCTGGATATTTTTGGTGCGGATAAAGGGACTCGAACCCTTACGATCTCTCACAGGAACCTAAATCCTGCGCGTCTGCCAATTCCGCCATATCCGCGAGCAACGATGTTATGATAGCAAATTTACGCGGATAAGTAAAGAGTTTTGCCGGCTTACCCCACAAAAATATGTAATGTTTTTGCGGGGTGAGGACAAGGGGATTTCTCGACTACGCTCGAAATGACAGCAGTATAAATCTGTCACTCAGCCGCTTTGAAGTTGTACACGGGTTTTATCACGTTGAGCAACTTTGCCGTCGGCTTGATGAGCTCCATTATCTCCGCGGCGGGCTTGTACGCCATGGGCGATTCGTCAAGCGTGGACGCGTCCGCCGTAGTGGTATAGATGCCCTCCATAGCGTCCTTGAACTCCTTGACGGTTATGAGCTGTTTCGCCTCTCCTCGGCTGAGCAGTCGTCCCGCGCCGTGCGGAGCGGAAAAATTCCAGTCGGGATTGCCAAGTCCCTCGCAGACGAGGCAGCCGTCGCGCATATTCATAGGGATAAGCAGCTTCTGACCCTTGTAGGCGGGGACTGCGCCCTTGCGTATGATATTGTCCTCGCCGATGAAGTTGTGCACCGTCTCGAAGGTCTCACAGCGTTTCAGACCCAAATGCGCTATGATGTCGTCCGCTATACGCCTGCGATTGCGCTTTGCAAACTCCTGACATATGCGCATATCGTGCATGTATGCCTCGAGTTCGGCGCCGTCGAGATAGCAAAGCTCGGCAGGGATTTTCGTCTTGTAGGCGTATTTTTTTGTGAGCTCCTCAAGCGCGTCGGAGATCATATCGACCTTGCCTTCTTTCTTCAGGCGAGCGATGAGCTCCTCGCGCTCCTGCATAGCGGCGTTTTTGCAGAGGGACACGGCTATTTTCTGATAGATGTGCGCCACCTGCATGCCGAGATTGCGCGAGCCGGAGTGTATCACGAGATACTTGCCGCCGTTCTCGTCCGCGTCCACCTCTATGAAGTGGTTGCCGCCGCCGAGCGAGCCTATCGAGCCGACCAGCCTGTCCATATTGCGCAGCTCTTTGAAGCAGTACAGGCTTTTGATGAGGTCCTCGCCGTTTGTCTCCTTGCGCACCTTGCTCCCCGCGGGGATGTGCGCCTTGATAAAGCCGTCCAGCGCGGCGTAGTCGATGTCCAATGCGCCGAGCTCCGCCGTGAGCATGCCGCAGCCTATGTCCACGCCTATGACCGTAGGGATGACCTTGTCGCCCATAGTGGACGTGAACCCGACGACGCACCCCATACCCGCGTGCACGTCGGGCATAATGCGTATGCTCTCACCCGAAAAGGACGATTGCGCCAAAAGCGTATATATTTGATTGAGCGCGACTGCGTCAATGTCCTCGGTAAAAATTTTCAGATCGTACATATTTTTTTTCCTCCGATAAAAGTATTATGTCCGCTCGGAACATTCGATGTCCTTGGGAGACGCAAATTCGCCTTTTTCAAAGCGACTGTTCGCCGTCCCGCGAAAGATACACCCTACGTTTTGCCCGCCGTCAAACCTCCTCATTGACGGATTTGTCTCTCGTCAAAACGCCCCGCGGCTTTTTCCCATAAAAAAAGTCGGGCTGTACCCGACATAAGCAGCTTTCCTCAAGCCTTAAAACCGCGCGCCGCCGTGCCTATGTCGATTTTGATAGAGTGCAGATGTTTTCATGTTTGTCCCTCCTTGACGATTGCTGATGATATCAAATATGCGAACTTTTTGCAAGCGTTTTGCATATGTTTGCAAAAAAACCTGTCCGCGACGCGCTTTTGAATACGCTTTGTCCCTCCGAATGCAAAAAAATCAAAATCAAAATTTTTATATGCAAAATACTTGCTTTTTGACGATAAATTTGATATAGTATCATTTGCTTGCGGGAGTGACTCAGTGGTAGAGTGTCACCTTGCCAAGGTGAAAGTCGCGGGTCCGAGTCCCGTCTCCCGCTCCATAAACCGTATGCCCTTTGGAGGGCGTTCGGCTTGAAGCACGCCGCCAATGCGACCGCGCTACATCGGCACCTTAGCCAAGTGGTAAGGCAAGGGTCTGCAAAACCCTCACGCTCCGGTCCAAATCCGGAAGGTGCCTCCAAAGAGGCGGTACAGCTGTACCGCCTCTATCCTTAAAATCATATGTCGTCCGCACACATTTCATATGATTAGAATGCGGAAAATCTTAATACCAATGCCGATGTGGCAAAGTAGCAGACGAATGAACGATGTTCATCCCGGCGTCTGCCCCAAACAACTTAATATAATTTGCCGATGTGGCGGAATAGGCAGACGAATGAACGATGTTCATCCCGGCGTCTGCCCCAAACAACTTAATACATTTGCCGATGTGGCGGAATAGGCAGACGAATGAACGATGTTCATCCCGGCGTCTGCCCCAAACAACTTAATACATTTGCCGATGTGGCGGAATAGGCAGACGCAAGGGACTTAAAATCCCTCGATGGCGACATCGTATCGGTTCGAGTCCGATCATCGGCACCAAGTCAGTATAATCCGAACCAAATACTCGTAACGAGTGAATGGTTCGGATTTACTTTTTATCTATGAGCATAGTTTCGGGCTTGACTTATGCAGAGTTTTATGCTATAATATTAGAACGATAAACAGGAATTTAGCGGAGGAATATTATGTTTGAATACAAAGTGGAAATTTATAAAGTCAAAGAATTGGAAAAAGAA
>CANRBM010000090.1 GCA_947628855.1 uncultured Clostridia bacterium | reverse complement strand
CCCGGCCTCGCAGAGCGAGCACCTTTCGTATGCCGAAAAACTTTTCGGCATACAAAGGTACAGCTCGCTGTTATCTGACGATAACAAAAATCCGCGGCGGAAAAATTTTCGAAAAAACTTTGCAAAACCTCCGCTACGGCTTCCGAGGCAAGGTCTTTCCCGTGTGCAATATTACAACCGTACGGGCGCAAAAAAAAGCCATCGGTGCGGACTGGAGCGGACATCAAAATCCAAACCCTTGAATCGGTTGTATATTGCAACATGAAAGTTCGGGTTTATTATCTCGTTCACAATTCCGATATAAACCGCATGAAATAAAAAACGGTATTTTGAATGGTTTAAAACATAAAACCGAACATACACGCCTTACGACCGTATAGCTAACAATCAATCTCAAAAAACGTTGCACCATGGATTCATTGAAAGAAACAGACAAACCTGCACCCAATCCTTCTAAACATCCCCGTATCGAAGTCGACGAGGAGCTGATGCGTCAGATGATCGCCGGACAGGCCCCTTTGGATTCGAAAGTCGTCCGCAGGATTCCCGAACCGGAAGAGGAAGATACGGACACTCCCGAGGGAAACACATCGGAAACGGTATCCGGAGCATCGGCACCGACTGCTGAGAAAACAGACGTCGACACCCAAACGACTACTGGAAAGGAGTCGGCCGGATTCCGGCGTAAAAAGATCGCGCTGCCGGATTTCGAACGCACGTTCTTCGCGCCGGTGGATTGCCGTAACCGCTCGGCAATCTATGTCAGTGCGCAAACCAAGCATAAAGTATCGGAAATACTCCACCTGTTAGGAAATGAGAATACAAGGCTTACAGCTTTGGTCGACAATATGCTGCGCTTTGTCATGAACATTTACAGCGACGAACTGAATTATCTCCACGAGAAGAAGAATAGCAGAAGGCCGTTTTGAAAAAGCGGAGGTATTTCGACGGCAGATAGCAGGACGGGAGGGGGCCGTCGAACGGGCAGGCCGATCGCGGCTGAACATCGGAACCGGATCGTTAGGAGCCGCAGAATGTCGTCTTTTCCGACGGTAGCGACCAGCAAAACGCCAAAGATGGAAATACGCAAGGCTCGCCCTTCGGGCGATTCGCATGGCCTTGCGTATTTCCATCTCCGGCGTTTAATTCCCTGCCGGCGGAAAGAGATTATGGTATAGTATCCAGAATCGCACCGGCTTACTGCGCAATCTTGAAGACGCTGTCGAGTTTCTCGCTCAATGCCGCCATATCCTGTCCGATTTTATCGTTGGTAATTCGGGCATAGATTTGGGTCGTGGTGATGCGTTTATGCCCCAACATCTTGCTGACGGTCTCCAGAGGTACGCCCTGCGTGAGCGTGACCGTTGTGGCAAAAGTATGCCGCGCGCAATGGATCGTGGGGTTGAACGACAGGCCGGCGTGTCTGGCAACATGCCGTAACGACATATTCAACGTATTATAGGTGCCTTTGAGCGGAAAGACTTTATCTCCCGCAAGGCGCAGATCCTTATAACGGTCATAGAGCATTGCGGCAACGGGAAGGAGTTTTACTCGGAACTGAGTGCCCGTCTTCTGGCGTCTGTCGATGATCCACCGCTCTCCGTTATCGTCCGTATGGATGTCCGCATGGGTGAGTTTCACCACGTCGGCATGGCTCAGGCCCGTGAAGGCGCAGAAAACGAAGGCATCCCGGTTGATGCCCGTTCGGTAGTTGGGAAGCTTGACATCCATCACGGCTTGTAATTCCGAAGCCGAGAGGTAACGCCGTTCGGCATATTCTGCTTTGACATAGAAACCTGTGAAAGGGTCGGCAGGAATCCAGCCGTTCTTATACGCCGTATAGGTCATCAGTTTCAGTTTCTTGATGGTCGAATGGATCGTCCCGGAACGCATCCCTTGTACCGAGGAAAGATAGGCCACGAACTTTTCGATAAAATCCCGCTTCAACTCTTTGAACGAAATGTCCTTGACATGGTATTCGTATTCGAGGAAGGAGGCAAGACGGCGGCGACGCTTGCAGTAGTCTTCATAGCTGGAATAGGTGCGGTCTTTGCCCACGCGTTTGAGGAACCCTGCGAGGTATTCGTCGAAGGTCTGCAACAGCAGGCGGCAGTCGTCGCCCATACCGAGGAAGGCGTTGCGGACCTTTTCGGCCGTAACGTATGAATCACGGTCGCAAAGGCGTTGGTATTGCTTGCCGATGTTGGTTTTGATGTTCTCCAACTTTTCATTGAGGCGTTGGGCTTCGAGGCTTTTACCTGCCGCCTTGTTTGCTTTGGCGTCCCAGAGGGAAGAACGAACGGTGAGTTTACAGCTGAACTGCGACATTGTACCGTTGATCGTAATACGGCCCATAATGGGAACCTGACCCGATTTCTCCGACTGCCTTTTTACGTAGAAAAGGACTTTGAAAGTGCTGCGTTGCATAATAACTTGAACTTTTTGGATGGGTTAAACGTTAAGTCAAGTTATTTGTTATGCGGAAATTCAATGCAATGAGCTGAAAATGACTTATTTAACGCAATGCAAAGCAACTCGGGCAGGTAACGGATAAGTAACACAACTCACCGTCGAACCTGCCCGATTCTGCAATTTTATTGCTCGAAGCACATGCGGAAAAGAGAATTAAATGCCTGTAAACAAGATATTTACTCTTTTCTGCACTTCTCTTTACCTACAAATCCCGAACCTTTCGGAACCGCCTTTTTTATTTAATAACCTCCTGATTTCATGTAGGCCAATATATAGTCTCGCCCCAAAACCGCTCAAAAATCTCGTTACATTTCACCGTGCATAATTGGTATGGAATAGTATCCACAAATGCGTGCCGGATGGAGGCCGACAATCTCCGCCAAGGCCATCTCGGTATAGTCCGCTTTAAGCATTTCAACGATGAATGTTCCGCGTGCTCCGGCCCATATTGGTTGCTCATCGCAGCCGATAAGTTTCTGCACTTTTCGGAAAGTATCGGATGCTCTTTCGTAGATGCGCTTCACCCTGCCGGTCTGCTTGGCCTCGGTGTTATGCTTATAAGTGAATATGGGCAAGAGATAATTTCCGACGGTCATCCCCTTGTATTTTTCAACGATGGCCTTCGCTCTTGGAATAAATGGAATAATAGCATTTTTCGGAGCCTTCTCCCTCGTGTAACAGAGCGCGTCTCCTTTCACACAATCATGAGTCAGATAAGCTATATCTATGCAGCTCATACCTCCGGTATAATAGCAAAATAGTAGCAGGTCAATGTGTAGCCGTTCTTTCCTGTCGAACTGGCTGCGGTCAATGTTCTCGATCTGGCGCATCACCTCCGATGGAATCACTTTTGCCGCAAATTCGGGCTGCCTAAGTTCATCGCGGACGCAATCGAAGACGCTCGTATTGATGCTCGGCACGCCGATTCTGTCAGCAGCCAAGTAGAACACGCTACGAAGTTTGCGGAGATGAGTGGACACTCCTCCTTCCTGTTGCTTGAGGAACGCGACATATGCCAATAGAAACTTCTCTCCGAGCTCGCTAAACGAATAGGTGTCGAACAGTCGTTTGTACCTGGCCTTCGTGAATTTATCCAGACTGTTATGCAACTGGCGATAAGGCTTGGCTGATTCGGAGCCGGATCGTTTAGCGCCATTCTTGTTGATTTCGTGATTTTCGTGTTGTTCGATAAACGCATCGATGACTTGTGAGACGGTAAGGACATTTTTCATCATAACTGGTTTTTAATGGTGTTTAGTTGTGTCTGATGAAGAATAGGGCGTCCCAAATAAGGATGTTTGAAAAATCGAGAAAAAAACAAAAAAATATCGGGTCTGATTATGTCTCTATGCTGAACCGGGTATTACTCAGCGTTTGGGCCAGTTTATCCATCTCATTACTTACAGTCTTATCGACGATCCGGGCGTATATTTGGGTGGTGCTGATCTTGGTGTGTCCGAGCATTTTGCTGATGGATTCGATGGAGACTCCGTTGGCATAAGTAACCGTCGTTGCGAACGTGTGCCGCGCCAAGTGCGAGGTTACGTTCTTCTCGATTCCGCAGATTGAGGCAATCTCCTTCAAATAGAGATTATATTTGGCGTTACTCATAACAGGCAGAAGAAAGTCACCGTCCCGTTTCAGTTCGTACTTTTTCAGTATGGATAGTGGGATGTCAAGAAGTTTTACTTTCGACAGAGTGCCTGTTTTGATACGATGAGTTTCAATCCAGATAGAACCGTCGTCATCGGTGACGATATTTTTGTCAGTGAGGGCGGCAGTCGTGGAATAGTCATAGCCGGTGAAGCAGCAGAACAGAAAAATGTCTCGGACTTTTTCGAGCCGCTTGTTATCCGGTTTATAGTCGATGATGCTTTCCAGTTCTGATTTCGTTAGGTAGCCGCGGTCTTTCTTCACCTTTTTGAGTTTATGGTCGCAGAATGGATCTTTGGGCATCTGGCCGTTCTTGAAACACATGGTCGTGATACGCTTGAAAATCCGCATCAGTTTCTCGGACGAGTTGGTGTCGAGACTATACTCGATCTTCAGATAAGCCTCGAAGTCCATCACGAAATTGCGATCCACCTGGCAGAGCAGGATGTCGTTCTTACGCATCTTGACTTTCAGGAATTCCTTGAGCCGGCGATAGGTCAGATCGTACTTATTAAAGGTGGATTGAGCGAGGTCGATGCCGATCAGTTTCTCCTGTCTGTCGTTGAACTCCTCGAAGACTGCCAGCAGCGTATTACTCTTGATATTCGTGCCCAGGAACGCATCTCGCACCATTGAAGCCGTCACTACCTCGTTAGCCTCCGAAAGGCTGTGATAATGCATGATCATCTGCCCCTTGATGCTGTCGAGGTAGCGGTTGAGCTGGAGCGCTTCTTTGGTCTGGCCCTTGCCCCGGCCAGATTTCGGGTCCCAAATGGCTGAAGACACCTCAGACTTGAGGCTGAACTTTACTTTCTCGCCGTCGATAGTGATTCGTGCGCAGAGCGGCACCTTGCCATTTTTCTCTAATTCCCACCTCGCGAGAAAGAGGATTCTGAACGTACTTTTCATAACTGTTTACCTGTCATTAAGATTAGGTAAACCGTTGGAAAACAGTTTGAAAAAAGCGAAAGTGTCCCACCTTTTTTCTCAAAGTGTCCCACTTTTAGGTTCATGTCGAACCGGTGGGACACTTCTGAGACGCCAAAGTGTCCGGAAATGGCTTTTCGATGTCCGTCGATGTCTTGGGAGAAGGCATGAAAAAACCCACTGAAACATCGTTTCAAAGGGTTTGGCTTGATTTTGTCCGTTGTTGACTTTGGACTCGGAGCGGAAAACGAGACTCGAACTCGCGACCCCAACCTTGGCAAGGTTGTGCTCTACCAACTGAGCTATTTCCGCAATATGTTTTTCGGCCTGCGAAAAGGCTTTCACCCCTCCTTCCGGCATCCGAAACTCGCGTTTCGGGATTGCAAATATAAACTGAAAAATTTATTCTGCAAAATTTTCCGGCAAATTTTGTCACAAAACGATATCCCCGGCCTTCGGAAAAGCCGGGGACACCGTATGGGAAACCCTTATATCCGGGCGGCGGAATGAACCGTCCTGCCGGGAAGCGGGGAATTAACGAACCAGGAATCCTTCGTCGGCACGCTCCGGGATGGGCAGTTTGGCATAAATACCGTCCTGGAGCTTGCTGCGTACGGCCTTGAACGCCTCGATGGTGACATTCACGTCCTCGAGGGTATGGACTGCGGTCGGGATGATGCGCAGGATGATCTCGCCTTTCGGGATTACGGGGTAAACGACCATCGAACAGAAGATGCCGTGATTCTCACGCAGGTCGACGACCAGATTCGTAGCCTCAGGGATGCCGCCCTTCAGGAAAACGGGCGTCACGGGCGAATTGGTCACACCGATCTCGAAGCCGTTCTCTTTGAGGCTGCTTTGCAACACACGCACGATCTCCCAAAGCTTCTGCTGGTATTCGGGGTGGTTGCGGATCAGCTCCAGGCGTTTGAGCGCACCGATAACCATCGGCATCGGGAGCGACTTAGCATAAAGCTGCGAACGCATGTTGTAACGCAGCAGGTTGATCAGCCAGCGGGGGCCACAGACGAATGCACCGATACCGGCCATCGATTTGGCAAAGGTGTTGAACAGCACGTCTACGCCGTCCACTACGCCGAAATGCGACGCCGTACCGCGGCCGCCCTCACCCATCGTACCGAAGCCGTGGGCATCGTCGACCAGCAGGCGGAACTGGAAATCCTTTTTCAGGGCCACGATCTCGTCGAGCTTGCCCAGGTCGCCCTTCATGCCGAAGACACCCTCGGTGATTACGAGTACGCCGCCGTTCTGCTCTTCGGCCAGGTCGGTGGCATGCTGCAATTGCAGGCGCAGCGACTCCATGTCGTTGTGTCCGTATACGAAACGCTTGCCCTTGTGCAGGCGCAGACCGTCGATGATGCAGGCGTGTGCCTCGGCATCGTAGACCACCACGTCGCGCGGCGTCAGCAGGCAGTCGATGATCGAAATCATACCCTGGTAACCGAAGTTCAGCAGGAAGGCATCCTCCTTGCCGACGAACTCGGCCAGTTCGCGCTCGAGACGCTCGTGGTAGACGGTCTGGCCGCTCATCATGCGGGCGCCCATCGGGGCCGCCATGCCGAACTGCGCGGCACCCTCGGCGT
>CANRBM010000089.1 GCA_947628855.1 uncultured Clostridia bacterium | reverse complement strand
CTGCCTGAGCGACACCGGGGTCCCCACGAAATTACGCAGTGATTTCGTGGGGGATTAAATCGGGGTCCCCGCAAAAATACGTAGTGTTTTTGTGGGGTAAAAGGAGAAATCCCCTCGTCCTAGTTGTCATTTCGAGCGCAGTCGAGAAATCCCCGGGGCGTTACGCTGTCATTCCGAGCAACGTCGAGGAATCCCCTTGTCATCACCCCAAAAAATCACTTCGTAATTATTTTGGGGACCCCGAGTGCCTCTATCCAGCATTACGTTATATATCAGTGCCCCCTGTCCGAGCGTCCTTATACCCGCCGTTTGCTTTGTCCAAGCTACCCCGCGACGAGGTAGCCCCTGCCCTCCCTCATTGACAAACGCAAAGACGTGTAATACAATAAAAATGTCCCGCTGCTTAATGGGGATAGAGGACGTGCAAAGTGTTCTCAAGGAGAAAACAATGGGATTTGATTTTGTCTTTGAAAAGGATAAGGAGCAGAACGGATACAATTTGTGCGGGGTCAAGGGCCTTAAAGACGGCGGGGAATGCGATCTTCTCGAGATCCCGTCGAAACACGCAGGCCTGCCCGTGATCGGGATCAAGAGCTTCTTCCCCGATAACACAAATCTGTTTCCCACCCATATCAAGCATGTCGTTTTGCCCGAGAGTCTTGGGTATATCGATCCGGATGTCTATATCTATCATACAAAAATAGACACGCTGACTTTTCGCGGCTGGGTGCCGAAATATATTGCTCCGTTGTGGAAGTACTATTGGTCGGAGAATGCAAAATGGCTCTGCTCACAGATGTTTCCGCCTGTAGAGATCGATACGGTCATCTTTGAAAAGGGGGAGATCCCTCCAAACTTCTTCCGAGCATGCGCATTAAAGCATGTGACGATCGGAAACGGAGTGACGCAGATCGGCGCGAGAGCATTTGAGGAAAAGAAGATAGAGCGCATCAAGATCCCCTCCTCCGTCCTCCATATCGGAGGAAGAGCGTTCTGGGGAGTGCCGCTTACCGATGTGACGCTGTCCGAAGGACTCCAAAGCATCGGCGCGCAAGCCTTCCGCTGGAGATTGCCGATCAAACAACTCTCCATTCCCTCCACCGTCAAGGAGATCGGCGCGGGCGCATTCGATTTGAGCATCGTAGACCGCAATTCGATGAAAGGAAGAGATTGGAGATTCAAGGTCCCGTCCCGTTACAGGGAAGAGAGCAGCAACTATTACAGTACCGCTCAGATCCCATTCATCGATCATACAAGCAAAATGTCGCATGCAGAGTACGCGACTAAATCCCTCAAATTTTGGCTGGATGATGAATATGATGAATTTCTGCGGCGTCGTCATTTGCAAGGAAACAACAATCAATTGAATATGTTTTTCCGCGAGTACGACATCGTCTGCGGTCGTGCTCCCGGTCGTATGTTTTCCACGGGTTATTATCCCCTTCATTTTTAAACGCCTCCGCAAGGCTTACCGCAATGGGGGCCTTACTGCCCGCTTGCAGAAAAAAAAGGATCTTACTATATAGGTAAGGTCCTTTTTATGATCGATGTCCGCTGTAAAGATATATATGCCCCGACAGGAAGATTTTTTTGTATCTTTCGTGTATATGGGGTCGTATCTTTACATTCCTAAAAGCTCAGTCCGCTTTGTAGGGGAGCAGAGCCATTTGGCGTGCGCGCTTGATAGCGATAGCGAGGGGACGCTGATGCTTTGCGCAAACGCCGCTCATGCGACGGGGCAGTATCTTGCCCTTTTCGGTGATATACCTTCTGAGCTTTGCGACGTCCTTATAGTCGATGTCGTTGACATGCTCAACGCAGAAGGTGCAAACTTTCTTTTTTGGCGCTCTCTTTTGAGGACGCGGTGCCTTTACTTCTTCAGCCATATTCAAAAATACTCCTTAAATCAGAATGGAAGATCCTCGTCGATGGGTTTGAGGTCGTCGAAATCGACGTCGCCCCTCTCATCGTCGCTCTTCGTAGAGAGGAATTGCACCTCATCTGCGACGATCTCTGTCACGGTACGGCGTGAGCCGTCCTGTGCGTCATAACTTCTTGTCTGAATGCTACCGCTGACTGCGGCGCGGCTGCCCTTTTTGAGGTAGCGGGCGCAATTGTCGGCGGGCGCTCTCCAAACTATGACGGGGAGGAAATCCGTCTCCCTCTTGCCGTCACGAGAATAGCTGCGGGAAACCGCAAGCGTAAATCTGCAAAACTTGATGCCGCCCTGCGTGGTGGACAGCTCCGGGTCTCTTGTCAGATTGCCGATCAAAAATACCTTATTCATAATTTACTCCTTACTTTTTCAAAATCATCTGCCTGATGATGTTCTCATCATTGCGCATCTGTCTGTCGATCTCGATCTGGGCTTCCTTAGAGCAAGTGACGTTCATGAGCACATAGTAGCCTTCGGTCTGATGGTCGATCTCATAGGCGAACTTTCTCATGCCCCACTTGTCAAGCTCATCCACCGTACCGCCTTGAGCGGAAACGAGTGCTTCGAACTTCTGGACGGTCTTTTCTTTGACCTCGTCCTCGACAGCGCCGCGAATAATGTAGAGAATCTCATACTTATCCATAGCATTACCTCCTTTCGGTCTATTGTCCCTTTCGGGAAAGGAAATTTGCGCTATTTGTATAAATAGCTTTAATATAATAACTTATCGCGACTCATTTGTAAAGCGTTTTGCAAAAATTTTCATCCGCCGCGCTTTTGTACCCACAAAACTTTTTGTATTTTGCATGGCGCCGTACCCCCCCCTGCCTAGGCGAATTAACGCCCGACGTGCCGGAGCTTTACAAGGCTCTGTCGGGGGATCCTCTCCCTTCTCTCGCGTAAATATACGGCAAAGACGCCATGGCGGAGCGCAGAGTGTGCCTTAGATACGCGTCGCGGGCGACGGACTTCAACACTCTCACGAGCGGCAAATACAGCACTCCCACCGTGACGGCGGAGGAGACGACGTGCACGAGGTCGAAGTACAGCCCGCGCAGATAGTACACGACGAAATACTTTTCAAGTTCGAGCGGACTAAGCTTGCCGACGACGAACAGCGTGGTTATGCCCGCGTCCAAAAATCCGAAAAATACGCTGAAAACCGCCGCCAAAATTACCGCGACGGGCAGACGTTTCCCCTTTAGCGCACACGCCGCAAGCCCAAGCAGCGGCCAATACGCAAAATAGAGCACGTTCCACGTCCCCACGCCGTACAGAGCGATCTCGACGGCGCAAAATATCAGCGTGGCGGGCAGGACGTACCCTATGCCGAGCGCGGAACCGTACACGATGACGAGCACGGTCACGACCTCGACGTTGGGGATGAATGACAGCGCGAGTTTTCCCACCGTCAAAAGCGCCGCCATAAAGGCGACTCTGACAATATACAGCGTGCCGAGCTTAGCTTTGCTTTTGCCTTTCAAAACACTCATTCTTGCAAAAACCGCATTTTAAATGCAAATATTGCTCAGATAAACTGCTGTTTATGTCAATCTACAAGTATAGCGTAAGTTTTGCCGTCCACTATAGGCAAAAGTCCGACGCCCACATTTGAATAGTATAAAGTGTGACCGTCCAATTCGGTAGCGACAAAAACCGTAGGATACTGTTCGGAGCCCTCTTTCTTTTGCTTGCCTCGTCCCGGCATATAGCCACTGTATACGGATTTCAGAGAAAACTCATCGACGTCGTGCCAAACGCCGTAATATTTACCATTTGCCTCATCTTGTTTGAGCTCGCCGACTTTTGTGACGAACGGACTCAATTCGCCGCCACTGAATTCGTATTGGGTGAGTGTGCCGTCTTTTTTCAGATCTTTGAGCACATCGTGTAAAAACGCTTTTCTTGTCGTAACGGACATTTCGTTGTCATCGCCTATGTAAAGCGTTATAGTCTTTTCGCTGAAGTCCGCTTCGTACCCGCCGACTTGAGCCTCCAACTCTTTGATGCGATCCTGCAGATCAGAATCGCATGCTGTGAGCGTCACAAGTGCGATAGAAAAAACCAACGCGAGAATGACGACCGCTGCAAAAATTTTGTTTCCTTTCTTGAACATAATACCCTCCGTATGTTCTTCGGAGGGTAAGCGAAAAATGCGGAAAAACCGCCCTAAAAGCTTTACGTTCCCTCCGAACTATACCTCCGCGCATGAGAAAATTTACGCGGTGGACTCGGGCAGGTCTCCCGACTTGCGACCATAGCCTTGCGCCTATGGCGGGAGCCTTCCTCAAAAAGAGTGGCTTTATCCCTTTGCCGCTCACGGTAGCGGGGGCTGCGACGGATTTGCACCGCCTTCCCTATTCTCGCGCTCTCGCGCGCACCCAAGCGTGATCATTTTATCACGACGCCGCGATTTTTGCAAGCGAAAAACTTGCCCGCTCCGCGGAGTTATGCGCGTTGGTCGCATTTTGCGTAGCGCTTAAAGAGCCGCCGAATATAATCGCCCGCGCTGCCACTATCATCTCATACGATCGCCAAACTTTTCGCATTCCCTCATTTTACCAAAATAAATATTTTGACGTTGATTATTGACTTATCGCGCGAAGGATAATATAATAATTTTCAGAATATCATTACATCAATAGGAGTCGAAGTATGGCATTATACACCAGATGCCCGGCATGCAAGTCGGAGATCGCATTTGAACCGCCAAAAAACATCGCGAACTTGCCCGAGGATTACAAGCATCGCATCAAGTGCCCGAGTTGCGGCGTTACGATAGGCGTCAGACTCAACATAATAGAGCGCCAACCCGTGGGCGAAACTCCTCTCGCTCTCCAGCCTATAGAGGATACTTCTTCGTTGTCTGCGCAGTACAACACAGCGTCCAACACCGTCCCCGCAAGGAGCCTCGATAAGCCCGCGAAGAAAAAGGGTACGGGAAGAAACATCATGATGATGCTCTTCGCACTGCTGTTCATTGCGCTCGGAGCGATAAGCTATCTCGTTGCCAATGGCACCTTGGGCATAGGCGAGAAAACCTACGGTCTCGACAGCTACAGCGCGATCGAAGGGTGGAAGACGCTAGTCACCGACTTTGACACTTTCAAGGCAACATTTGAATTTGACACAGTGTACGGTATAATGTGCATGATGCCCATGATTTCATTCACGCTTGCGGGCGTCACGTTCATCGTAGCTTTGATCTCGGCATGCGGCAAGAAGTACGGCAGAGCGTTCAATTTCATTTGGTCTCTCATCGTTTTTGCGGTCGGCGTGATGGTCGTCTTTGCGCCAATGATCCAAGTGAATATTTCCAGCAACACGTCCGGCGCCTTGGTCGAATTGCCTACATACACCTTGAGCAGCTATTTCAAAGATATTTTCGACTCTCAGTCATATTGCATATTTGCCCCCGCGGCGCTCGGTTTCTTGCAATTCCTCTTCTCGCTCTTCTTCCTCAAATCTTTGAAAGTGAAGTCCTCGAAGAGAGACTGAAGCGCGCAAAACAAACTCATTACGCAAAAAATGCACGCGCTCGCGTGCATTTTTCTTTTTCATGTGTGCTTTTCAAGCCTCGGACATATGGCTGCTGTCCGAGACAGCCCGCTCATAGCCATAGGCGCTTTTCCGCCGTAAAAATATTGTTCTGGGTTTATTTTTTGATTTATTACGGCTTTATGACTCATGCCGTTTTTGCGCCGGATAGCCCGCTCACACCGTGCGCATGCCCTGTTCCTCGCTGTCTATGACGAAGAGGATATTGACCTCGTCGCCCGTCAGCGCGTCGATATACACGAAGTATGTGCCGTCCTGCTCGCACTCGTACTCGTATGTCAGCACTTCGCGCGTGCCTCGAAGCGGAATGAGCGCAAGTTTGCCCTCGCTGAGCGGCTCAATGCTAAGCCCTGCCGCCGTGCTCTCTTCGCTCACTGCGGGAGCGGGGAGCGCCCTCTCTTTATGATTGAGCGCGTAGTGCGTGGCGTCAAAGCCCGTGACATATGCGTCCCACTCGCGAAGCTTGACCTTTACGAGGTCGGGATAGAGTATGACGCCGCCCTCGACGGGTGCAAGGTTGACGACGCACTCGCCGTCCGCGGAGGACGACCATACCACCTGCATATCGACAAAACCGAGTTTTTCCGCGAAGTCCAAAGCCGCGCGTTGGCAGGTGGGACCTGCCTCCTCTATAGCCGCGCTCCTGTCTCCGCCCGCCGCCGAGAACGCTATGAGCTTGCCGCCGAATTTGCCTATCTGCGCAAACGCCGCGGCACCGTCAAGCGTAAAGCTATAATTGAGCGTAGGGATATCGCCCCTCCCCTCGTCCGAAAAGTTCACGTCTTTCGCGTTTTCAAAGTACGCTTTGAGCGCCTGCTCGCCCTCTTCGGCGGAGATCTCATCTCCCGTAAGCGCTACGGGCTCCCTGCCCACAAGCGCGTCGGAGAAAGGACCGTCATATATCATTTCGGGGTACTCGAAGGTAGGCTCCGCAAAGGGCGCGAACGCCGTGTCAATCTGCTCGAGCGCGCCGCCGTCTCCCACAAACAGCTTGCCTGCGTCCACTTCCGACTTGATCTTTTCAAGCGCGGCGAGGTACGCCTCTGCGACTTCTCCGAGCTTTACTAGCTTAGCCCTCTCCTCGACGGTGAGCGGTTTTCCGTCCGCGACGCGGAGCGCGAGCGAATGGGCGTAATCGCCAAGCTGATTTATGAATCGTTGCGCCTTAGAGAGCCCT
>CANRBM010000088.1 GCA_947628855.1 uncultured Clostridia bacterium | reverse complement strand
GTCCGTACCTCACGACGGCGTCAAAGTCGCTATAAGGTATCTTGCGCCCCTTTACCTCGATGTAGTTTTCGCTGCCCTTGCCCGCTATGACGAGGGTGTCCCCCTCCTCCATTTCCGAAAGCGCGGTGCGCACAGCCTCCGGCCTGTCCACTATGCACTTGACGTCCTTTATGCACACGCCCGCCTCTATATCGCGGATTATTTCGCGGGGGTCCTCTCCGCGCGGATTGTCCGAGGTCAGAATTATCTCGTCGCTATATTTTGACGCTACCTCGCCCATGATACGGCGCTTCAAAACGTCCCTTTCGCCGCCGCAGCCGAACACAGTGATAAGCCGCGACTTCGTAAGCATACGCGCAGTGCTAAGCAAGTTGCGCAGCCCTTCGGGAGTGTGCGCGAAGTCTATTATTATCGTGCCCTTGTCGCTCCTAAGCACGGAAAATCTGCCCTTGACGGGTTTGACGCGCCTCACCGCCTGCATTAGCGTCCTCACGTCCACTCCCATCTCGTGCGCAACGGTCATTGCGGCAAGCAGATTATACACGTTGAATTCGCCGTACAGCCCCGATCTCACCTCCGCGAGCTCATCGTTGAGATTCGCGACAAAACTTATGCCGTCCATATCCTCTCTCACATTCACGGCAAAGCAATCCGCAGGATTTTCAAGACCGTAGCTCACGCATGGCAATGCAGCCGCGTGCAGTCTGTCAAGCAATATCTTGCCGCTTTTGTCGTCCACGTTCACGACGGCGCGCTTGATGTGGTCGGACGTGAAATAGGACATTTTTACGCCTTGATACTCCTCGTAGCTCTTGAAAAAGTCGAGGTGATCCTGCGATATGTTTGTGAGCACGGCGATGTCCGCCTTGACGTCCCCCAGCTTTTCGAGATATATGGCGTGCGCGCTCACTTCGGATATGACGACGTCGCAACCCTTCGCCCTCATTTTGAAGAGCAGATCGTTAAATTCGTACGGGTCGGGAGTGGTCAAGCTCTCTCCTACTTTCGTTCCCAAAATATAGTGTCCGTCCGTGCCCATAAGCCCGCATCTGAACCCCGCATACGTGAGTATTGATTCGATGTAGTGCGCGGTGGACGTCTTACCGTTTGTCCCGACTACCGCAATGAAACGCATATCGTCCAAAGGGTGCAAAAACCTGTTTTCGCATATCTTCGCGTACGCTAGGCGCGCGTCGTCTACAAGCACATACTTTATCCCCGCGGGCGGACGTTTTTCGGTGACCGCCACAAAGGGCACATCTATATCCCCCAAAAAGTCGTTCGCGTCCGCGTTTATGCCCTCTAAGCATATAAAAAGGTCGTTTGCCTCCACTTGACGGGAGTCCGTTTTGATCTCATTCATCTGAGCATCCATATCGGCGTTTGTATCTAAAACGCCGACATTTTTCAATAGATCTTTAAGCTCCATGCCATCCCTCCGAGGTTTGATACAACAATGATAATTATATAAATCGGGATTATCAACAGGCAGGCAAAACTAGACATCAACGGAATTTCTTTTCGCATACCCCACAAAAACGCTACGCATTTTTGTGGGGACCCGAGTACGCTCGGACAGATGTGACGTTAATTTGCTCGGACAAGGGGACGCTTCGACGCCATACCCCACAAAATCACTGCGTAATTTTGTGGGGTATAGGGAGAAATCCCCCGGTTCTATAGTAAAAGCGCTCGGACAATGGGTAGCGTTGAGTCAAGGCATATATCAAGTCATCAAAAGGACGGCGTTGCGCTTGTCAACGGTTACGCCTGCAGACGGGTATTGCCCTATGACCTCACTACCCTCGCCGTCCACTTCGCAATAAAGCCCTAGCTTTCCAAGCGCCGCCCTCGCCTCGGTAAGGCTCATCCCCACAAAGCTCGGCAGCGAAAACGGTTCGCCGACTATGTCCTTTTCGTCGCCCTCAAAATGCGGCGGCACGGCTTTATAGTCGAAAATGCTCTTGAACATCTCGCCCACGAGGGGCGCGGCGACCAACGAGCCGTAGTACATGTATCCCTCGGGTTCGTCCACTATGAGCAGCACAGCGTACGGCGCCTCGTCCGATAGCGAAAACCCCAAAAATGAAGAGATGTATTTGCCTCTCGCGATAGCGCCGTCCTTGTATTTTTGCGCCGTGCCCGTCTTGCCCGCTATACTGTAACCGGGGACATACGCGCTCTTGCCGCTGCCCGCCGTGACTACGCGCGTGAGCAAAGACCGCATAGTGTCGGACGTATCGGCGCTTATCACCCGCTCTCCCTCTCCGCCGAAAGTATCGCCAGCAACAAATATTCCGTCCTTGTCCTTGAGTCCCGCATACAGGTGCGGCGTGACGGTCACACCGCCGTTTACTACTGCGGATGTTGCCGCGACAAGCCCTATCGGCGTCACGGCGACCGCTTGTCCGAAACCTATGCGCGCAAGATCCACCGTCTTGACGTCCTTTTCCGCTATGAAAATGCCACTCGTCTCCCCCGTAATGTCCACGCCTGTGCGCTGTGTAAGCCCGAAACGGCGAAGATAATCGTAAAATGTCGTCGTGCCCATTCTGAGAGCGCTCTCCATAAAGACGACGTTGCAACTGCCTTCCACTCCCCCGCCGAAGTCTATGGAGCCGTGCCCCTTAGCCTTCCAGCATCTAATACGCTTGCCGTCCACTATCTTCGCGCCGCCGCAATAAAACGTGTCAGAAGTCGAAATAGCTCCACTGTCCAGCGCCGCCGCGGCGGTTAGTATCTTGAAAGTAGACCCCGGCTCGTACACGGAGGAGACTACATTGCTCTTTGAGCGCGAAAACAGCTCCTCGAGGTTATCCCGCGGCACGTCGTTAAGGTCAAAGGAGGGATATTCGCTTAGAGCGACTATGCCGCCCGTCTTATAGTTCATCACTATACACTGCGCCGCTTTTGGGTGAAATTTCGCCACTGCTGCGGATATCGCCCCGTCCGCGATGCGCTGTACTCCGCTGTCAAGCGTGGTCACAAGAGTCAGTCCCTCTATGGGCGGCTGATAGTATGCGCCCGCGCTCAACCTCCTGCCCACAAGGTCGCTTTCTGTGAGTATCCTGCCGTTCACGCCCGTGAGATATTTGTCGTAGTACGCCTCCAGCCCCGTCTGGCCATTTCCGTCGCTACCGCAAAAACCGAGGGCTTGGGTCATGAAATTTCCGTAGGGATAATAGCGGAAGTTATCCTCGGCGTAATATATCCCCTCGAGCCCGCTTGAATACACTCTTCTCAGCTGCTCCTTTGTCGCGCCTGTCGCCACGGTGACTTCGGACGTGCGCTTTGAGACCTTTTCGAGCGTGCTCGCATAGTCATAGCCAAAAACCTCCGAGAGCAACTTTGCCACGGCGGGCTTGTCGGGAGTATCGTTGGGGCGAACGTACAGATTGTAACGCGTCGCCGTCGCCGCAAGGATATCGCCGTTTGAGTCCACTATCCTGCCCCGCGGCGCGTCAGTAGGCAGGTCGCGCAACCACTGTTCCCTCGCCTTCACCTGCAATTCGCCGCTGTCGAATATCATCACGGCTATCATTTTTGCGAGCACGGCGATAAATAAAAAGACGACCAGCAGTAAAACTGCCGGAAGTCTTTTTGTTGGGTTATAATGTCTCTTGGTTTGCTGAAAGTTTATCATATTGAGAGTTTATTTGAAAACTCCCGAGACTATGACTTGATATTAGTCGGACACCTCAGACGATACCTCTGACGCGGGGACGACCGCTTTGCCGCTGTTGATCTTGCCCGCGTTCACGCCGATAAGCGTAATAACGACGGCGACCACGATGAGATACAGCGAGAGTATGAGCGCGCCCTTGGCGTTGAGTTTCTTTTTCGCCTTTGCCTTTATCTGCGTATTCTCGTGAACTTCTTCCTTCTCCTGCGTTCTCGCATAGCCGTTGACGGAGGCGAGTTTGCCGTCAAGCTCCGCTTTTCTCTCCATCTCCTGGCTTGCGGTAACTCCGTAGAAAGGAGATCTCCACATATTTTGATTTGAAGACATTCCTTGATAATAGTTGGCGGAGGAGTAATATCCCTGCTGTGTATAGCCCTGCCTCATGTCATCGCCAAAGTTGCGCGGATCATAGTTTGTGCGGGCGTATCCTTGCCCCTCAAATCCCTGTCCCGCATAGCCTTGTGGCGCGGAGTAGTTTTGGGATGCATAGTCTTGCCCCGCATAGCCTTGCTGTGAATATCCTTGTTGTGTGTATCCTTGCTGTGCGTATCCTTGCCCCGCATAGTCGCCGCGAGGAGCGGTCTCTCCATAGGGCGAGCGTATGTCAAATTGACGCGGAGCGACGTCAACGTCGCCCATATAGCGATGCGCGTCCTTGAACTCCGCATAGGAAGGCGCGTCTTGACGTGCCGCATTGTTGTTTGCATTTGCGTCTACGGACGCATTATCACGATCGGTTTTCCCCAAAATTTGGTCTATTGTGTATGACATAATCACTCTCCCCAACAATTGATCCGATTAGATATACGGATGTGTTTAGATTTTTTTTATTATCCTGAGCTTTGCGCTTAGTGATCTTGAATTTTGTTTTTTCTCTTCCTCGCTTGCCTCGATGGGCTTTTTGTTTACGAGTTCCGCTTCCTTATGATGCCCGCAGACGCATATCGGCATGTCGGGCGGACATATGCAGTCCGAAGTCAGCTCTTTGAAAGCGTTTTTGACTATCCTGTCCTCGAGGGAGTGGAAGGATATAACCGCCATCCTGCCCCCCTGAGCGAGCCTTCTCGCTATCGCCTTTATCGCGTCCTCGAGCCCCGTGAGCTCTTCATTGACGGCGATCCTTATCGCTTGGAAGGTGCGCTTTGCGGGATGTCCGTATTTCCACCTTGTCGCGGCTGGATAGCTCATCTCCACTATCTTCGCAAGTTGTCCCGTCGTCGCAATGGTACCCTTCTGCCTCTCGGCGATTATATTTTCCGCTATGCGCCTCGCAAGCTTTTCCTCGCCGTATTCGAAGAGTATTTTGGATATCTGAGCCGCGCTGTACTCGTTGACTATGTTGAATGCGGTCAGATATTGTCCCCTGTCCATCCTCATGTCGAGCGGCGCGTCCTGCATATAGCTGAAACCCCTTTCGGGATTGTCTATCTGATAACTGCTCACTCCGAGGTCTATGAGTACGCCGTCAAGCGCGTCGATCTTCAGTGCGTCAAGGTCGGAAGGAAGATTTTTGAAATCGTCGTGGACAAACGTGACTTTGTCCAAATGATCTTTCAGCCTCTCCCCCGCGATAAGCGCGTCCTCGTCCTTGTCAACGGCGATCAGCCTGCCCGTGTTCAGTCGCTTGACGATCTCTATGGAGTGTCCCGCGCCGCCTACGGTCAGATCCGCGTAGGTCTTATCGCTTCTTATATCCAGCCCCTCTATGCACTCCTTGAGCATGACGGGCGTGTGTGCGAATTCCATATCCTTATTGCCTTGAGGCATGCGCCCTCAAAAGTTCGCCGAGGTTTTGCATAGCCTTGCTTATCGCCTCTGCTCCCGTGATGACGGGCTTGGAGTCGAACAGCTCCGCGGGCCATATCTCCACAAAATCGAACTTCGCGACAAACACGACTTCGCGCGCTATCCCGAAAGCGTCCTTGATGTCCTGCGGAATGACTATCCTGTTTTGGGTGTCGCGCTCCACGGATTTGGAACACGAGGCAAGAAATGTATATCTGCTTTGCAGCTCAATATCGAAATAGTCTGCGTCGGCAAGCGCGGCAAATTTTCTGTCAAATGCCGTCCTCGTCATGAGACTGAGGTTGCCCTGTACGCCCGGAGCAATGACGACCTCTTCATCCGAAAACTTTGCGAAAATTTCCGCGGGAACTCTCACGCGATTTTTGTCGTCAAGGGTGTATCTTTGAGAACCTATCGGTGCAAACTTGATCTCGGACATCGTCACTCCTCCTTTTATTGATGAGCACATTATATCATCGCGTTTTATATCTGTCAAGCACTTTCGACCATTTTTACCCACACAATTTTTCAACTGTTTACTGCAATTTTTGACAAAATCAAAAAAAATATTTTTTTGTATTATTAATTTGTAAACCATTTTTGCGTGATAATTGGTTCATTCGTTGACCAAATTTTCACGTCCATTTTTTTCCGCTTTTTCGCCTCATTCAACAAATTGTTTGCCCTAGCATATCGTATACAAGAAATAAAAGGAGGTAGCTATGTCTTTTTGCAATAACAACAATCAAAACGCGGGGTGTCCCGGCAGCATCAACGGAAATCCGCTCAACGGGCTGTGCGAAAAGGTGTGCGTGCAGACGACGAAGATATTCGACGCATGCATGCTCCAGACAAGCCTTGACAGCACCGTGACGCTCACGGATCTTACTCCCGCATCTCCCGCCCTTCCCTTGACGTTCGTAAGCGGCGCTTCTACGTCTAGCGTTGGCACGATAACCGCGCTCACCATTACGCCGATATCCGATCGTCCCGGGCTTAGCAGAGTGACGACGACAGTCTCTATCCCCGTGCAGATCGCCTATACGGACGCAAACGGAGTCGCGGGCGTTGGCACGAGTACGGTATCCGTGACGGAGGACGTCATAATGTGCGTCCCGACGGGCAGCGTCATCTCTCCCGTCATTGCCGCAACGGTGAATATGGCTGCGCCGAGAGGTACATATGTCTCGGACACCACTTTCTCCATCACGAGCTGCATCACCGTCATACTCAAGGTACAAGCGGACGTGAATCTGCTCATACC
>CANRBM010000087.1 GCA_947628855.1 uncultured Clostridia bacterium | reverse complement strand
AAGATAGTTGTACACCCCTGAGAGGCCAAAGTGTTGGCTCTCAGGGGTGCTTTTTGGGGGGTGGATTGACGCTTACGTCCAACCGGGCGAACCGTTGGGGCCGGATTGACAGGGGACATCTTTAGAGGGATGAAGGATAAAGAGGAAGTCGGGTTCCGTACAAGAGTACGCAATCCTTTTATTCAGCCTGTCATTCAGCAGGCCTGAGAACCCGTCCGCCAGCTCCTTGCAACCGCAACCCACAATTACTACAAAATGCTAAGTAAATATTCCGGCAGAGACATCAACGGTGAATGTCATATCTTCTTTGCTGCCCAAGCAATCAGTCTCTCCGGAGTGATTCTCTCTCCGTTGGGAGTGATGCTCCTCCACCTTGCTTGCACAGCCGGATTCTGATTTGCCAAGCCGACGCTGATTGCCTCCATTATCGAAGCACAAATCTCCGTCTCGCTTACGCCTTCCTTGACAGCCAGGAGAGCTATGGCATGACGCGCTTCTTCTAAGTTCTTTTCCGTGATGATTGTTCCCATTAGTAACATTCCTCCATATGTAAATAATAGACAATTATTGAGATTTATCTATATCTCAATCTGTATCTATTATATACGGTGGACTTGTCGAAATCTGTCAAACGAAAGGGACAACAAAAGAAAAACTGCGCCCGGATTTTTCCAAGCGCAGCTGTATGATATGTTAGTCTTATTTCTCACCCAATGCGTCGATCATCTGCTGGGCCGCTTCCCTCTGACGAGGGCTAAGAACCAGCCAACTGTCAGTCAGCCGTTTCAGCTCCGGCGTGAGCTCGACCATGTTACCGTCCGCAAAGAATTGGCTCAAGGTTATCCCAAAGCCACGGCAGATGTTTTCCAGCGTTGATACAGTGGGGTCCGTATTGCGGCGAAATATGTTGCCAATCGTTGTCTGCGAAATGCCAGATTCCTTTGCCAGCCTGTATTCGCTCCAACCCCGTTGTTCCAGCAGCTCCTTCAGGCGTGTCAGCGTATCCATCCATACCACCATCCTCTTATCTATTTTACTTCCTCGTTCGGATATAAAATAGATAATATATGGGATATATATAGATGATAATTAGCACCTAATCAGACATGCTATATATGATTCATGAGCTAAACAGATATGGGACGACGTTTAATCGCAGTCTTCGTATTTCTGATCGCTAAACCCGCGCGATTTCAGCCTAACTATCATCGGGTTCAGAATGCGACGACAAAGAGATACAAACCATCGCTTGCCGCCCATAATCCTAACGAGAGAAGGACTGATTGCGTAGTATGCCTTTATAAAAAGGTGTCCCAAACAATACTGCTGCAAAACGCTGTCCCGGAATCTTCGTAGCACCCATACTTCAGGGCAGTCATAATCTCCGTACACCGCAGTTGCCACATAACAGCCGTGCTTTCTCTTTTCCTTTTGGTTCTGTATCCTCAATGCTTCTGATATCCTGGCACTCATGGCATTATAATTATGGTCTACCTTTTCGAGCGTTTCCCAAGACACTGAATGACCTTCGCTGTCGGAAATTGCTATGTTTTTGTTTTCAAAGATCCACATGCTGTAAGAGTATTGTTTTTGGGTGCGGTCTATTGGTGACAACTGCACATCGAATGAAAACACGTTCCCCGTTTCTCCGTTACGAAGCTTCCATACATGGAATATGCCATCTTGGAAAGTATATCCGACTTTCGGTTGATCGAATTTCATTTTTTCCAGCCTATAGTATACTGTATACTTCATAGCCTCCGGCGCTCTCATGCACCTTGGCGTAAAATAATCCATGCCGGCGTCCAGAAGTTCTTTTTCCAAACGTTTCTTCTTCTCTATTTTAATCCCTTGTTCAGTCAGAGCATTTATGAGCTTTGAACGCAGGGTCGAAGCATCTTTACAGTATTTTTTGAAGAGCGCCCAAGGTTTGCCATTTTCATGTCCGTCGACGTAGCAAAAAGCCACAGAACCATTTTTGAATATCCATAAGATGTAAGTTACGTCTAGTCCTTCATAACTATGACTATAAAGTTTCAAATCAAAGGAATATACATTTACAGCGTCGGCATCTCTATAATCAAATCTGTTAGGTGATCTGACACAAGTGACTCCATTTGAAAAGGTCCCCGCTATTTTGGGCTTATCAAATATCATCATCGGCATAGCTTCCATTATAACCGACTTTATTTCGTCAGGTGGTGGAATCATCTGTGGGTTTTGTGGATCTACCTTAACTTTTCTAATCTTCTGTTCCTGGCGCTCTTTTTTTGATTCTCCGCCTCCAGTGCTGCCATTCTTGTTTTTATTTCTTCTGCAATACTCATTTTGTATCTCCTTTCTTAGTAGAGATTAAAAAGCCACAGGTATGAACCTCATAGCGGTTCAGCCGAAAATGCTATCCAACTTTTTGATATGGGGCGGCTTCTTTTCACTTTTCCTAACAAAACGACCTTTCATGCGTCACACCCAAGATATCTTTAAACAGGTAAAGCCAAAGTGCCTGACTATCCCCTTTTTCATACCAGTGCCCGTTTTTGTTTATTGCGAACGCTTTCGCCGCTGCCCTTTGCTGTGCGTTTGTCATGTCAAGTCCTTCCAAGTCTTATCTGACTATCCGACAGTATAACATTTCTCCTGTCAAAAATCTACCCACGGTGGAAGAAAAAGAAATTCACGCTATCGACAACCGTTCCCGGATGGGGTATAATTCAACCATACGAAGGGAGGCCGGGGCATGGACGGGAGGACGTATATTGCCATTGATCTTAAATCTTTCTACGCCTCGGTTGAGTGCGTGGAGCGGGGGCTGGATCCGCTGACCACAAATCTTGTCGTTGCGGACGAGAGCCGGACGGAAAAAACAATCTGCCTTGCCGTGTCACCGTCGCTGAAGGCATACGGCGTCCCCGGACGGCCTCGGCTCTTTGAAGTGGTGCAGAGGGTGAAGAAGGTCAACGCCCAGCGGGCCCGCTCCGCGCCGGGACACACGCTGGGGCAAGCCGAGTCCGACGACACCAAGGTTCGGTCTCACCCGTCCCTGGCGCTGGGCTACATCGTGGCTGTGCCCAGGATGGCGCATTACATGGAAACCAGCACCCGCATCTTCAACACATACACAAAATACGTCTCGCCGGAGGATATTCACGTCTATTCCATCGACGAGGTGTTCATCGACGCCACCCGGTATCTCCAAACGTACAAGCTAACCGCTCGTGAATTTGCCATGAAGCTCATTCTGGACGTGCTCAGAACCACCGGCATCACCGCCACGGCTGGGATTGGAACAAACCTTTATCTCGCCAAGGTCGCAATGGACGTGATGGCCAAGCACATCGCGCCGGACAAAAACGGCGTCCGCGTGGCGGAGCTTGACGAGATGAGCTACCGCCGCGAGCTTTGGGATCACCGGCCCCTGACGGATTTCTGGCGAGCGGGCAGAGGCTACGCCCGAAAGTGGGAGGCAAACGGAATGTTCACCATGGGCGACGTGGCCCGCTGCTCCGTCCAGGACGAGGAGCGGCTATATAATCTCTTTGGAATCAACGCGGAGTTGCTTATCGACCACGCCTGGGGCTGGGAGCCATGCACCATCGCCGACATCAAGTCGTACAAGCCGGAGGCCAACTCCATCGGCGCGGGACAGGTCCTGCAAGGCCCCTATGAATTTGAAAAGGCCAAGCTCATCGTGCGGGAGATGACGGAGGGGCTGGCGCTGGAGCTGGTGGACAAGGGCCTTGTGACAAACCAGCTTGTGCTGACCATCGGCTATGATACAGAGAGTCTGAAGGGCGAAACGGGCTATGAGGGCCCCGTCACCACGGACCGCTATGGGCGAAAGGTCCCCAAGCACGCCCACGGCACGGCAAATCTGGAGCGCCGCACCGCCTCTACGAGACTCCTGACGGACGCGGCAATGGAACTTTTTGACCGCATCGTGGACAAGCACCTTCTTGTGCGCCGGGTCTACATTACGGCGACCCATGTGATCAGCGAGCGGGAAGCGGAAACCGACACCCCTATGGAGCAGTTAGATCTGTTTTCCGACCCGGAAGCCCAGCGGCAGGAAGAAGAAAAGCTCCAAAAGGAGCGCCGGATGCAGGAGGCTATGCTCCAAATCAAGCGCAAATACGGCAAGAACGCCATCCTCAAGGGCATGAATTTCGAGGAAGGCGCCACCGCCCGTGAACGTAACCGCCAGGTGGGAGGACACAGGGAATGAAAAACTTTGATGACATCATCAACCTGCCCCACCATATCTCGAAAAAGCACCCGCAGATGTCCATGCTTGACCGGGCGGCACAGTTTTCCCCCTTCGCGGCGTTGACCGGCTACAGCGACGCCATAGACGAGGCCGCCAGAGTAACGGAAGAACAGGTCGAACTTGACGACAGCCAGCGTCAGGAGATCGACCGCGTTCTCCGGGAAGCGTATGAAATGGGCCGCCCCGTAGAGATTACCTACTTTGTCCCGGACGAGCGAAAGGCGGGCGGAGCATATGTGGTGACGGCGGGGGTGATAAAAGCAATCGACCCGGTGAGCCGCGTGGTGGAATTACAAAGCAGGGTGAAAATTCGGATAGATAGCATTCAGAGGGCTGTACAGATGTAGTATGCATCTGAATCCTTTTCCGGGAGTGAAGACCGTGTCAAAAGAGAATTTAAAGAAGCTTCGTTCGGCAGACAAAACCATTTTGACAAACACCTACGGCTCCGCGACTGTTACGAAATATTATATCGGAAATCTTGCGCTCCCGACCGGAAGGATCATCATGTGTGATCCCTACGAGAGGTACAGTCTTTCCGACATTGACCGTAAAATGTTCTCAAGAGCAGTAGCGCCGGGGGAATACCCCATATGGATTTACCTTGCCGAAACCGAAAGTGATATCACATTGGCATTTGCTGAATTGCGATTTTCGGAAAACAGTCCGGCCTCCTTTGTTGCCGCAAAGTCGCAATACGACGTTGACCACCACAGGACCGGATACTTCGGCTACCCTGTGAGTTATAATGGGACCGGCTTTATGGATGCCCAGGTTTTCAGGGAGATTTGCAATTTGCCCTGGCCGCAGACCGCTGATCATCTGCTCGATTTTGACAGTCCCATTGTAGACAACGCCAATGTTGGGCATCTTTTTGATATTGGCACATCCAAAGATGACAAAATCAATGCTGTGCGTTTTCGAGTTAACAGCAGCGTTTACTATTGGTATTGGGGTCTTGACAATCGCCGAAAGCCATGTGCGCTTATTGCGGACTTCTTCGCTTATCAATGAAGCAGAGCGAATATTGGAATATTAACGCGAATACAGTGTTCAAGTGTAAAGCTTAGGCGCTTTTTTCTTTTCCAAACGCTGTATTTCTGCATGTGGAAATAATTAAATAATTGAATAGAAATATGGCCCTTATCAAGCACAACCCCGAATCGTATGCTTCGAAAAGTAAATCGATTTTCCTTCGAGTAATCTATGAAAAATAAACGTTCCAATGTCATCATCAAAAATACAACAAGCGAGAGGAACGGGGCATATTTGTTCCTCTCACTTGTTAACAATTTTTTGTATTGGGTCTAATTTGGAATTCTATTGAGAAGTGAGTTCGTCTTCTAACATGGTTTGCTGATTCAACAAGACATAGAATATTATATTTATCGTAATAAGCGCTGTTGGATTGCATTTCTCTTGGTTAAGTAACAAACTCGTTATCAGCGAAGTAAATTGCCCTCCTTTTCTCAAAAACCGTAGCTCTTTTTTTATTTAATCTAAGAACCAGTATGCAAGAGAAAACTGAAGCATTCTTGAAAAGTCGTAAGTTTCAGCAAGGTTGTATAATCGAGAAATTCAAGGATAAATTGTTTTAATTATACATGTTGACTCCTTGGTTGTCAACGCGTCATCAAATTGCATATTTTACATCGACGCTAAATTAGGCGCTGTGTTGTTCCTTGATAATTTCAAATAAAACATATATAATGTTTTCCACAAGCGCAAATGCGGTTTGCAATTTGAGCTTGTTCGATTGATACACAATGAGTTTAAATATTTATTATACTGGAAGCCTGCAAATAAAAAGTCAACCCCAAACGCGAAAAAATTCGAATAAAGAGTGGCGGTAAAAATGGGCAACACAAATAGGCCGCCATGAAGGGGCAGCCGAAAAAGGGAATATATGGGCGGCACTGTCAGTCGGAGTTAGCCGTATCCTGAGTGGGCTTGTCCCAGAGGCCCTTTTCCTTGAGGCAGTCGCGGACCCTGCCGTAGTAGATGCGCAGGAACTTTGTGCCGCCGGCGGTCATGTAGACGTAGTACGGCTTTCCCTCGGAGCGTTTTTTGTCGAGGAACTGGTAGACGGGATCGTCGGCGGGCCGGAGCTGAATCAGGACCGACATGATGACGAACAGAGTCTTACGCAGATATGGGGAACCGCGCTTGCTGGATCTGCCAGAGTTGGATTCCTTGGCGCCCGAATTATTCCTGCCTGGGTCCGTACCGGCAAAGGCCACCAGGGACTTCTGGTGCTCGAACCGGCGCAGGTCCCCGATCTCAGCCATAAGCTGAGGCCCCACAGACGGTCCGACGCCGGTCATGCTCATGACCGCCTCATACTCCGGGAGCTGGGAAGCCAGGCTGTTCATCTGGGCGCGAAAGACCTCGACAGCGCGAGAGACAGTGTTGAGCTGGATCACGGCCTCCTTGACCATCAGCTTAGCGACGTCAGTCTTTGGGACCAGCGGAAACAAGGTCTTGGCTTTCCCGTGAATCTCAGCGGCCTTTCCCTCGCTGAAATTATAGCCGTGTCGCTTGCACCACTTGCGGTAACGCTCCGTGAACGCCTT
>CANRBM010000086.1 GCA_947628855.1 uncultured Clostridia bacterium | reverse complement strand
AAACATAGCCGAACGGCGTAACTGAAACGGTTACGTCGTTTTTCTTTTTGTCCTATCCCTATGGAGCAAATAGGAAGCTCGAAATCTTTATTCTTGTCTGCCATAAAACGTCCTTTGCGTTTGAGCTCCGCGACCGTTGCGGGGCAAAACGGCTTATTTATTTCTATATGATTATAATAAACTTCCTATACAATTTCAACCCTCTATTCGACTTCAAATGCGAATATCCTCAAAAAAATGCTCAAACGCGAAGCGCAATTTTGCGTATGTTGTTGAAAATAATATGCAAAGAGTATAAAATGTTTTTTGAATATTTGTAACCGTATGACTACTCAAACGTATTTTTAGCAAAAAGGAGAACACGCCATGAAGAACGCGGCTTTTGAAAAGCTGTTTAAGACGTATTATAACGAAGCGTTGCTTTATGTGTGCTCTCTGACTCACAACCGCGCGCTCGCGGAGGACATCGTGCAGGAGGCGTTTTCAAAGGCGCTCACCTCCATAGACGACGAGAGGGACACCTTCAAGTATTGGCTGTTCAAGGTGAGCAGAAATTGCTACTTCGACTACCTGCGCAAGACGAAACGCCTTACGCCCATAGACGACAAGCAGCGCAGCGAGGAGAGAGAACTCGTACAGGGTCTTATAGAAAAAGAAGAGTATGTGGCGCTGTACAAGGCGATATCCGACCTCAAAGAGAACTACCGAGAAGTCGTGTTGCTTTACTACTTCGACGGGTTGAGCGTGAGTGAGATAGCGAACATTACGGGGCAGTCAACGGACAATGTAAAGGTGTTGTTGTTCAGAGCCCGTGCAAAATTGAAACAATTGTTGGAGGCGAAATTATGAATTTCGATGAGGTATTGCAAAAGGTCAAAGCGGGCACCGCGACCGACGAGGAACGCGCCTTTTTCGAGAAGAGAATGGCAGAGGCTCGCTCCGCGCTGTCGAGCAAGAGACCGCTCGACTTTGACGAGGCTCTCTCCCACGTGCAGGACGGCACCGCTACGGAGGAAGAGCGGGAGTATGTGACGAGCAGGCTTGCGGACGCTACGGCGTTTTTGGGCGGCTCGGCGGCGGAGGAGACCTCCGAGGAAGAGGTTTTAGACGAAGAGAACGCCGCAGAAGAGGATATCCTCGATGAGAGCGCCGAGGAAGAGAGCGCTCCCGAAAACGAGGAAAATTCGGCGTTGGAGTTTGAGGACGCGCTGGAGCATGTGCAGCAAGGCACCGCTACTGAGAGGGAAAAGCTGTATGTAAAGTCGCAGATGGCGGCGGCAAACGCATTCTTCTCAAACGACTTCAGAAGGAGCGGCGCGCCCGTAAGAGAGGCGAGCGGCGCGGAAGTCAAGAAGGCGAAAAAGTCCTTCAAGATGCGCTATATCGTCATACCCTTGTGCGTTGTGATGGTGGTCATCTTGGCGGTGGGAGCGATACTCGGCGGCGTGTTCGGGTTTGCGGCAAGCAGCGCGCACAAAAACATGACGATAAGCCGCGACGAGTGCAAACAGCTTGCAAAACAGTATGTTCTTGACAGGCAAAGACAAATCTTTGTGGAGCTCGAACAGACTACATTCAATGCGGATCAGCTTTATATAGAGGATGACGAGAGACACTTCAACTATAACGAGCATGACTTGAGCGCAAGCTATTATTCGTACGAGATAGAAGTCAAGGGTCGCCTCTTTGTCGAGGGCGGCGGACGCAAGAATGTCGTCGAGATAGAGGTGAAAGTTGAGGTCAACTCTAAGACGGGGAATATAGATGTCATTGAAAGGGATATAGATTGGGATTGAGAGGTGAAATATGAACTTTGACGAGGCGTTGAGACATATGCAGGAAGGCACTGCCACCGACGAGGAAAAGGCGTATGTGGAGGAGAAACTTAAGAGCGCGAACAAAAGCGTAAAGAGCGATTCTCCCCGCATTATCGAAAAGCCGAAACCCGCGAAGATAAAGGGACAAAAGAGAGAACGCAGCAAGTTTTTCACACTTATTGCCGTTATCATCGCGATATTTCTTGTGCTCGGCGTGATATTCGCGGGAGTTTTCGGCTCCGCGGCGGCGAGTGCGAAGAAGGCGGAAGTCATAAGCAAGGCGGACGCGGAGAAGATCGGGCAGGAATTTGTTTTCGGCTTGGCAAAAGACGGCGCTATGGCTCTTCCGCTTGTGACGTCTATTGACGACGTGAAACTTTACGACATAGACCATGACTTGACCTACGATTCCGCAAAGCCAGCGAACAGCTATTATGTGTATGAGATAATTTACAATGTGATGGGCTCCCGAATCGAGGTCGAAGTTGACACAAGGACGGGCAAGTGCAAGACCACAGACGTGGACAATTGACGCCCATATAAAACTGCGGCAGTTTAAGCCGTATCTCACGACATACAAAAATTGCTCCCTTCAAAAGCGGGGAGCAATTTTTTGTGTGATTAATGTGATTTTGTTCAAACGTCGTGAGTTTTACAGTCTGTTTGATCGTTGAGAGCCTTACAGCGTGAAGGTTGGGACGACCGCGCCGCCGTAAGTCTTGTTGATGAAGTCTATGACCTCTTGAGATTTGAGCGCATCTACGAGCGCCTTGATCTTTGCGTCGTTCTCGTGTCCCTTTTTGACGGCGATGACGTTTGCATAAAGCTGCGCCGCGTCGCCTTGCGCGTTCTCGACGCCGAGCGCGTTTTCGATCTTGCGACCGTCTTGAAGCGCGTAGTTGCCGTTGATGACCGCAATGGTGCCGTCGTCGCTCTCATCAAGCGTAATGGATACCAAGTTGGCTTCCAACGGGTTTATGGTGTTGCCTTTTGTGTCCTTGATGTCATTGACAGTGAGATCTTTGTCGGGGGTCGCGTCGTCCGCAAGAGTTATGAAACCTTCATCTTGCAACACGAACAGGGCGCGGGTGAGGTTGGAACCATCGTTGGGGATGAGTATGGTGCGGCCTGTCTTTTTGGAGTCATAGTCAGCCTTATCTACATTCTTGCCATAAACGCAGAACGGTTCATAGTGTATCTTCTCGACGGCGGCAAGATCCGTATTATACTTGTCGTTGAAGTTGTTGAGGTAGGGGGTGTGCTGGAAGTAGTTCGCGTTGAGCGAACCTTCGTCAAGCGCAGTGTTGGGCGTGATGTAGTCGTCAAATACTTTTACGACAAGGTCGTAGCCCTGTTCTTTGAGCTTGCCTTTGATCGTATTCAGTATCTCGGCATGCGGGGACGCGCTGGCGCCGACGACGATGGTCTTGGGGTCGTTGGGATCGACTTTATTGCAAGCCGAGAGCGCGAGTGATAGCGTGAGCGCGACAAGCGCTACGCAGATGATGACAGCGATGAGTTTTGTCTTTTTCATAAAAATTCTCCTAGATTTGATTTTGTATTTTTTACGCCCGAGGGACGGTGTTTTTTTATAAATTTTGATCGTCTTGCTCGACAATCTCGTCGTTTTTTGCGGATATGGGTGCAGAAAATTCCTCTGCGGGCTGCTGAGCGGATGCTGCCGCGACCTTTTTCGCTTTTCCAAAATAGACGCGTCTGTCAAGGCGTTTTGCCAGTAACATGCCAAGCTCCTGAATGATCTGCACTATGACGATGGTGAGCACTACGCACAACCATATGACATCCTGCGCGTTTGACGGACGAGCTTGCGTTACAGCAAGCGAGCCGAGGCCGCCGCCGCTTATCGTCCCCGCCATTGCGGAGTAGCCGATTATCGTGACCGTGGATATGACTGCGCCTACTATGAGGGAGGGCTTTGCCTCTGGCAGGTATACTTTCCAAATTATCTGCCACGTGTTTGCGCCCATGGATCGCGCCGCCTCGATGACGCCCTTGTCCACCTCTTTTATGGAGGACTCCACCATGCGCGCTATGTAGGGGGCGGCGGCTACGATAAGCATGAATATCATCGCCTCGTTGCCTATGCTCGTGCCTATTATCGCGCGGGATACGGGGATGAGCGCTACCATGAGAATGATGAATGGGATAGAGCGGAAAATGTTGACGATGACGCCCACTATCTTGTTCAGCCACGGAATGGGTCTTATGCCGTTCTTGTCCGTCGCGCAAAGCAATATGCCAAGCGGGAGACCTATTAGATAGGCGACGGCGGTGGAGATGAGAGTCATATATATTGTTTCAAATGCGGCGAGGGCGAACCCTTCAAAGCCGAGTTGTCCGAATAATCTGCTCATAATTCCTCCTCAAATCGCACGTTGTGCCTCAAAAGATAGGCCTTTGCCGCTTCGAGCTGTCCGTCCTCTTCGCTTACGGCGATGACCATGTGCCCGAAGGACTTGCCGTCTATGTTTTTCGTGTCGGCATAAAGTATATTCGCCTTTACGCCGCACTCGAGCGCGAGCCCCGATATGACCGGCGCATCCGCCTCGTCGCCCGCAAAGATGAGACGAAGTTTTTTGCCGCCCTCGCTCTCTATCGCGCGGATGAGGTCGGGGATTATGAGTTCCTTTGCGATGTCCGACTGCGGAGAGGAGAATACTTCCGCAACTTTGCCCGTCTCGGCGATCTTGCTGTTTGAAATGACCGCGACATCCGTACATATGCTCTCCACCACCTTCATCTCGTGCGTTATGACGATGACCGTCACGCCCAGCTTTTCGTTGATGTCTTTGAGCAGCGCAAGAATGGATTTTGTCGTAGTGGGGTCGAGCGCGCTCGTAGCCTCGTCGCACAGCAGATATTTTGGCCTCAGCGCAAGTGCGCGCGCTATGGCGACGCGTTGTTTTTGACCGCCGCTCAGCTGTGAGGGGTAAGAGTTCGCCTTGTCTGAGAGTTCCACAAGCTCCAGAAGCTCCTTCACGCGTTCCTCTCGCCTTGCTTTGTCCACTCTGAACGGCACGGGAGAGTCTTTTTGGCTGCGTTTGCTATATCTAGGGGCGATGTCCAGCGGAAAGCGTACATTCTGCGCCACGGTGCGCTGCTCGAGCAAGTTGAAGTTTTGAAATATCATGCCTATGTTTTTTCTCAACAGATTTAGGCGTTTTGCCTTTACGGCGGTGATGTCCTCTCCGTCTATGACTACGCTGCCCGCTGTGGGCTTTTCAAGCATGTTTATGCACCTGACCAGAGTGCTCTTGCCCGCGCCCGAAAGCCCGATGACGCCAAAAATCGCGCCGTCGGGTATGGTGAGGTCGATGTCATTCAGGGCAACGGTGTCGCCACTCTTTGACGGATAGATCTTGGTGAGATGTTTGATTTCTATCATACTGTCCTTATGCTCGCAGCGCGAGCGATGTTTTGTTTTGCGATGGTTTTTGGATTTTTTGCTAAAAATAAAATCGCTCGGGAAGCTTTCCCGAGCGAGCATTGCTTTGACTTCAGCCTCAGAGGACGGCGAAAAGCCCTGACAATACTGCCCGGGATCTTAGCATGCCCATCATCATGTTGCTGATACGGAACATTTTTCCGCCTCCTTGTTTTGTATATTTCAAGACTAACAAACAAATGCGACCGTGTCAAGCAAATTTTCAAAATTTTTCATTTGAGCGGATATTCGTCGCAAGTATTTTTGCAGGGAGTCTGCATACAATATTGACGAGGTGATTCATGTGGTCAAACGTAATAAGCATCGACAAGCGGTATGAGAGGGAGATCTCATATATACTCGACAGCGTTGAAAGCACAAAGGATATGTCATATGCGACGGAAGAATCCTCTCAAAGGATATATGTGTACGTCGCGAGCGCGTGCGAGACTCGGGACGAGGCGGAGGAGAGGGTGCGCCGCATTGCCGAAACTGTAATTCTGGATTTTTTCAAACAGCGTTTTTTTTGCGAGAGGTTGGGACTTGAAAGCCCCGACCTTGCCCAGTGCGCGCTGATAAGCTCCATAGTGCATTTCGACAGAGAGTTCGAGAGCGCGGTATGCGCAAAGGCGTTTTCCGCGCTGCTCGACTACAACATAGACGGCGCGTATCATTTCAGGCTTTCCGCTCTGAGCGAGAGCTGGGAGGAGCTTGCGGGAGTGGCGTCCCGCCTGCTCGACGGAATAAGCGGAGAGGGCGAGCTGTACGACATAGCGGCGTTCATCACGGGGAGCGACGGCGGCAAAAATCAACTTCTTGTCGAGCGAGGACGGCTTAAAAACTTGACGTGCAGAAAGAATGTGGAAGTCGTAAACCTGTATGACAGGCAGGAGCTCAATCTTTTGAGCGCCATACTTGGGGAGCGTCCGCT
Organism: uncultured Clostridia bacterium; assembly: GCA_947628855.1. Lineage (GTDB taxonomy): Bacteria > Bacillota > Clostridia > Christensenellales > CAG-917 > CAG-475. The sequence goes on along the minus strand of CANRBM010000086.1, from coordinate 1,019 downwards.
CGAGATACACATCAGCAAAGGGGAGCTAAGCGGTCAATTGTGCTCGTCGCTCAAACATATAGCGAGAGTGATCGAACGTTGATTAATATACGTATCGTATTTTTGGAATTTTGATATATCGCCTAAACAGGCGGTATTTTTATGTAAAGCCACAATTTAAGATAACATATAAAATACGTATCGTATTTCATCTTAAAAATTGTAAAACACATATTGTGTACCACAATTTTGATGATTTTTTTGAGTTTTTGAGGCTTTTGCAAACAATTTTTTTACATGCGCCGTCTACGCTTGATTGTTTTGAAAAAATTGTGTATTATAAACTGTAAATGTCTTTATAATTGATATATTAGCGGCGCGCGCAGAGCGCGTATACGGAGAATAAATGGCAAAAAAAGCAAACAATGTGAAAGTGACCTTCCTCGGCGGAGTCGGCGAGATAGGCAAAAATATGACCGTGATAGAGTGCGGCGAGGATATGATAGTCGTGGATATGGGCGTGGCGTTTCCAAAGGAGGACAGCCCGGGCATGGACGCCATCATCCCCGACATCACCTATCTCAAGCAGAATATAAAGCGGCTCAGAGGCGTTGTGCTCACCCACGGACACGAGGATCATATCGGAGCTATACCTTACTATGCGGACGTCCTCAAAAAAACGCCGATATACGGCACCGCGCTCACTATAGGGTTGCTCAGGCGCAAACTCGAAAAGGACGCAAAGAAGTGCGAGCTCAAGGTCGTTGCGGAGGGAGACACGATAACTCTCGGCGACATAAAGGTGGAATTTATCAAAGTGTGCCACTCTATGGCAGGCGCGTGCGCGCTTGCGATATACACGGCGGGCGGCACGGTGTTCATGACGGGGGATTTCAAGATCGACAACACCCCCATAGACGGCAAAAAGACTGACATAGGCAGGATAGCGGAGATAGGCGCTAAGGGCGTTACGCTGATGCTCGGCGAATCCACAAATGTGGAGCGTAGGGGCAGCTCCACCTCGGAAAAGGTCGTAGGGC
>CANRBM010000085.1 GCA_947628855.1 uncultured Clostridia bacterium | reverse complement strand
AAAATTAAAAAGGGAAAAAGTACAAATAAAAATTTCAATAATTTTTGAAAGGCAAGATGTGGTGTTTTTCAAAAATGAAAGGCACAACATGTTGAAAACAAAAACCGTCCTGCGAAAAAAAACGTGAAAAATGGCGAAAAACAGGAGAAAATCGTGAAAAATACTAGTTTTTAATATCATTTGAGCGATTGATTAAATATGTACATCCCGCCGAAAGATGAGGCTTGACAAGCGAGCGTTTGTCTGTTTAAATAAAAGCAAGGGGGAAATTTTTATGTTTTTCTTTTCAACTTTGGCAGCAAAAGCGCCCGGCACCACCTTCCCGTCCGATTTGGAAGAGGTCATGCAACAGCCGGGACAACTGAAATGGTACATCGTACCTATTTTCGTCATTACGCTCTATTTGATGTTCACCGAACTCAAAAACAAGCATTACAGCGTTGTGCTGGGCGGCGTGGCGTTTTGGCTCATGGACGTTTTCAATGAGACGTGGAACTCCATGGTGTACGCGACTACGGGACAGCCTGTCTGGGGCACGACCGCGGCGGGCGGGAGCGCGCTGCAAATACTCGTAGGCTACAACATCGAGATATCCTTTATGTTTCTGATCCTGGGAATGTTCGCGTGCAAGCTGCTCTCCGTCACCGAGGGCTATGAAGGCGCGAAGTTCATGGACGGCAACAAAGATTGGCTCAACGATCCCAAAAACATGTACTACAAGGCGAACGTGCGCCCGAGCGCGCTTACGGCTGATGAGAAAAAGACAAAACTCAAAGCCGTGCTCGGCAGGGTGATACCTGCGCTCGTCGGCTCCGTGCTTGCGGTAATCGTCGAGATATTGCTCAATAAGTGCGGCGTGCTCACGTGGGAAAAAGATTGGTGGCAACCGTCCATGCCCATCGTGCTCTTCCTCATAGGCTATTGCCCATTCTTCTTTGCGGCGGTGTGCGTGCATGACCTCCCGAGGAAGTGGCAATTCGTCGCGATAGGGTGCATATTGTTTGTCGTCGTGCTGTTGCTCATCATAGCGGGCTCGCTTGGCATGCTCGGACCTCAGACGGACGGCAACGGCAATTGGATAGGTCGTTTCTATACACCTCAAGCTTGATTTGAATTTCGCATAGCGCGTTATGCGCCGAAACCGTCCGAAGTCCCTCGGGCGGTTTCGGCATACAAAAATTTCGTAGCAAGGAAAGCTTTCGACGAAAAGTTTTTCGTCGGAGCTTGTTGAAATATGGCGTTTATGAGCGGCGAAATGTTTTTAAACCGCAAAATTTTTTATGCTCGGATTTTTCTCAATAATGTTATTCGCTATTTACTTATCGATAAAAGAGGTGTATAATATTACGCAGTTATGTAGGGCAAAAGCCTTGCGAAAATTTGAGGAAGGGAAAAATGAAGAAGAGTATCGAACCGCTTTTTACGCCTTGGAAGATAGGCGATTGCGAGATCAAAAACAGGATAGTCCTCACATCTATGGGCGGGACAAATCTGCTCGGCTGGATGGAGAAAAACCACTTTGACGAGGCGGGCGCGCGCTTTATCCTCGAGGTCGCCAAAAACAATGTGGGACTTGTGTTGCCCGGGTGCCAACCCGTCTACAATCCCATGCTGGGACAGTGGCTGTACAAAAACAACAAGATGTACGATGACCTCAAGGAGTGGATCCCAAAACTCCACAAGACTGGCGCAAAGCTGTTCGTACAGCTGACGGCGGGATTTGGCAGGTCGTTCACGGTGTCCGCAATGATGGAGAAACTTTACACCAACAAGTTTTTGCGCGCGCTGTCAAAGCCTATCATGGATCTCGACAAGATCACGGCGTCGGCGTCTCCCGCCCCTAACCGCTGGTCGGACAAGATACCGTCGCGTGAGATGACGGTGCCCGAGATCGAGGAATTCGTGCGCGCGTTTGCGGCATGCGCCAAAAAGCTGAAGGACGCGGGCGTGGACGGCGTGGAGATACATGCGGTGCATGAGGGCTATCTGCTCGACCAATTCACACTTAAGTACGTCAACAAGCGTACAGACAAGTACGGCGGCTCGCTTGAAAACAGATACAGGTTCGCAACTGACATCGTCAAGGCGATAAAGGCGGAGTGCGGCGCGGATTTCCCCGTATCGCTCAGATACAGCGTCGTCTCAAAGACGAAGGGATTCAGACAGGGCGCGCTCCCCGGCGAGGAGTACGAAGAAGTCGGACGCGATATGCTCGAGAGCGAACAGGCAGTCAAGCTGCTCGAAGAGGCGGGCTATGACATGTTCAACTGCGACAACGGCACCTATGACGCGTGGTATTGGGCTCATCCGCCCATTTACATGCCCGAAAACTGCAACCTCGAGGACGTGGAGCATATCAAGAAATTCTGTCACGTACCCGTCGTATGCGCGGGCAGGATGGATCCCGAAGTCGCGGCTAAGGAGATAGCTGAGGGCAGGCTGGACGCGGTCGGCTTTGCGAGGCGTTTTCTTGCGGATCCCGCGTGGGTCACAAAGCTCATCGAGGGCAGAGAGGACGACATCCGTCCCTGCATACTCTGTCACAACGGCTGTTTCAATATGTGCCACTATAAGGGCGTACCAAACGATCAAGACCTCGGCGACAGCCTACATCTCGCACGCTGCGCGGTGAACGCGGAAATGATGCAGTGGAACAAACACTACGTCAAGAAGACGACGTCCCCGAAGGAAGTCGCGATTATAGGTGGTGGCATAGGCGGTATGGAAGTCGCGCGCGTGCTCAAACTGCAGGGCAACAGACCCGTCATCTACGAAAAGAGCGACAGGCTGGGAGGCACATTCATAGCGGCGAGCGCGGAGAGCTATAAGGGCAAGCTTAGAGAGCTGCTCGATTGGTACATCTTGCAGATGAAAAAGCTGAATATCGAGATACATCTGAACACCGAGATAAAGGACCTTTCGCAGTTCAAGGGCAAAGACGTTGTCATCGCTACGGGAGCGAAACCCAGGCTGCTCAAGAGCGTAAAGGGCTATGAAAAGATGATAGAGGCTTGCGACTTCTTGCGCGGAAAGGGCGAAATCGGCGAGACGGTGGCTATAATCGGCGGCGGACTTACGGGCTGCGAGATAGCCTACGAGCTTGCGCTTTTGGGCAAGAAACCCATAATCGTCGAGATGAAGGACGACCTCATTGCGCAAAAGGGCGTCTGCCTCGCAAACAGCTCCTATCTTAGAGAGTGGTTCGATCTCAACAAAGTGCCCGTCTACCTCGAGACCGCGCTGAGCGAAGTCAAGGACGGCGCTATCGTCTGCACGGACAAGGACGGCAAAACTTTCGAGGTCGCATGCGACAGCGTGATAAGCTCCGCGGGCTATGTCCCCGCGCCGCTCGCCGATGGCGGAAAGGGCGTCTATCTTGTCGGCGATTGCCTGAACGTCGGCAACCTGCGCACCGTCATCTGGCGCGCCTACGAAGTCGCCATGCAGATAAACGACTGATAGTTTATAGCTATGTGGGCTCCTCGCCCACACTGCGGCAAGGGACTTCGTCGCCCCAGGTGGGGCGCTGCCCCACACCCCGGCAAAGGGCACTTTGCCCTTTGGGTCCCAAGCTAAAAACGCGAGCTAGGCAAATTTTTGTCGTCGCTCGCGTTTTTGATTGTTATGCAAGTGTCAAACTCCTGCGCGGGAGCGTAATATTGACGTACGTATAGTCTGAGGGTTTTTTACTTAAACCGGGGGATTCCTCCCTGTACCCCACAAAATCACTTCGTAATTTAGCGGGGACCCCGTATCACTCAGCATGGCACGTTATATATATTGTCATTTCGAGCGTAGTCGAGGAATCCCCCTCGTCCGAGCGAATAAAAAAACCTCTGTCCTAGCGCCCTTATACTATCCGTCTGCCGTGTTCGGGCGATGTCGCGGAGCAAGCGGCTTTACGCTAAGTACGCAGTGAGGGCGGGGGAGCGGTTTTATTGCGGAGTGCAAAAAGCCTATTTGCGAGAGATTGACGAAAATCGCGGTTTATTGTATCATTAAAAATATGAGCGTGTTTGACGGAAAGCTAAGAATAGAAGTCGCGGCGGCAAGCGGCATAGAGGCAGTGACAAAGCGCGAACTCGTGCGGCTCGGCTATACGCCCGAGGGCGCGGAGCGAGGCAGGATATGTTTCGAGGGGCGCTTTTCAGACGTGTTGCGCGCAAACGTTTTCCTGCGCACTGCGGAGAGAGTGCGCATAGTGCTCTTCAGCGCGCCAGCGGACAGTTTTGACGCGCTTTTCGACTCCGTATACGCCTATCCGTGGCAGGAAGTCATACCGTCGCGGGGCAGGGTGACGGTAAACGCAAGATCTCACGCGAGCAAGCTTTTCGCTTTGAGCGCCGTACAGTCTATTACAAAAAAGGCGATAGCAAAAAAGTTGATGAACTGTTTTTCACTTAGCTCGCTCGAAGAGAGCGGCGAGGAGTACCGCATAGAGGTCTCGCTTGAGAGCGACGTCGCGACAGTCACGCTCGACACGTCGGGGGACGGGCTGCACAAGCGCGGCTGGCGTACCTATCTCGGCGAGGCGCCAATAAGAGAGACGCTTGCGAGCGCTATGTTGCAGCTCTCAGTCTGGAAGGCGGACAGACCATTTATCGACCCGTTTTGCGGCTCGGGCACGCTGCCGATAGAGGCGGCGTTGATGGGCAGAAATATCGCGAGCGGCATGAACAGGCACTTTGCATGCGAGGATTTTGAATTTGCGCCTAAGCTCCGTCTCGAGGTACAGCGGGAGGCGGAACAGCTCATAGACAGGGACGTCAAACTCCGCATAAGCGGATTCGATATAGACAGGGACGCCGTCAAGCTTGCGATGAAGCACGCGCGGGCGGCGGGAGTGGAGGGGAATATCCACCTGCAAACGTGCGACATGCGCGACGTCTCCTCGCGCTTCAAATACGGCGTGATCGTCACAAATCCGCCATATGGGGAGCGATTATTGCAAGAAAACGAACTTAGGACGCTGTATGCGGACTTCGGCAAAATGTGCACAGCTCTCGAAGAGTGGAGCGTGTATGTCATCACTTCATATCGTGCGTTTGAGAAGTATTTTGGAAGACGTGCGGACAAAGTGCGCAAACTGTACAACAGCGAGTTGGAGTGCGGATTTTACACGTTTTTGGGCGCAAGACCTCCCAGGGAAGGCAGGGAATCAAAAACAGAATAAAATTCATGATCGGCATTTTAATTATATAAATATCATATTTAAACTGCCGATTTTGCAAAATAAGAGGAAATATGAGAGCACTTATCCAAAGGACGCAAAAGTCGAGTTTGTATGTTGACGGCAAGCTTGTCAGCTCTATCCCGAGCGGGCTTACCGTATTTTTGGGCGTGGAGAAGGGAGACGGCGAGGAGCAGGCGGACTACCTTGCGCGCAAGCTGTCGAATCTGAGAATATTTCGCGACGAGAACGGCAAGATGAACCTATCCGTAAAGCAAGTGGGCGGCGAAGTTTTGCTCGTGTCACAATTTTCGCTTGCGGGCAAGCTCGGCAAAGGCAGCGGCAATCGTCCCGATTTTGGCAACGCGGAGCTACCCGAGCGCGCGAATGAACTTTATATGCGCGTTACGGAAAAGTTGCGCGAAGAGGGCGTGACGGTCAAGAATGGCGTATTCGGGGCGCACATGTTTATCGAGCAACAGCAGGACGGCCCGCTGTCCTTTGTATTCGAGTGTTGAGCAAAAGCCGCGCCGAAATTTTTTAAAAAAGTGTGGCATGTGGGATACATATTTGCGATATGTATTGAGTTTTTTGCTTGTTTATGTGTCTACGCGGGATGATAATTTCAAGAAGGAGCGGATATGTACAGCATAGTTTTCGTGTGTCTAGGCAATATTTGCAGATCTCCTATGGCGGAGTGCATTTTTACTGATATGCTTGTAAAGTCGGGCGTTACAGGTAAAGTCAAAGTGTGCTCGGCGGCTACCTCGCGTGAGGAGGAGGGCAACGGCATATATCCCGCTGCCATGAGAAAACTCCGCGAGGAGGGCATACCCATACTCAAGCATTTCGCTACTCCGCTGACTCGCGCCGACTATGACCGCTACGACCTCTTTGTGGGAATGGAAACGCGCAACGTTGACGGCATGCGCCGCATATTTTCGGGAGACGAGCAGGGAAAGATAATGCGGTTGCTCGACTGCACGGAGAGGCCTCGCGATATCGCAGACCCGTGGTGGACGGGGGATTTCGACAGAGCGTATCGCGACATACGCGAAGGATGTGAGGCGCTTTTGGAGTGGCTTACGGCAAGGGGGATCATATGACGAAGCGCGTGACGGCGGTCGCGGGATATGTTGAGTTACGCCGAGCTATGGATATAAATTATTGATTTGAGACAACACATATTATTACAATTAACATAGTTCTTCAAATTTCCTTATAAATCTGCAAAATGCGAACGGCGAAGAATAAATTCATGCAACGTTTGAAGTTCGGCTTGGTTTACACGTCGCAAGCGCTATGCGTTTTTCTGAGAAATTGCTATTGACTAAAAGACAGTTTAAGGTTATTATTAAATCAAAATCAAGGGGGCAAATTATGAGTACCAACAAAACAAATTGCAGCAAAAAACGTTCGATATCCCTTGTTAAGGCAATATCAATACTCACACTTATCGCTGTTTTGGCGCTTTCGCTTGTGATTTTTGCGGCTTGCGGTAAAAAACAGACGGGGCCGAAGATGATCTTCTCTGACGAATTCGATTCCGACACTGTCGACACCGAAAAGTGGATAGTACATGGCGATACGCCCAAGGAGGGCGATCCGGGCGAAGTGAGGCGTGGCGGTTGGTGGACGACTGATTCTGTATCGCAAAAGGACGGCAATCTTGTCATTCGCACGACCTACGATCCCGAGAAAAACACCTTCTACACAGGAAGCGTAGACACAAAACAACTCTTTACCTATGGCTATTACGAGGCTCGTTGCAAGGTGCCCGAGGCGGCAGGCATTTGGGCTGCGTTTTGGATCATGTGCGACAAGATGGGACTTGAGGAGCCCGACGCGCACATCGGCGGAGCAGAGATAGACATTTTCGAGTCCCCGTTTTACACGGCCGGCGGCACCGTACAGCATGCAGTGCACACGGGAGGCTATGGTGCAAATCAGCAGGAGCAGACCAAGCCTTTCGTGACCTTGAGCAGATCGGAAGGCGTCAAGAACGGCTATGAGGAGTGGCATACGTTCGCGCCGGATTGGCAGCCCGACTATTACAAATTT
>CANRBM010000084.1 GCA_947628855.1 uncultured Clostridia bacterium | reverse complement strand
GATCCCCGGCAGCCGTCAATTCCTCGAGTCGCACGGCATCCCCGGCAGCTACAACAAGACGGACGAGGTGCGTCCCAACGACTTGCATATGCTTGAGCAAATGCTGCGCAAGAACAAGCATCGCGGCGGCACGGCGGCTGTCATAGTGGAGCCCGTCGGTCCCGAAAGCGGCACGCGTCCCATTGATTTCGACTACAACGAGAAGGCGCGCATACTCGCAAGGAAATACGGCGCGCTGTTCATCTTTGACGAAGTGGTCACAGGCTTCCGCGTAGGCATACACGGCGCGGCGGGCTACTTCTTCGGCGAGAAGTATCCCTACAACAACGATCCCGTCACGCTTGAAAACGGCAAGCCCTGGATGGTCGAGGACAAGAAGCTCGAGGATGGCAAAGTCGTCAAATTCAAGAGGCAGGGCACAAACAGGGATATGTATCCCGACCTCACTGTGTTCGGCAAAGTCGTCGCGGGCGGCTATCCCTCCGCGGGCGGCGTAGGCGGCAAGAGAGAGTACGTCAGCCTTATGGCGGCAGGTCTTGCGGGCATGGGCAAGAAGGCGTATGTCGGCGGCACCCTCGCGGCGAACCCCTTGAGCTCCTATGCGGGCTATGTCGCCATCTGCGAGATAGAGAAGAACAACGCTTGCGAAAAGGCAGGGCATGCGGGCGACAGGCTCACCGCAGGCCTCAAGGCGCTCATCAAGAAGTACAATTTGCCTTTCGTCGCGTACAATCAAGGCTCCATTTGTCACCTCGAGTGCACGGGCGCGATGAGCTTTGACTTCTCAAATATGAACCTGCTGGGCTCCGTGATACCCCTCCTCAAAAAGAAGCCCGATATGCTCCGCCGCAAGGTCGCAATGGAGCAGATGGGCGCCGCATACATGGCAAACGGCATCGTGACCCTCGCGGGCTCGCGCATGTACACCTCTATGGCGGACACGGATGAGATCATCGACGAGGCGCTCAGAAGATTTGAGAACGTCTTTAAGACCGTCGTCGTCTGCCCGGACGAGAGATTCCCGATCTGACAAAATTCACGCCTAAATATCAAAAACGTCCGAAGGAAAGGTGTATTCCGAAGGAGATCAAGAAAACGCGGAATACGCCTTTGGGCGAGTCAAAAAAAAGTCGAGAGCAAAACTCCCGACTTCTTTTTATTCTTCCTCATAGTAGTAGGAATAGTCTATGCCTTTCATAAAGAGTTCGCGGTCGCCGATTTGGTCGGTCAACGCGCCCTCGATAAGTTTGAGGATATCCGATGCGTCTACAGGGCTTTTTCGCATAGCGTCGAGATATGTCCGCTTGTCGATTTTGCTCCAATCGACGCATTTGTGCAAATTCTTTTTCAAAATGAGGTCAAGCCAGATGCGCATGCTGCGCCCGTTTCCCTCCATGAACGGGTGCGCGATATTCATTTCAACGTATTTTTGGACGATCTCTTCAATAGTGCTTTCGGGCATATTTTCGATGAGAGCAAGATTATCCGCGAGATACATTGCCGGCGCAAACGCGAAGCCGCCTTTGGCGATATTCAAAACTCGTATCTGTCCCGCAAAGTCAAAGAGCCCGCCGAAGATGTAGCCGTGGATCTGTCTGAGTCCCTTGACCGTGCCGACTTCAAGCTCATTTATCATGCCGCTTTCAAACAATTCGTAAGCTTTCTGCTTGCTCTTTTCGTCGATGGTGCTGCCCAAGTCCGAAAGCCAACGGACAAAATTTTCGTGGTTTTTTGAGGGGATGAGCGCGACGACCGTATTGACCCCGACGGCGTCCACCATGTCGGTGAGGTAGGATTTCCCGTCCCGCGCAGCGAGTTTCAGTTGTTTACAAATTGTAATCAACTGCGGATTGCGCCGTTTCATCTGCGCCCAATAGACGCGCGGATTTTTGCTCTTCGTGAGCGCCTCGGCTATGTCGACAGCGCAAAACCACCATTTGGGATCTTCGTTGTTCCAGACGGCTCTTACCGGAATATCTTCAAAGAATCGAATCGATGTCTTGATCATTCTGACTCCTGTTTGGGCACGAAAGGGCACAATTTCGTGTTGAATTTATTATAGCACATTCTCGGCGATTTTCAAAGGTCATTTATGCCATTGCGACGAAATTTTCCGCTCATCAAAAAAAAGAAGGGGACGGAAAATATGGTTGCCAAAGTGAATTTTATGCGGAAATTATTCATATATTTATAAATATGCAGAATCTTGCATTTAAATCTGTATATTTATTGAGTCATAGTGCATATTTTGATGATAAATTAAATAAATATTAAAAAAATATGTGTAAAAAAGTTGACAGAAATGATGATGTAGGGTATCATTGTGATAACAAAATGGATTTCCCTAAAGGAGCGATATGAAGCATTTTGTGAGAAAACTTGATCGAATTTGTGATGGATCGGAGTCAAGACACGGCTTCTCTTGGGTTATGCGCGTCGGCATGTGCGTCGTCGTAGGCTGAGCGGGCATAAGCGCAGGCAATTTTTCGGAGGTTCAATTTATGAAAAACAGCTTTAAAAAAAATCCCGATATAATTTTTTACTATATGCGAGCACGCGCTGTCAAGGACGCTGTTTTTTGCTTATAGTGAAATAAAAGGGAAGTGGAAATGACGCGTGATACTTGGGGATTCCTCGCTTTACCCCACAAAAACACTGCGTATTTTTGCGGGGTAAGGAGTCGAAACATCCCCATGTATAGAGGGCGAACCTTTGCACCCGGGGATTCCTCGACGATGCTCGGAATGACAGCTTGGGCAAGGGGATCCTTCGACAGGCTCAGGATGACAGGTCGTCATGTTGAGCGGAGCGTAGCGAAGTCGAAACATCCCCTAGTACAGAGCGACATTGGGGTCCCCATAGAAAGGAGCGGAGCGAGTTTTATGGGGTAAAAAATTGGGGTCCCCACGAAATTACGCAGTGATTTCGCGGGGTAAAACAGATATATAATTTTAGATTATATAAAAACTATAAAAAAGGAGAAGCAAAAAAATGAAGAGAAAAGTTTTGATTTCTGTTTTGGCGGTTGCGCTTGTGCTTACGCTTTGCATATGTATGTTTGTGGCGTGCGATCCGAAACCGAAAAAATCTGCGCCGAAGGTGACCGTGTATGGGACTGACGGCAAGGAGCTTGGCACAGAACAATCCGTCGATATGGGCGATGGCACCTATTCAATGACAGATCCTGCGCAGGAGTACACCCTCAAAGCGGCACAGTACACCTATTTCACCTATCAACTGTACGATCCCGCCACCAAGGAGAAGAAGGGCGCTTTCGATTACAGAAGTTTCACTCAAGACAGTGACTTCAGCGTCATCGTAGTCGCCGAAGGCATTGGTACTACAAAAGCAACCACGCTTGAGGATAAGTGGTTGGGATATTATTCTTATGAGCATAAAACCGGAGAAGTTTCGACGGTTGAGATCAATAAGGGTGAAGGTGAAGGATCTGACAATATTATGCTAACTCTCCAAACAGGTCAACTTGAGCCCATTAAAGTTACAGGTTTGGCGAAACTTGGTGGAGTATGGACGAAAGATGGCAGCTACATAATCGAGTATGATTATGAGATGACTCCCGAAGGTGATACGACTGAAGAGCCGGAGACTTACTACACATATTATGCGTTTGCTCTCAGCGCGGACGGCAAAACTCTCACTATGACCAATCTGTCCGACATGGCAGACGGTCCCTACACCTTCACCAAAATGCCCCAAATCAGCGTCAAAGTGCACTACAATTTTGAAGGACAGGACAAGACGGCAACAATGATTGCGATGAACGATGGCAACAAGTACACATTGAATAATCCCGTTGAAACACTTGAAAATGGTGCTCTTCCGGAAGCACTTCAAGTAGGCGAAACTTACAATCTGTACTATTATGATGCCGCCGCGACAGGTCACAAGGGCGCCGCATTTAACAAGAGTGGATTTACTGCAGAAGCCGACTTCGACATCATCGTTGTCAAAGAGTCTGTCGGAACGAAAGCAACAAAAATCGACGCGTCTTGGAATGGTGATTTTGCTGGAAAGGGTAGATGGACATCTTACACATTGGAAATCGATGCTACTAAGGGCACCATCTATGTGAATGATGATTATGAGATAGACAACACCTGGACAGTTGGCACTGATAATGTCTACACCACAGCTGATGGCAAACTTGTGCTTGCGGGAGCAGAACCTTCTTATATGGGTGGTGGATGGAATCATTCTTATTATTACCTCACCAAGAATGCTGACGGCACCATCACATTTGAAAGCGACAGCGAAACTGTAACATTGGGCAAGGTTACTTTTATCAATTTGAACGTATACTTCTCGCTGGGTGGACAAATCAAGAGTGAGACAGTAAAGATAAGTGGTATAGCTGGAAAATATAAACTTGACATGGCACCTGAAGACTATCTCGAGGATAACTATGATGCTTTTATGGCTACACTGAAGTATGGTCAAAAGTTTACCTATTTCCACTATACCAACAATACAAAGGGTGAGGCATTTGATTTAAATGAAGAGTTTGAAGAGTCCAACGACATCTCCATTCTCATTGAGATTGAGACATTTGCAACGGTTGCGACCTCCATTGACGCGAAGTATAGTGGCACTTTCACAGGAACAGACAGCAGAGGTAGTTTCACAGTGACAATTGACGCGACAAAAGGAACGATCGAATTAAAATATCCTGGTAGCGAAGATAGCTGGATGCTGCCCGATCCTGTTGAAGCGAGCATTGAAAACGGCACCATTCTTATTAAAGATGGAAAGCTTGTGTTTGTCGAAGAAGCCTGGAACAAAAAAGTCGCATCTGCACACTACTACTATCTTACTGAGCAAGACGGAAAATTTACTCTCGAATATGATTATTGGAACGAGCCTGTTGAGCTTACCAAAGCAAATGCGTAATTGCACATTATTCGTCTTGCATAGCAAGTGAAACAAAATCAAAAAAAGAGCGGAGCTGACGCTCCGCTCTTTTTTGTGGGGTAAAAGGAAATATCCCCTTGTCCGAGCTTGTCATTTCGAGCGCAGTCGAGGAATCCCCTTGATAGAGGACGCCTGCTTCGTACCAGGGGATCCTTCGACAGGCTCAGGATGACACTTTATAAAACGCTGTCATGTTGAGCGGAGCGTAGCGCAGTCGAAGCATCCCCTTTGTAGAGGACGTTCGCATTGCACTATGGGATTCCTCACTTTACCCCAAAAAATCACTTCGTAATTATTTTGGGGACCCCGTACGCTCGGAATGACAGATGATACAAGGGAATTTCTCCTTTTACCACACAAAACCACTGCGTATTTTTGCGGGGACCCCGTTTGCCGGGGCGGGCAAGACATTCACAGGATGTCTTGCTATTCCGCCCGTTCGAGTCCACCGTTGCAAAAAAAAATGCAGCCAATATTGTAATTGTCCGCAATTTTTTGTGTCATGTGTGCTAAAGAGCTGAAAAATAGTTTTTGAGTTTGAGTGCCGTTTTGCTGTGTTACAATGAAATTCATCCCTCGATACAGCAATCTTGATTTATAAGAATGAAGTTTAATTGACTGTATTATTTCCAAAACTGCAATTCTATTTTTCGACGGATGACCATAGCACACCTCAAAAAAAGTGATTGTCAAATCGTAATTTGTCAAATCGAGATTTGACCAAATATAATTTTGGCGAAACATCATTGTAAAGCGATCAATTACGTAGAAAAATCAAATGTTTGAGGAAATTGAAACAAAAAAAATAGCGGCTATCGTATAGTCGGTAGCCGCGGAAAATCAGTCTTTCAAACAACCGATAGGAATGACATATACGCCATCGTCACGCTTGTACGCAATTTCGCCTCCCGTTATAACTATCAGTAAATCGGGTTCGGACAAATGTTGATGAGGGTTTTCTATGTTGTGCTTGCGTATCAAATCGCTGAGTTGACGCAAATGTTGTGCGCCTTCCTCGATTTGTTTACTGCCAAGTTTGAACTCGATCAATGCGTACTTGCCGTTGTCAAGATGTAGCACGCAATCGGCTTCCAAACCGAAACGGTCATGGTAGTAGGATACTCTTCCGCCGAGTGCAGAGGAGTAGACCTTCAAATCCCTTATGCACAAAGTTTCGAATATAAAGCCGAATGTGTGCAGGTCAAACAGCAACTTTTCGGGAGCAAGGTTGAGAGTGGCGACGGCTATCGACGGATCGGTGAACTCTTTTTTATCGCCGCTCCGAATGGATGAGGCTGAGCGGATAGCGGGATTCCAAGCGGGAACGTCCTCAATCACGAACAAACGCTTAAGCACGTTCATATATGCGTAGAGCGTCGGCTCGCTGAAATCGGAAAAGTTTGCTTGCACATCGGTCAAGATAGAAGCATTAGTAGCCAACGTGGAAATATTTCTTGCATAGGAACGCAATAAAGTTCTCATCCTTTGAGGATCGCGTTTCACTCCGTCAACGCTCGAACAATCTTCATCGCAAACGCTTTGCAGATAAGTCTTTGCAATGAACAATGCGGCTTTTTCGGTTTTGGCGGTCAGGCTTGCAGGCCAACCGCCGCGGCAAGCGGCAAAAACAAGGCGCTCTATTGATAGGGGAGATCTTACGCCGTCAACGTCAAGGTTCGGGTTGTCAAACAACTCTCGCAACGAAATTTCGCCGCTTGATTCCTTAGACTCGTAAAGGCTCATAGGATACATTTGCAATTTGGCGATCCTGCCTGTGCCCGAGTGCATGATTTGCTTGTCGTCAACGGAATTCGAACCTGTCAAAATGAACAGACCCGTTTCGTGCCTGTTGTCTACAGCCGTGCGCACGGCGTCCCAAAGAACTGGAGCGATCTGCCACTCGTCCAAAAGTCTGGGATTCTCGCCCATAAGAAGTATGGACGGCTTGATTTGTGCAGTGGCAAGATAACCTTTTGCTTGGTCGGGATCTTGCATTTTCAAAACGCTTTTGGCTTGCATTTCGGCAGTGGTGGTCTTACCACACCATTTCGGTCCGACGACAAGCACCGCACCGATGTAAGAAAGCGTTTCTTGAAGTTGCGCGTCCATAAGTCTTGGAAGATAAGTGTATTCGCTCATAATAAACCTCACTGATGGTTTATATATTCTATAACTGTCGGAGAGGAAAAGTCAAGCAATTTAAGGAATTTGCTGCAAATCATTTAAGTAATTTGTAGTATTTTATTTAAGTAATTTGTAAAATTTTGTTTAAGTGATTTGCTGTATATTATTTTACCTCAAGGATATTTAAGTGAATTTGAAGGAGAAATGATATCAAAAATGTCACTGAATAGTGAGATATTCAGTGACATTTTTGATAAGTTAGTCTTTTTGACCAACATAGATGGTGCACCGAGACAATTATAATCCGAACACGAAAGCTCGTCAAGGCTGACCGTTTGCGTTCCGTTTTTGTAGTTA
>CANRBM010000083.1 GCA_947628855.1 uncultured Clostridia bacterium | reverse complement strand
TATGGGGACCCCGAGAAAGCTCGGGCATACGTTTCGTTAAATATGAACGAATTTAACGCTTCGCAATTCGCAATAAATATCATACAAAACTCCAGCAAAGTAATGCTCATATCTCGCTATTTTTTGCGCTTGGGGACGCGGGCTTGCGCCCGCTTTTTAATAAATAAGTTTGTCTGAGATTTATTGGGGTCCCCATAATAATGAGCGTAGCGAATTTTATGGGGTAAATTAGGGGTCCCCACGAAATTACGAAGTGATTTTGTGGGGTGCAGACACGCCCTCACTGCGTACCATTATCTATCCCGCTCGCTCCGCGACATCGCTCGGACACGGCGGACGGCGTTTATTCACTCCGCAAAAACACTGCGTATTTTTGCGGGGCCCCCGATGTCGCTCAGCATGACTGTTGTATATAAAGTGCCTTTCCGAACAATATGGAGTGCACATTATTAAGAATGGATTTGGCGCGTAGTATATGATGGATCAGGTACTACGCGCCTCTCGCCTACTTACTCAATAGCTTCGCGGATACGGGCGATGGCGGTCTTTTCCAGACGGGAGACCTGCGCTTGCGAAATGCCTACTATTTTGCTTATTTCGACCTGCGTCTTTCCGTCGAAATAGCGAAGTTTTATCACCTCGAGTTCGCGCTCGGGCACGTTTTTCAACGCCTCGTGCAGCGCGAGACGCTCCGACCAATTCTCGCTTGTCTCCTTGCTGTCGGCAAGTTGATCGACGAGCTCCAGACTGTCCTCGCCGTCGCCGAATACGGGCTCGTAAAAGGATATAGGCTCGCTCACGGCGTCAAGCGCGCAAGCCACTTCTTTGAGCGGTACGCCTATTTCTTCGGATATCTCAACGAGGTCGGGCTCCGCCTGTCCCGCCTCCATCATTTTCTCACGAGCTTTGAGCGCTCGGTATGCGGTGTCACGCATGCTCCTCGAAACTTTGACGGTGGTCCTGTCGCGCAACGCCCTCTTTATCTCGCCGAGTATCATAGGCACCGCGTATGTGGAAAAGCGGACGTCAAGGGAGCGGTCGAAGTTGTTGAGCGCTTTGAGAAGTCCTACCATTCCTACTTGAAACAGGTCGTCCGCGCTCTCCTGCGACTTGGAAAATCGTCCTACGCAGGACAGCACAAGGCGCATATTCGCCCTCAAAAACAGATCGCGCGCCTCGACGTCGCCTTCGTCTATACGGTTGAGGAGAGCGTCGCACTGCGCCGAGTTGAGCCTAGGCAAGGTGGCTGTATCCAGCCCGCATATGGTTACTCTGCCCATAAAAAAGCACCTCCTGAGTTATGTAGAGATGCTTTTTGATATTTTGCGCCCGGATGAGTTTTTTATGCGCGACTTTTAATTTTTTTTTTGCAATTGCGTCCCATTGCCGCTTTTATATGCCTCGCAGGTTTTGCACGACTGCATCAAGTTATCGCGCGGGCGCAAGCGGATAATGGGGATATTTGATTTATGTCAGCCAAACTGCTCCAAACTCTTGCGCAGCGTCTCGACTATCTTCTTCTCGAGGCGGGATATGTAAGATTGAGATATGCCCATCATGTCGGCGATCTCCTTTTGAGTCATCTCCTCTTTGCCGTACAGTCCGAATCTCAGCGAAAGTATTTGCTTCTCGCGCTCGGGGAGTTGGTCGAAAGAGGCGCGTAACATCTCCCTCTCCGCACTGCCCTCTACATCGCTGAATACGCAATCGGGGTCCGTGCCAAGCACGTCGCTGAGCAGGAGCATATTGCCCTCGAAATCCACGTTTAGCGGTTCATCGAGCGAAAGTTCCGTGCGAGTGCGCCCCGTCTTGCGTATGTGCATGAGTATCTCGTTTTCGATACAGCGCGAGGCGAATGTGGCAAGTTTGATGTTCTTGTCGGGATCGTAGCTGCTCACCGCCTTAATAAGCCCTATCGTGCCTATAGAAACGAGGTCGTCCATATCTATTCCCGTGTTGTCAAAGCGTTTTGCTATGTAGACGACGAGCCTGAGATTGTGTTCGATAAGCGTGAGCCTCGCCTGTTCGTCTCCGTCGAGAAAACGCCTTACCATAGCCGCCTCTTCCTCGGGCGTCAACGGCGCGGGCAGACTGTTGCCCGCCGAAATATAGTTGACATCTCCTTCGGTTTTTATGCCGAGGAAAGCCATTATCTTTGCCCATATGTCTCTAAGTTTGAGTTTCATAAGTTCCCTCCTATTGGATAAATCTTATTTTACACGTTTAGATTGCCTGTTTCAGAACATTCCCGCCTGCAAGATGACGTCATAGCCCTTGAGCGGAGTGGAGCTTAAAGCGCCGAGAGCTTTGAGTTTTACGCCGTCCACCTCTATGCCGTCCAGCCCGATGAGCGGGAGCGTGTCGTTGCCGCTCACGGAGTTTACGCTGATAAATCCTTCCTTTGGACATTCGCGCAGATTTTGGGAGAGGCTGTCCGAGATTATAACCACGGGCAGTCCGCTGAAATCGTCCACGAGCAGATTGCCGCTGTCCAGCAGCGCGTTACAGCTTATCTTCTGCCCCGACGCACACAGATACACCTTCTTTACGCGCGCCCCACTATGCGAGCGTTTGCGAGCTATTGCACGAGCGCATATTATCAACGTTGCAAGCGCGCCCGCCACAAGCCCAAGCTGCGCGTAGCCGTTGACATCTACGCCCAAAAGATAGCTTATGCCCTTAGTAGCGCCGCCTACAAGAAACGTAAATGCGCAAAACACGGCGGTCGCCCCGATAAGTTCTAAAACTTTATGTGCAAACTTTCCCTTTTTCGGCTTGAAAAAGATGACAGTCATGAGCGGCGAGAGTAAAGCCCTTATAGCGATCTTCCACGGCTCGGAAACAACCGCGTATGCCGTGCCCGCTACGGCTCCTATCAGCGCGGCGAGAATACACCTTGCCTTGCCGCCCCTCACCCCGAACGCCGTCAATGTGCAGACTTCAAGCAGGATATCCACCGCGAAATTGTTGAAGAGCACAAGCTCTATGTACACACTCACACCGCTATGATAAGCCCGACGGGGCAAACAATCCTTCCTTTGCTGTCGAAAGATTTCCAGAATATTTCGGTATTCTAATCGAATGTAAATCAATTAAGTTAATTAAGCGAGCAGTAAAAATTCAACAAACAAAAAAGTCAAGCTTGGCTTTTAGACCTTGCCTGACGTTTTTACTTTCAAGTAGCGTCCTTACGCCTTTATGCGAGTCGTAAGGACGATTTATGCAAAATTATTGCTCGTTGTTCTCGCTGTCCTTCATCCTGCGCATAAACATCGGGACTTTACGCTGCGGAACGTCCACGATAGAAGAGGAAGGAGCGGGCGCTTGCGGCGCTTGTGGAGTTGCCTTTGGAGCCTGCGGTTGAGCGGTATATCCGGGATACGCGCCATATCCGTTCCTGCCAAATTGATCCTGCTGTTGCTGAGTCCCCGACTGTACGGGATTGAGCGGGCGCACTCCCTGTCCGTCCTGCTGACCGTAAGGCGCATTGCTGAACGCCTTGGACGCCGTCCTCTGCTCTGAGAAACCTGTCGCTATAATGGTGATCTCTATGCCCTGCGACTCAGACCTTGTGGCGGTGCCGAAAATTATGTTCGCGTTGGGATCGGTGACCTGGTTGACTATCATGCAAGCCTCTTCCACTTCCGCAATGGTCATATCGTCGCCGCCGATTATGTTGATGAGCAGCGCCGTCGCGCCCTCGATGTCGTTTTCAAGCAGCGGGCAATATATGGCGCCGCGCACGGCGTCCATAACACGCTTTTCGCCTTTGCCAAAGCCAATACCCATGTGGGCAAGCCCCTTCTTTGAAAGTATGGTCTTAACGTCCGCAAAGTCGAGGTTGATGAGCCCCGGGTTGACAATGACGTCGCTCACGCCCTGTATGCCCTGCCTGAGCACGTCGTCCGCATATGCGAACGCTTGCGTGATGGGCATCTTTTTGTTGTCTCCGAATACGGTGGTAAGCTTTTGGTTGGGGATGACAAGCAACGTATCGACATACTGTTTGAGTTTTTTAATGCCCTCATCCGCGTTGCGCATGCGCGGCATGCCCTCAAAAACGAAAGGCTTTGTGACGACGCCGACCGTCAATATGCCGAGGTCCTGCGCTATCTTCGCCACGATAGGCGCCGCGCCCGTGCCCGTGCCACCGCCCATACCCGCGGTGATGAACAGCAGATCCACGCCTTGTAGCGCCGCTTTGATGCGCTCGCTGGACTCTTCGGCAGCCTGTTTGCCTACTTCAGGGTCGGAGCCTGCGCCGAGACCCTGCGTGGTGTTTTCGCCTATCTGTATCTTGCAATTGTCGGGGACAGGAGACATATTGAGCGCTTGCAAGTCCGTATTCATGACAACGAAAGTCGCGCTTGTTATGTTCTTTTTGACCATGTTATTGACCGCGTTGCAGCCGCCACCGCCTATGCCGCACACGACTATATTCGCCTTGCCCTTGATCTTGGGCGAGACGGGACCGTACTTCGGCGCGGCTTCATTTGCGCTCTCCTCCGCCTGATCGAAATCGGGCTGATAAGTATCTTCATAAGTGGATCCGAGATCCATATCCATATCGTCAAACATTACTTTTTACCTCCGAATAACCTTTTGAAAAAGCTTGCGACCGTCGTCCGCGAGAGCGAATCCGCCATGACGAGAAGGGACGCTTTCGAGCTGTCCTCCGGCTTGACAAAGCCGGGGAGTTTGGATGTGATGAGTTCCATATTTCTGCCAAGCAACTCACCCAAATACTTCTTTGCGCCGCGCATAGAGCCTATGCCCTCGCCCGTGAGATATATTGCGGCATACGGCGGCAGTTCGCCGTGGGCGGAGAGGATGTTTCCTATTATCTGAGCAAACATCTCCAATCTTTCCTTTGCGAGCTCGCTTGCATAAGCGGCTTTGACTTCCTCATCCTTTGCGCTGACGAGCACGGCGTCGTCGTCATAGTCGAGATTGAGGTCGAGGAGCTTTTTCGCCTCCTCCGCCATCTCGAATGAAACGCCCAGATACTCCGTGATGTCTGCGGAGATGTGCGCGCCGCCCAAAGAGAAGGACTTCATATCCAATATACCGTCTCCCTTCGCCACGCATACGGATGAGCTCAAATATCCGATGTCCACTATGGCGTACACCTCGTCGCGTTGCTCCTGCTCCAACAAACTCATGCATTGCGCCCACTCCGTAGATATATATCTGACGTCCGTGAATCCAAGCTCCTCCGCAACGCCGTCAAACACATCCACATAGCTCTTGCTCGCGAGTATGTAGGAGATGAGAGCCTTCACGTTTTTCGCGTCCATGCCTCTGACGTCCGAATATATCCTGTCGCCGTCGTCGAGCATGAAATATACGGCGGACATATTGACAGTGACGTACTGTCCCCCGACTTCGAAACTGTTGCCCTTGGACAGCAAATGATCTATATCGTCGTCGGAAATGAGACGCTTTTTGTCATAGTTCACTTCCACCTCGCGTGTGACGACGGAAGCGAATTCCGCAGGGACGCCTATAAAGAGGCGCTTTGTCCTGGAAGCCGCCGCTTTCATTGCCTCGCTGAGCACGTCCTTGACCTGCGTCACCGTATCCGCAATGTCGTACCACTGCGCATTTTCATAGCCTTGATGCAATCTTTGCGCGATCGCCTTTATGCCAAATACGGTCTGCGCTTTTTTTGTCCCGACAATGGCGCTCAAAGAATGGGAGCCAATGTCCAACACGGCTATGTCCTTATTGAATAAACTTGTCATATTTCCTCCGCCCGCGTATGACTGCGCAGGCGCAAAACTATATTCTAATTTATTATAAATATATATCTAAGCGGCTGTCAATCGATTTTTTGCAAAAATATATCATAAAACGCACTGTTTTTTACTATTTTTTTGATTTGATCGCAAAAAGCGGGGTTTAACGGCTCGCTTTTTCCCTAAAAAACTCCCGCTTTCAAAATATTACCATTGTATGACCCGCAAATCTGTCGCAAGATACGACGCCGTTTCCCGCTCCATATCGCACAAATTTTTGAAAATCTCGCCTTTTATTGCGTGTAGCACACACTTTCACCCCTCGTCTTGTACGGGCTGCCTCGAGATGTCCGCGCCCAAACAGGAGAACATGTCCTCGATCCTCTCATATCCCCTGTCTATATAGCCGATATCGAAAATAGCGCTCTCACCCTCCGCGCCGAGAGCGGCAATGGCAAGTCCCGCGCCGCCCCTGAGATCGCGCGCATGCATTTTCGTTCCTTGTAGCCTGCGCCCCGTGAGCGCACTCCCTCTGACTATCGCCCTGCCCGCGTCGAGGGTTATGTCCGCGCCCAATTTTACAAGCTCGCGCGCATGCGCAAATCGCCGCTCGAACACGGTCTCGTCTATCACGCTCACGCCGTCCGAAAAGCACATAGCGCCCATGAGTTGCGCCTGCATGTCCGTCGGAAAAAGCGGAAATGGCGCGGTCGAGATATTGACGGGACGTATGCGCCCGTCCGCGCGCACCCTCACACACACGCCGTCGCCCGATATGAGGCAATGGTCGCTTTTGAAAACGTCCGTAACGCTTGAGATATCGCGCGGATCCACGCCGTAAATGCGCACGTCCCCGCCCGCTACGGCTGTCGCCGCGACAAGCGTCCCTGCGACTATCCTGTCCCCGCACGGAGCAAGCGACGCGCCCTTGAGCCGCCTTACTCCGCGTATGCGCATGACGGGTGTCCCCTCTCCGCATATATCTGCACCCATAGCCTTAAGTCCCTTTGCGAGGCAGACTATCTCGGGCTCGCGCGCGCAGTTTATGAGGAGGGTATCGCCTTTTGCGAGGCTTGCGCACATCATGAGATTTTCCGTCGCGCCTACGCTGGGATAGCGCATTACTATGTCCGCGCCACGAAGCTCGTCCGCATAGCAGTCCAGCATATCCTCCCTCGTCTCTACGCGCGCGCCCATAGCGCTCAAGCCGTCGATATGTATGTCGAGAGGTCTCGCCCCTATGTTGCAGCCCCCGGGCAAAGGCATGTGCACCTCGTGAACTGTGCTTAAAAGCGCGCCCAGCATGAACATGGATGAGCGCATAGTCTTTGACAGCGCGCCGTCCGCGCACGCGTATGCTCCTGCCCTCGCGCGACACGTCCACTCCGAGCGAGCGCATGAGCAGCGTCATAGCCTCCACGTCTGATATGAAGGGACAGTCTCTTATCTCAACGTCCTCGTCCGTAAGCGTCCCCGCAAGAAGCAAAGGAAGCACGGCATTTTTAGCGCCGTGCACCGTAATATCTCCCTTCAGGGGAGAGCCTCCCCTTATCACAAGCATCTCTTCCATCACTATCACCGTATGCGCCTTAGCGAAATACCGTGCCCGACTTCGTCTGCCGAAAGCGAGCCGACGGCTATATACGGCGCGCGTCGCCGCGATATGGACAGCAGAATGCCGACGGCGCCCATGTATGCCACCAGCGAGCTCCCGCCCGCGCTCACGAAAGGCAGCGGCAATCCCGTGGGAGGGATAGCTCCGCATACCAC
>CANRBM010000082.1 GCA_947628855.1 uncultured Clostridia bacterium | reverse complement strand
TCGGCGGCGACGGCTGGGCGTACGACATCGGCTACGGCGGGCTCGATCACGTGCTCGCCAGCGGCGAGGACGTCAACGTACTCGTCCTCGACACCGAAGTCTACTCGAACACCGGCGGTCAGGCAAGTAAGTCCACCCCGATCGGCGCGGTCGCGAAGTTCGCTTCGAGCGGCAAGCGCGTCAAGAAGAAGGACCTCGGCATGATCGCGGCAAGTTACGGCTATGTTTACGTCGCACAGGTGGCCATGGGCGCTGACAAGGGTCAGCTCGTCAAGGCGCTCAAAGAAGCGGAAGCCTACAAAGGCCCGTCGCTCATCATCGCCTACGCGCCCTGTATCAACCACGGCATCAACATGACGAAGTCGCAGGCCGAAGAGAAAAACGCGGTGGAGTGCGGCTATTGGCAGCTCTACCGTTACAATCCCATGCTCGCCGAGCAGGGACAGAACCCCTTCACGTTGGACAGCAAAGACCCGACGGGCGATTACCAGGCGTTCATTTTGGGCGAAACGCGCTACGCTTCCCTCAAAAAGACGCAGCCCGCAGTCGCCGAGGAACTCTTCAAGAAGACGGAAGAGAGCTCCAAGGAACGCCTTGCAGGCTACAAGAAAATGGCGGGCAGAGAGTAACCCCGCCGCGGGGTGGGCTTTCCGCCCCCCATACAACGCAAAAAAAGAACGGTCGCAAGGGTGTATTCCATAGGGAATCACAAAACAAAATTTTTATCGGAATACACCTTTGAGCGAGTCACAAAAACGGCAGGAACTTTTCTCGCCGTTTTTGCATAGTTTAAGAAATTATGTTCATCCGATTTTCGTACGATCTTAGTCCTCTTTTTTCGTGCGGCTCGTCTTATAGTAAGGACTCAAATTGATGAAATATTGCTTCATTTCGTCCTGCCTCGCCTCGTCGCAGTTTTTCAGAATGTATTCGAGGAGTTCTTCCTGCCTTGCCTGTCCGAGCGTCAAACGGTAGAGCGACAAAATCTTGATGAGCCGTTCGTAGGAGAGAATATCGCGGGACAGCGGATACATGGGAACGATACGCTCGATCTTCACCATGTCATCCGTTTCGGTAAGCCCCCAATACGGGACAAGCTCGCTCGTCTCCTCGGTGTGTTCCTGTGCTTCGGCGCGGGCAAACATCTCCTGCCAGACGTCTCTTTCAAAATGCATTTCGCCGTAACGTTTTGCGACGTTTTGGCGGATCGCCAGACACTCATAACGATTGATCCTTCCTTCGCGCTGTTCGAGGTCGATGGGGTTGGACGGCAAATTCCAATGCACGATACGGCGGCAATAGTTATGAAAATCCAATCCCTCCTGCCCGATAGAGGTGGAAGCGAGGACAAAGGGACGGAAAGGTGAATTGAAGGCGTTTCGCATCATCTTCTTTCTGTCCGTATCTTCGTCGCGGTTGTCTCCTTTCGTGAAGGCGACGGCAAAATGGGAACGCAGTCCTGCGCTTCTCTCTTTCTTGCCGTACACACGCGCTTTGAAGGTGTTGAATGTGTCGATGTTATAGACGGTCGTTCGGATCTGCATAGAGCCTTTGAATGCACCGTGGATCATTGCGAGCGCGTTTTGATTGCTCTTATCGACGCCGCCCGCAAGGAGGTGGATATACTCGTCGAACATGGCTTGAAGATTACCCGCCTTACAGTAGGAAAGGACATTCTGCCAATGCGCGTCGTCGTTTTTGCTCCCGAAGGAGAGATCGACGACCGCCGTCCATTCGGGCGTATTCATGCGGGCAAGAAAAATGCGGGCGAGTTCCTCTGCGTATTCGGCGGCGTTCTCCTCTCCGAATTTTCGATAGGCGCGATAGGCGCACGCCGCGGGAGATGCGATCGCCATATCCGTCAAAGTATCGAGAAGATCGGCGGGACGTTTCCCAAGCCCTAATTCCGGTTGTTCATTCAAGAGCTTTCCCGTCCAATCCAACAGCTCTTTCATGTGTGCAAGATACGCTGAATTTTTCTGCGCCTTTTCTCTCTCGGTTGCCCGTTGCACGAGCCGAATGACATTCGCCGATGCACTTTCAAAATCGATTTGGAAGTCCAAAAGCAGAGGCGCAACGAAATACCAACGCTTGTCCTCCGCGCCCGTCGGATCGTCGGGATATGACGAGAGCTTCTCCGCAATTCTTCCTTTGATTTCCGCCTCTGTCTCCGAAAGAGTAAGTTCTCGGTTCATGCAGTCGATGGGATCGTAACAATTGGCGAGCGCAAACGACGGGTAAATGAGGCAGAAGAGCGACATGGCGGCGGGACGGTCGCCGTCCAATTTGAAATTGAGTTTAGGAAGAGGATAGCGTTTGCTCTCTTCGCCGAAATAGTGCGTCTCGCGCCGTTCGGCTTTCGCAAGGCGTCCGATCGTGCGCCGTTCCGCCTCGTAGGAAAGCATTCCCGCGAGCATCCGTGGAACCATCTCCCAAGAAGAAAAGATGAGTGTCTTTGTAAAGTTCTCCGCGCTGCGGTAAGGTCCCGCTTCGGGAACATAGTACGGTTTGGCGGGAGGCACCCACAATAAGAGCTCGCTCTTCACGTTTTCTTCAAACGTGTGCCGCATAACGTTTTCGAGCCTCGCATTGCAGAGCGGGATTTTTTCGTAGGTATCCAGCGATTTCCGTTTCAAAAAGAAGGTCTCGCGGTTAAGTTTTCCGAGTTTTTCGGGATTTTTCTTGAAGTATTCCTCGATTTTCTGTTTCAGTTTATATCCGCGCATAAAGGAAAGAAGATACGGACAGGACTTCACATAATCTGCGGGGACACGCTCGCCCGCAATTTCATCGAGAAGCTTTTGCATCTGCACATAGGACTTTATATCGCTGTCCGAAACGGTCAGCGCGGCTTTCACGTCGGCGTCGTCGATGAGGTCGGCGCTTCCCTTCGCTTCGATCCGCTCCGTGCGGCAGACGTGCGCATACATGGCGTTTTCCGCGGCGCTTTTCGCCTCCAAAACGGCTGTCTCCCCGTTAGTAAATTCTTTGAGCCGTAGGGAATAGTTGTTCCAGATCTCCTTGAACTCTGCTTCTTGGGCGGGATCTGCCGTCAAAAAATTCATGACGTCCAAAAATTCGGAATAATGTTCGTCCACTTGCGTCTCGTCGATCTCTTCCATCGTAGAATACATCTTGTAGGGTGTTGCGGACAAGAGCAGCATCCGCACATTTTTGTTGCCGAAAAATTTCCCCGCGAGCATACCCGTTTCGGTGTCGGGATCGGACGTAAGCAAAAACTTAAAACGCTGAAATTCGTCCATGATGACAAGGTCGGGTTCCAATCTCTCCAAAGAGAGCTTTGCAAAGAGCACACGCAGTTTCCCATAGATCCTGCGGTCATACCGTTCCCCATTCCTTATTGTCTCGCATACGGCGGCAAGTTCCTCCAAACAGCTCATTCCGTTGGGCTGTTTTTCGGACAGCGCACGCGAGACGCCCTCCGTCATAAATTCGAGATATTTTCCCGAGGATGCCTTATCGCACCTCAACACTTCATTCTCGTAAAGGTTTTTGCACCAACTTGCCCATGCCTTTTCGGCATCGTAACGAAGGAGAATTTCGAGTTCGGGAAGGTGGCGTTCAAGCTCTGGAAGCCGACACAGGATCGCAAACATCAGCGCGCGTTCATTGACCGTCCCGCCGCCCGTCGTCATACGGAAGGATGTGTCGGGCGTCAAGGGGATGAGCTGGATATAGCTATTTTTGACCGCCTCGTCGCTCTCCTGCAAAAAGATATTGAGATGTTGCATGGAAAGACGGGAGGATGCCATATTCTCCGTGCGAAGTTCCTGCGTGATTTTAAGTTTGTTCAAATTCTGCTCCGCGATTGCTGCATTGGAACAGACATAGACGACTTTTACGAGATCATCGCCCTGCGCTTTGCGAAGGCGGGCGAATTTTGCGATTGTTCCACGGGCGATAAGCGTCTTTCCAAGTCCGACTTCGTCGGAAACGAGAACACGCTTTACGCCGCTTTTATAGAGCGCGTCGATGCGTTCCACCGTCGCACGTTGGAAATCTTTGAGTCCGCTCATGATACGGGCTTCTATTTCGTCGAGCTTTTCGGATACGTTACTCATTGATTTTTACGACCTTTTTGAATGTCTCGTAAAGCCTCGTAAATTCCTGCGGAACGACATTTTCTCCGCGGATGGACTTCATCAAAAAATCGATCTCTTTGAAACGCGCGGGTTCGCGCGCCGCGGCAAGAAGCATCTTCTCGTAGAGCGCGGCGGGAAGTTCGGCTTTGGGGTTGTTCCCCGCGGCAGAGTGCATCGCTTCCAACGCGGAGAGCGCGGGTTCGTCGCCGAGCAGGAAGGAGAGATATTGCACAAAGCTCTTTTGATCGCAGACGACGCTCGAAACGATTGCGTCGTCGCGTGAGGCGGGAATGCCTTCCGTCGGTACGATGATGACTCGTTCCAGCGATTCCTCGTCCTTTTTGACTGTAATACGATAAAAAGAAGTCAATTCTCCGAGGGGAAGCCCTTCAAATTCAACCGTCTCCGAGATCTCCTTTTGTCTTGCCGCGAATAAGGGGCAAATCAAAACTTCCGCACCGAGAAAGTCGAGTTTTCCGCAATTCGGGACGGTCATCTTCACACGGTACAATTCGCCGTCCGCTTCTGCGTTCGCATAAGGACGAGTGCGGCAGACCGCTTTCACGATTTTGTCCAAACGACTGTCCGCCGTAGATTCTTCTTGCGCAAAGGTCGTCAGATCGATCGGCTCGAAGGGATTCTTCGCTTCGTCTTTCCCGAACAGTTCTTCACGGAGCTTTTCGAGGTTCAGATACCGATTGAGCGTTTTCAAATGTATCATAAACTCGATATTGCCCGCGAGCGCATTATGCGATGCGTTCATAGAGCCGAGAAAGAGATCGACCGCCGAGTACTTTCGGGAAAGGTAGAGTTTTGCGTGAATGTCCTGTTGCTGTACGGTTTCGTTTTCGCCGTCCGAATATGTCCCTTCGCCGTTTACGACTTCGTCGCGTATACAGAAAATTTTGAACTTTGAACAGTCCTCTACTCGGAGTTTGGAAAGAGATTCTCTCCGCGTAACAAGAACGGCTTCTTCGCCTATAAGCCCATCGAGCGCCTTTATTTCGCCGTTTGAAAGGAAGGGCGACATGACGAAAAGGTCGTCGTACTTTTTCGACGACAGCCGCAATACCGTGCGTATATCCGTCTGCGTCCTACCGATCCCGATTGGCAGAAATTCAAAATCCGTAAAGGGTTTCTTTATCTCAAAGCGCACACGGTCGAGATCGGAGATAAGGGAGCGGATACCCCGCTTTTTCTCCTTCCCGAGTGGCGTTTTCGGGAGACCGTCCGCAAGGAAGGCGAGGAACTCTTTGAGCGGCGCGTTTTTCTCCGTCTGTTCCTCCGAAAGCGTTCCGTCCATCGAAAAGACGACGTCCCAACTGCGGTCAAATGTCAAATTTCTCGAAAGTACGACCACGCGATACAGGGGCACCATGTCCGTGTTTCGATAGCGCAAGAGCCACATTTTCGGGTGAAAAGAGGAATATGCCGTGCCGCGTCTTTTCGGCATGACGACCTCGAAAACGATATTTTCGAGGAGCGCGTGCAGTTTGGTAACTTTTTGAGGAACTTTGATCTGCCCGCCCTCACAAAAAAGCGCGAGCTTTTCGCCCGTGCGGTGGAGCGTGTCGAGAATATAGATGGGGTTATCCAACAGTTCGCTGTCCGTCTCTTCTCCGAGAGATAGGCTCATACACGCGCCGACGAGCGCATTCAAATCGAGGGAATACGTCGTGCCCACGGCAAAGTCGAGCGCATATCCCGTGGGAGGCGCGAGCAGTTTCCCGTAATCGCTTCTATCTGTATTCGGATCAAACATTGTTCTCCCCCTCGAAAATATCGGAAATGATCGTCCGCGCGTTCGGAAAACGGTAGTCGAGATAGCCACCACCGAACCATGCCTCGGGATCGAACGTCCCCGCATGATAGCATTTGGAGCGGCTCTCGCCCTTAATACTGCGTTCGCGCTCTTTGATCTGCCGTTTCAGCTCCTCTTCGTCGCGTATGCGCATGGCGTTCTGCGCGGCGAGGAGAAACCGTTTCAGCCGCGCGTTTGCAATCCCGATCCGCAGAAAAATCGTTTCGATATCGACATCCGCCCACGCCTCGAAATTCTCCGAGATTTTTTGAAATTCTTCCGCCGCGCGTTTGTTTTCGCCGCTCGAGACGATCACATTGTAGACCACGCGCAGAGCGTATAGGAATTTGGAGAAGTCGAGCGCGAGTTTATACTCCCGTTGAAGGTGTTCGGGAACGAACGCTCCGATCTCCTCAAAGGACCCCGCAGCGCAGAATTCTCGCTTGTTCTTTTCGAGAATATCCGCAAGCAGGCTTCTTTTCGCGTTTTTGATGATCTTCTCCTTCAAAAACGCCGCCTCGGACTTTGTGAGCCGCAGGGAAAGATCGTTTCGCCATGTGTCGCGTTTGAAATCCGCGGGAACATCGAAGTAGTGATAGAGATGCGCCTCGCCCGCGTCGAGGTCGTCCATGTCGTCGCCGTCGTTTCGGTTCCCGAGTTTTCCGAAGCTCCTTATCTGCGCCTTCCTGCTTTTCTGTGCGCACATCACTTTGAGATAGCCCGAAAGGGAGAGCTTGTCCCGCGTAAAGATACCGAATTTGCGAAGTCCCGCCCAATAGAGAACGGAGGGGGCGCGCTTGACCCAATTCTCCCGTCCGATCGCATCGTTCCCGATAATTCCTTGTCGGTTATCGCTATGTACCTCGCAAAGTTTTTCGCAACACTCCCGCTCGATCTCATAGAGCATTTCCGAGGCTTTTTCGGGCGTGGAAATATCCGAAAGTTCTACCGTCCTGCAAGCGTACGGTATGATAAGGAAGTATTTCGCCTTTGTTTGAAGGGTGGAAGTCCCCGGGAAAAACAATTCCGCGAAGCCGTCCCTTATGGGAGAGATGCCAAGCTCGTCGAGCGTTCCTCTCTCCCCGAGAGAGGCGAGAACGTTCAGCACCTTGCTTCGCTCATTCCTTGAAAAATCGATCCAACCTATTTCCATGCTTTATCCCTTTTGCGTGAGTTTTGCTCTCTATTATATCCTTGAAATATGACAGCCACTGTCATCATTGAAAAAATTTTCGTCCTTATCCGACATATTTTATTTTACCATAAAATCGCCATATAAGGCAAGTGAAACTTATCGCCTCTACCCGAAAGAGGAAATTTTGATGGTCAAGGACGACTCCGATTGGAGGCAAAAACCAAAAAAGCGGGTTTCCCGCTTGTTGACGGCCGAAAGCGCGTTGTGGCACTTTCCTTATCCTCGTAAGATGCGCTGAGGGACACAGGTGGCAGGCGGCGGTTAAGCCGCCTGCCGTGTGTTTTTTGGATCAAATGTTGACTGCGCCGATGAACTTGTAAACGATGCGGATCGTCCGTGTCTTGCGGTATTGCTTTCGCTTACTTTTCGAGGGGATCTCCGTTCTTTCGGTTTTCCCTATGTAGATCTTCTCTATAAAAGCGTTGAGAATTTCCGTATTCAACTCGGTGATCTCCGTAAACCGCTTCACCAGCCGTCTGAAATTGTCAAGATTCTCGCTGTCCTTTTCTTCTTCGCG
>CANRBM010000081.1 GCA_947628855.1 uncultured Clostridia bacterium | reverse complement strand
GAAAGGGTAAATTCCGCTTATGTAAAACTAAATTCCACTGTAGGATGGGAGAGTGGAATTTAAAATTTTAATTTTGGTATTTTTTGTCCGTAATGGAAAGCAATAGATTTATTCACAGGTTTCGAGTATAATGAAGCTATAATCATCCTATCCCATCCATTCCGAGATTTTTTCAAAAAATCTCAAAAAATTTTGGGAACATTGGAACAATTCAGCCTTTCTCATGCCATATATAGTAGAGGGCTATTTCAAAACGATTGGAGGTGAC
Source organism: uncultured Clostridia bacterium (assembly GCA_947628855.1). Taxonomy (GTDB): domain Bacteria; phylum Bacillota; class Clostridia; order Christensenellales; family CAG-917; genus CAG-475. The sequence continues at coordinate 7,488 of CANRBM010000081.1, read as the reverse complement.
GCTTATGGAGAAGCTGAAAAGCCCGAAAGGTTTCATTGTGGTGCTGCCCGGTGAGGTCATCGAGATACCGCAGGACGGCGACAAGTCATGGCTGACCCTGTTTTATAGCCTACCGAGGGAACTTGCGGAAAAGTGGAAGCCAGCCTACGATCTGCCCCGCTGTCCCTACGAGGTTTTACGGACGGATAAGTATGACCACATTGTATGTGACGATATGTTCAAGCTGCTTGTGTGGGACTGCTACGCATGGAGCGCATGGCAGTTTTTCCAAGTGAAAGACCGCAAGGGAAATTATCGTGACATTCCCGGCAGCTGGACGCAGTACGCAGGATATTTCCCCTTATGGCGTTTGTCGTACAGCATCATCCCCTACATCCGAATGAAGTTTGAGCAGAACGGGCTTGGCTTCCAAAACCTTTACAACATACTACAGGATATGGAAGTGCCGTGGCTAACCTATCAGCAGTTCAGTAATCTAATCGGCAATGTCACCGATTTGGTAATTGCAGAACAGAACTGGCAGCCCATAATCGACGCTATCTGGGAAAACAGGACAGTCGAAGACTATGAAACCACAGGTAGCACCGTCAAGACCGACTTCATGCGGAAGTGGCATCACAACCGTTCCGGCAAGCCGATCTCTCTGGATGAAATGATGGAGAGTGAGGACGGGGACATTTTCGATGTGGCAGACCCACGGGGTGAGTTTGAGAACTCCGTCATTTCTGAAATGCAGATCGCTTCTTTTGCTGAAAGCACCATCACAGAGAAAGACCGGGAGATATTGAAACTGCGTATGGAGGGCTTCACCGAACAGCAGATCGCAGACAAGGTTGGCTATAAGACCTCCAGCGCAGTCCATAAGCGGATCGCCAAGATCGCAGACGCTTATGAGGATTTTGTAACAGCGGAATATCAGAAGTATTTGGACAAGTAAACAGACGCAATACGGCAGCAGTTACCCAAGTGGTGACTGCTGCTTTTTATGCGGGAAAGGAGATTTTATGAGCAGAGAGCCATTTGAAACCATGCCTGATGTGATGGACGCAAAGCAGCTTGCCGAAGCGTTGCAGATTTCAAAAGCCGGTGCATACAACCTCTTGAGCAGCCCGGATTTTCCAACCTTACGAATCGGCGGACGCAAATTGGTTATGAAAAATGAGCTTGTGGAATGGCTGAAAAGCCGCACAAACAGGAAAGCGTGAAAACACGGTCAAGAGCCGGTAAAGTGGCAAATCAGCCAATAGCGAGAACCAGGACATACTCCGCATCGTTTGGAGCATTTCTATCGGAAAATCGTTTCACTTTTCCAATTCAAGAGCCGAGAAAAATTTGTAAAAAACAGGAGGTTTTATGAGAACAGGACTTACTAAGAGAGAAAAGACAACTGCCATCTATTTTGACGAGTATGGCAGCATGATCGAGGTGCAGACCCATAATACCGACCTCATAAAGCGGCTGTCGGCATTTGCGGCGAAGTACCCGGAGTGCTGCCGACAGATTGACGATGATGAACAAGGCGGGCTGACCTTTGAGATCGAAAAAGGTAGACTGAGTTTCCGGCTGACTGCACCATACAGTGAGGAACGGAAACATGCAGCGAGTGAGTGGGCGACACGAAACGGTTTTAAGTAAAGGTCACTAAGGATTTACAATTATAGGCTTGAGTATGATAGAGCTTCGTGCTATACTAATTTCAGCGATTGCAGATTTTTATAATGCAACTAGTGAATACAAGTCTTTAAACGACAGAGGTGTAGATTGTGTCTGTTAGCTATAAAAAACTCTGGAAGCTGTTGATTGACCGTGACATGAAGAAAAAAGATCTATGCGTAGCAGCTGGGATCAGCCATGCATCAATGGCAAAACTCGGAAAGAACGAAAATGTCACCACTGATGTTTTGGTGAAGATTTGCACAGCTCTACAATGTGATATTGGCGACATTATGGAGATCACAGAAAACTTTGAAAAATAAACAATAGAAATTAGATGTGTGGAGGCGAGTTGGACGGTGGATACAAAAAAGCTGGACAAGTGGGCTGACTTACTGCTGGATACGGGTAAACGCAATAACCTAATCAATTTCAAGGATACAAGAGCTTCAACCGTAGAGGTGCTACTTCCCACGGCTGACGCTCTATTTGATAAAATCGATGGATCTACTTCTTTTGAAGTGTTTGACCCGAAAATCATCGAAGAAGATGAAGAGTCTGAGGAATCCTCTGAGACTGAGCAGCTGCAAATTGAGCCGCCAGAAGAGTCGGATATTTCGAGTGGAAAGGCTGCATTTTGGGCCCAATACTCGGGAAAAATCAAGCGGCAGAATCAAATCCTTCTTTATAACTCAGCAACAAATCCGCTTACAGCGGTGAAAAATATTGATAAAAAGGCGCGGGAATTTATTGAAGAAACCGGCGTCAATGTCGCGTATATGGCGTTCGGCTTTATCCACTGGAAAGAAAGTGATTCTTCAAGCTATGTCTTTCGTGCGCCCGTTTTGCTTGTACCAATTCAGTTAGAACAAGCGTCCGCTGTGGAACCGTATTTCATCAAATCAGCAGAGGATGATATCATTGTCAACCCAACCTTTGCCTATAAGATGGACGCAGAACACGGGGTAAAGCTACCTGAGTATAATGATGAGGGACTGACTACCTATCTTGAAAAGGTAAAACGTCTTGTCTCAAAACTGCAATGGACAGTCACGTCGGAATGTAAAATCGGTATTTTCTCATTCCTTAAAATCAATATGTACCGGGATCTGAAAGATAATGCAGCAACGATTCTTGCAAATCAGAATGTCCGTCAGCTTTTGGGTGAGCCAACCGACACTGAGAAAACGGGCGAGGATGATGGAACATCCATGCCTGTTTCTGATCCGTTGATTGAACTGCATAGCGTAGTAGATGCAGATTCCAGCCAAATTGAAGCAATTGAAATGGCAAAAACCGGAAAGAGTTTTGTTTTGCAGGGACCTCCCGGAACTGGCAAGAGCCAGACGATTACCAACATCATTGCAGAATGTCTCAGCGATGGGAAAAAAGTTCTGTTCGTTTCCGAAAAGCTGGCAGCTCTTAATGTGGTGTATGATAAATTGAAGCAGGCAGGGCTCGCGGAGTTCTGCTTACAGCTTCACAGCCACAAGGCAAACAAGAAGGATGTTATTGCGGACATTTGCCATACGCTTCGTTCTGGTAAAAGTGTCGTTTCTTCCAAGGCTGACGCTGAAATCGCCATCAAAGAAAAGGCACAGCGCCAGTTAGATGCTTATGCCGTGGAGCTTCATAAGCAGCGGCCGGTTATTGAAAAGAGCCTGTACCAGCTGTATGAGGCTTACGCTGCATTTCGCGCTATGCCAGATGTAGAATGGCCTGTTCCGCAGCTCTCTTCCAAAGGTGAGGCGTACTTAACGGAAACAATTTCACTTTTGGAACAATACGTAGATTATATTCCGTCCGTTGGATATGATTACAGAAAGAACCCTTGGTATGGCTACATCAACCAGGATACATCATATCAGACAAAAGCGGAGGTGAAAAACGACCTTTCTGCCGCTGTGCAACTCTTACGCGTATGGGTTCCTTTGCAGCAAGAAATATCCGAAAAATATGGAATACAATGTGTCAGCATCGAAGATGCACATATATGGAACACATTTCTCGGCTTTGCTGCAACCTCCCAACTTATCACGCCATCACTCTTAGACAAAGAACACTTTGAAACGGTAAATTCCGCTTTGCATGACTTACAGGCACAGAGTTCGGATATTCTCGCTTCTCGCTCAGTATTGAGTGCGGTATTTGATGATGATATTTACAAACTTGATGGTGCAGCATATCACAAAAAACTGACAAAGCAATTCAGCGGGACATTTTCCAGACTTTTCAATGCTGAATATAAGCAACTTGTCACTGATCTGCGTTTATGCAAAAAAGACGGTAAGAAACCCTCTTACAGTGAAGCTGTCACGATGACAGAACGTCTTTCCTATTATCAGCAGAAAAGCATAGAATACGCCGATGCAGAGGCTCCAATTAAAGCATTTTTGGGAGCAGCCTATAATGGCGTTGAAACAGAATGGGATTATGTCACTGAACAAATGTCCGCGTTGGAAGCCATATTCTCCAAAGGCATTTCTTTTGGCGCTTTAGAGAGTTATTCTGATTTTTCCTCTGAGCGGGACGCTTTTGCAGATTATAGTCAAAAGATTGAAAAGATCTTTGCGATCTGTGATGATGAAGTACTCAAGCGCATTGCAGGGTGTTTTGACAGTGCAATTTTGAATGTCCATGTCGCGCCTTGTTCTCTGATATTGGCACGGCTAAATGACTGTCTGTGTGAAATGGACAAGCTGGACAACTGGTGCCATTTCAGGAATCTGCTTTCAAAGCTGGACGATCAGCAAGTCGTGCCTTATATAGACGCTGCCATCGTTCAAAATGTCGAGCCAAAGCAGATTGTTGGCGCATTTCAAAAGCAATTCTATTATCAGTGGATTGATTCGATTTTGTCTGGAACTCCGGTTTTGTCTACTTTCAATCGGATTTCTCAAGATCAAGCAATCAGTATATTTTCCGAGAAAGATACCGAGCAGTTTGAAATCAACAAAGCAAAAATTCGCGCAGATCTTTCTTCTATGCGCCCGTCGCTTGATATGATCGCTTCAGGGAGCGCATTGGCAATTCTACTCCGTGAAGGAGAGAAAAAACGGAAACAGAAAAGCATCCGCTCCTTGCTTGCGGAAACCGGTGAACTTGTCCAGAGAATCAAACCGTGCTTTCTGATGTCGCCGTTGAGTGTCAGTACCTTCCTTGCGCCAGACTCCGTTCACTTTGATGTTGTCGTATTCGATGAGGCGTCGCAGATTTTCCCACAGGATGCTATTGGCGCAATCTATCGAGCCAAGCAACTGATTGTCGTGGGTGACTCTAAGCAAATGCCGCCCAGCAACTTCTTCAATGCTTCCATCGAAGCAGAGGACAGCGATGAAGAAACTGGAGATGTAACGGACTTTGAATCTATTCTGGATTTGTGTTCAACATCTATGCAGCAGCTCCGGCTACGCTGGCATTACCGCAGCCGCTATGAACAGCTTATCACATTCTCCAACAAGAATTTCTATGACAGTGATCTTGTGACCTTCCCGTCCTCTAAGGCTGATGCGCCGTGGATCGGTGTAGATTATTACCACGTGGACGGCATTTTTGATCGCAAAGCTCACACCAATCGGAAGGAAGCAGAGTTTATCGTTGATCTGATTTATCAGAACATTGAAAAATACCCGAACCGGAGTCTTGGTGTTGTTGCATTCAGTCTTGCCCAGCAGGATCTGATCGACAAATTGCTTTCCAAACGGCGGCAGAATACACCGGAAAAAGAGTTCTTCTTCAAGAATGACGGCAACGAACCGTTCTTTATCAAGAACCTCGAAACCGTACAAGGCGACGAAAGAGATACTATTATTTTCAGCATTGCCTATGGCGTAGACGCACAGGGGCGTTTGCTTCACAACTTCGGTCCGTTGAACCGTGTTGGAGGAGAGCGAAGATTGAACGTTGCCGTCACTCGTGCAAAATGCAATGTCCAGTTGGTTTCCTCTATGCACTATACGGATATTGATTTGAAACGGACATCCGCAGAAGGTGCAAAACTGCTTCGGGAATATCTTGATTATGCAGAGAACGGAGATGTTGCACTGGAACGTGCTATCAGCGCCAGTCCATTCGAGCAATTTGACTCTGATTTTGAGCTGGAGGTATGCGACTTCTTGCGCTCCAAGGGGTTCTCTGTGGACACGCAAGTCGGATGCTCTGGTTTTCGGATTGACCTCGGCTTAAAGATGCCCAACAGCTCCGACTACGTTCTTGCGATTGAATGTGATGGTGCAACCTACCACTCTTCCAAAAACGCACGTGACCGTGACCGCTTACGGCAAGAAATCCTGGAGCGCATGGGCTGGAAATTCTACCGCATCTGGTCTACTGACTGGTTTAGGAACAAATCAGTTGAGCAACTCCGTCTTTTGGAGGCTGCCGTTGATGCAGTTAAGAACCCGACAAAAGCGGAAAGAAAACCAGCGGACAGTCAACCAACAGAAACATTTGAAGAAATTGTTACTGAAAAGCACTTCGAATTTCCTCCATATAAAGCAGCAGATTTCTATGAGATATGTCGGCAACACCGTTACAGTGACTTTAAAGCAATTGTGAAAGACATTTTGGAAGTAGAAGCCCCTCTCTCGGAAGATTTGTTTTTGAAACGTATCGTTTGGTATTTTGATCGTGAGAAAGTTACAAGTGTTGTGCAACGCGCCTATGAACAGCAAATGTACGGATATCAGCGTTACGGTATTATCCGCAGAAATGGCTTCTTGTATCTGGATAATGGAAAAGAGGTACAGTTCCGGGGACCGGGCGATATTGAACGCGATATCAAGCAAATTGCACCCGAAGAACTGGCAGCAGGAATGCTCGAAATTCTCAAACAAAATGTGACTGCTGATAAAGCTGGCCTGTATCGCTCACTTGCAGCACAATGTGGGGTTGCCCGCGTTGGTAAAGCTGTCAATGAAGCGATGGATACTGCGTTGCATATTCTTGAAGACCGTATTATCGTAGATGGCGAGCAAATCTCTCTAAAATAATCCCTTGGCGACAAGGGCGCACTTCTATACGGGGGCAAGCCCCGTATCGTGCGCTCATCTCCGCGCCAAGTGCCTCGCTTCGCTCGGTTGCGCTCCGAAACGCACGCCTGCGGGCGTGTGTGCGAGGCTGAACCGCCCTGACACCTGAATGTCCGGGCGGTTTTCCGTCGTTTCACTCCGACAAGGGGCTGCGCCCGCTTCGCGGCTATCCCTGCGCACCCACCGGGACGGTGCATCCGCTTTTGCGTCTGCACCATCCCGACAGGTTTTGAAAAATCTATTTCGTCAGTCAGACCGCTTACCGAAAAAGTAGGCGGTCTTTTTCTGTCACATTTTTTGAAAACATGTTGTCACGCCATTAGCCTGTTTTTTCAAAAATTCATCATCACACCAGAAGGAGGATGATAAATTGAGCGAAGCATTAGACCGGCTCCAAGCCGAAAAAGAGAAAGCGGAGCGAGAGCTTGTGCAGACACAGCACAAGCTTCAGCGGTTGGAAAACCGCAAACAGTATTACGAAAAAGGTGAGCGCCGCGCAAGATCGCACCGGCTGATCACACGGGGCGCGGCGGTTGAGAGCATTGCGCCGGAGGTAAAGAACATGAGCGAAACGGACTTCTACTCTCTCATGTCCGATGTCCTCACCATGCCGGAGGTCACAAGGCGAATCCGTGCCACCGCACCGCAGGAAGGAGGCGATTAAGATAGCGGATTTTCATTTTCATGTTGACCAGATCAAACGAAGTGAGGGGCAGTCGGCGATTGCATCCGCCGCTTACCGCGCCGGGGAGAAGCTGCACAGCGAGTATTACGGCGAGGACAGCGACTACACCCGCAAAGGCGG
>CANRBM010000080.1 GCA_947628855.1 uncultured Clostridia bacterium | reverse complement strand
GCTCCACACTTGCAGATTTGCCCTCTTTCCCGCTCCCCGGATCGTTATCTCGTTCATGCCCTGCCTCCGTTCTCTGTAATCCTCTGAGATTCCCTGAGTGTATACGAGACTCCACGGCAGAGCCATAGAGTCTCGTAGAGTCGCTGGTCGTCCCTGTACATTGTTTCACAGTGTTTGGGTGAAGAAAAGATGCGGGGTGGGTTGACGCTTACACTAAAAAAGGCCGACCGAGAATGGCTCTCAGTCGGCCTTTTGGTCCGGGTGACAGGATTTGAACCTGCGAAATCTCTTGCTCCCAAAAGGCTGTGTAAAATTTTATTGCCTAATAAATAAATGCGTTTGGCCATTTCCACTACGTTTCAGTTACTCTCCAGAGCTCTTGTCTCCACTGTTTCCGTGTGCTCCGAACGCCGTTATGGTCGGTAATGTGGTCAGCGCCCCTTTCCGATAAGGAAAGGGGCGCAAAATTTACAGAGCCTTATCTAAAAGAGGGGATTGGCGGCCTCCATGTATCGCAGGACGCTCTTCGCTGTGGCGAGGCTGACCTTGCCGCAGGCGTTATTTTTGAGCCAGGCGTTGACGTTGGCGTTGTCAAGCCGCAGGTCCTTACAGACACGGTAGGTGGAGACGGATTTTTCCTCCTGCAGCCGGAGGACCTTCTGGCAGATCAGCGCCTTCATCCTGCCGTCCCTGAGATGCGCGTCCCGGACGCTCTCGTAGCTGCGCCAGACCTTGAGGTATTCTTCGGGAAGCTCTGCGCTCTGCTCCTTCAAAGCCGCGAGAAGTCCGTCAGTATCGAATTTCCGGGATAGCTCAGCGTACTCATCAAAGAGCGCCGTCCCACGGGCCTCCCGGAGCAGCACATCCCCTCTGCCCGTGACCGCCGCGTAGAGATACAGCGGCGCCCGAAGCCGCACATTCCCCACAGCCTCCCGCACCAACGCCCTGATCGAGCCCCTCTCTGCCTGCGCGAGAGACATTACGTATTCAGATAGAAAGCCCTTAAACGTCAACTCCCGCAAGGGTGGAACCTCCTCTCTCAAATCATACCATGCAGAACTATTTCGCCAGCTCCTCAAATGCCGCGCGGTGCTCGCGCAAGATTCTCGCGGCCACAAACTCAAACTTTTCATCCTCTGACATTTCGATTTGCGGCTCGGTGTCCAGGTCGATGACGAGCAGCTTTGGATGGCCGTTCTGGAGAACGGTGACATGACCTTGCTCCTCGGCTATTTTTGCGATTTTGGAAAAATTACTTTTTGCCGTTTCAAGGGTAACGGTGGCATCGGGGTCAATAGTCACAATATCACTTCCTATTTTAGCAGGGTGCGTGCGAAACCTGTATCAATACCTGACGCTCGGACTATCACTTTCCAAGCAAGCCCACTCTTTCCACGTTATTCTCAATGATCCTCTCTTCAAACGTCAGCCGCCGTTCCCGTGGTCTGAGCTGTTCGGTGAATTTGGCGGTCAGTGCGGCAAAGATGCAGTAGACGTAAGGCATGCCCAGGTTGGTTTCGAGAAGCGAGTTGACCACCAGCGTCAGAAGCTTGTCGCCCACGGAGGCGAAGCCGGCGCTGCGGATGCCGCCGATGAGGAGGCCGACCTCCCAGCCGAATTGGACGAGGATGCCGATGGCTAAGATCCAGGGGATGTTGATCCGCCAGAGCCGGTCCTTCTGCGCCAGATTGTAGACGATGACGCCGAGATACCCCACGAACAGGATGACAGCCATGTACCCGTGGTAGCTGCCGGTGGTGCGCTGGATGACGATGGGCGCAGCGTCCCCGGCGAAGGTCTGGGTGATCAGCGGAGCGCAGAACCACCAGGAGAGAATGAGCAGCGACCACTCGAAAAGGTGCTTGTCCTTGGAAAGCCACAGCCAGATCCAGGTGAAATTCGTGAACCCGTAGCTCATGGACATCCACAGCAACACCCAAAAGAGGCTATGTCCCTCGGAGATGGAGCGGGTGTGGAGGAGGAGATGGAAGACACCGTAATCCACCAGCATGTAGACCACGCCCATCACGAGGCCCACGAGGACAGTCATGTACTTCTTCTTCCAGAGCAGCATCAGGGTGAACACGACGAGGAACGCCGTGTCCAACCATATGTATAACGGCGCGAATTGGCGCCGCGCGATAATCTCGGCCATTGTCTATTTCCTGCCTTTATTTCGTTGAATAGATTGCGGAGCCCCGGCAAAATTTACATAGCCTTATCTAAAAGAGCCTTTCGGCGAGTAAATCCATGTTACCTTGCCGGGGAAGGGAAGTCAAGGGATTTTCTCCCTTTTGCCGACAAAATTATTCTCGACTTTCCATGTCCTCTGCGGTATTGTGTGTTGCCAAGGAGGGATAAAGATGTACAATCTTATCAACGAACTCTACTATGGCAATATCCGCCCCATCGAACAGATGGGCGGCCTTACACCGGAAGCGGCGGCCATTATGAAGCGGGTACATGATAACGAGGACAGGCTTGAAGCAAGCCTCAATGAGCAGGAAAAGGAGCTCCTTCACGCCATCCAAAATGACCGCCTTGATGTCACCTGTATCATCGAGGAAAAACGCTTCCGCGAGGCGTTCATCTTGGGGGCGAGGTTGATGATGGAGATAATGAGAAATGAGAAATAAATTATATATGCCCATTCGTCTTTGAAAAAGGCGGGATTCAATTATCAGCACGCAAAATTCGGAAATTGTTTGCGTTTAGCTATTGTAAGGGAAGCCTTCCTGTGCTAAAATAAACGCATAAAGGAACGTAAAACAGCGTGCGGAAAGTTGGTGCTCGTTTGAATCAAAAGGAGATCGCGCAAAATGTGCTCAAAGGCAACGGCGGAATTGCTAAAACCGCCGACTTTGTGGCGGCGGGCATAAAAAAATATGATGTGGCGGCGCTGTGTAAGGAAGGCTTTCTCGAACGTGTTCGGCGCGGGGTGTACCAATTGCCGGGCAGCGATCAAATAACGGAGGAACAGCTGCTCCGCGAACTGCTGCCACAGGGGATCGTTTGCGTGGAGTCCGCGCTGTTTCACTACGGATACAGCGATTTTGCGCCCCGCGCCTGGTCTGTTGCCGTACCGAGAACGGCATCCAGGGCAGTCGGATCTATCGGGGAATTCCCGGTCAGAGCCTATTACATTCAAAAGGAATATTTTTCACTTGGGAGGACTGTTGACAGCTTCAACGGTGTGATGCTCCCTGTATATGACCGGGAGCGCGCCATTTGCGACTGCTTCAAATACCGGACGAAGCTCGACAGTGAGACCTTCAACAAGGCGTTGAATGCCTATGTGGCGGATGACCGAAAGGACCTCGCCAATTTGTCCGCATACGCGAAAAAAATGAAGCTGTACGCGAAAGTCATGAATGTGATGGAGGTGCTGCTGGGTGGCTGATATTGCCGCGTCCGTGCTGGCGAGACTCAAAAACAAAGCGAAGGAAAGCGGCAGAAGCTATCAGCTGTGTTTGCAGCTTTTTTGCCAGGAAGAATTTCTGCGCCGGCTGGAAAAATCCAAATACGCGGAAAACCTGGTTCTGAAAGGAGGACTGTTCATCTACGCCCTTACGGACTTTGACAGCCGCGTTACCGTTGATGTTGATTTTCTGCTCAGGGAGATACCGAACACGCCGGAGCAGCTGAAAGCGGTATTGGAAGAAATCATATCGGCCGAAACCGGCAATGATTTCATAACCTTTGAGATCAAGGACGTGGCCCCCATCGCAGTTGCAAAAAAGTACGCTGGAATCGGTGCGTCGATGATTGCCCGGATTAAGAATACCAGAACGCCGTTTGGCATCGACTTCGGCGTTGGTGACGTGATCGTTCCGAAGCAGGAAAAGCGAAAAATCCCGACGCAACTTGCGGATTTTGAAGCGCCGACGGTGAACACCTATTCGCTGGAAACCACCGTCGCCGAAAAGCTCGACGCGATATTGAGCCTGATGGAATTTTCCAGCCGAATGAAGGATTACTATGACATTTATTATCTGGCGCAAAGATTTGATTTCGACGGAGCAACGCTGACAGAGGCGCTGAAAAGGACCTTTGAAAACCGCGGCCGCGCCTTTACGACAGACCAATTTGAGCAGGTTATGACTTTTGGCAGTGATGCGGAAATGCAAAAGAAATGGAAAGCGTTTTTCCGAAAGATCGACACGAAGACGGATGATTTCGATACGGTGCTGAAGACGATAAAAGCGCTTTTGATCGAGCCATACAGGGCGGCTGTAGACAATAAATAATTTGGTGAAAGTTGGGGTGCGTCCAACGGGAAGTGGAGTTGATATTCGGATTTTCGGCTCGGAACAGGAGCGGCGTTGTGTATGGCAGATAAGCTGAACGCATTTGACAGAGATAACTTGATTGTCCCGGTGTGGATGGTGTAAGGGCGATAAATTTTGAAGAAATGAGGACAGAAATATGTCAGATAGCAAGATCCTTGACGCGATGTGGGACGACTCCCCGGTGGATGTTACCACGGAAGTAAACTTCATCTGGTCTATTGCGAACAAGTTGCGGGGGACGTACCAGAGCGACAAATATAAGGATGTGATCATTCCTATGACGATCATCCGGCGTTTCGAGTGTGCCCTTGCTCCCACGAAAAAGGCTGTTGTGGAGCAGTACGAAAAGGACCCTGCTTTTCCCGCAAAGGCAATGTATCGTGTTTCAGGTTTCCAATTTTATAATACGAGCCGCTATGACTTGGCAGAGCTCGTCAACGACCCGGACCATCTTGCGGATAATTTCAAAAGCTATATTCAGGGCTTTTCCTATAATGTACAGGAAATCTTGTCATCCAACGAGCGCGGACTTGATTTCTATAAGCAGATTGACAAGATGGACAAGAACAACCGGCTTCTTTCCGTGGTCAAGGCGTTTTCCGAACTGGACCTCGACCCGCGCACCATCGACAATGTGAAGATGGGATATATTTTCGAGGAACTGATCCGTAAATTTTCTGAAAATGCCGAGGCCGGTGACCACTACACTGGGCGGGACATAATCAAGCTCATGGTCAACATTCTACTGGCCGAAGGATGTGACGACATATTTGACGACGGCAAGGTTATCACAATACTCGATCAGGCGTGCGGTACGGGCGGTATGCTCTCCACGGGATACAATTTCATAAAGCGGTACAATCCCACCGCTGACGTGCGGCTGTTCGGGCAGGAGATCAACCCGGAATCCTACGCCATGTGCCTTGCGGAGATGCTCATAAAGGGGCAGAATGCGGAGAACATATGCTATCAGGACACCATGAAAGCAGACCGGTTCAGAAACACGAAGATGCGGTTTGTCTTGGAAAATCCGCCCTTCGGGACTGCATGGGGAGGAAAGGATGCCGCCGAGGGCGTAGAGGAAGCAGTCCTTGATGAATACAAAAAGGGATTTGACGGACGCTGGGGCGCGGGACTGCCCGGTTCCGGCGATATGCAGATGCTGTTCCTGCAATCCGCCATTGACAAAATGGACGATGCCCTTGGCCGCTGCGCCATTATTGAAAACGGCAGTCCACTATTTACCGGCGGCACCGCCTCTGGCGAGAGCCAGATTCGCCGCTGGTTGTTGGCGCGTGATCTGATCGAAGCCATCATCGCCCTGCCCACTGACCTTTTCTACAACACCGGTATCGCCACTTATATTTGGGTGTTGTCCAAGAATAAGCGGCCGGAGCGAAAGGGCAAAATCCAGCTCATTGACGCAAGCCAGATCTACCATAAGCTCCGCAAGGCGCTGGGTAACAAGCGCAATGAGATCTCCCCGGAGGATCGTTCGACTATCACAAGACTTTACGCCGACTTTGAGGAAACAGAGGTTTGTAAAATATATAGAAACGAGGAGTTTATCTACCGAGAATACACGGTGATGCAGCCCCTCCAGCGTAGCTATGCTATCACACGGGAGCGCATTGCCGCAATGCTATCCAAGGGGAGCCTGTCGGTGCTCTACGATGAGGCAAAGGTCGCGGAGCTTGAAAACGCGGAGGAGTTGGCTGGGAAGGATCAGAAGAAGCTGGAAAGCTACATAAACAACAAGCCCGTGTATGACTCCATCGTCGCCGCGCTTGAGGCCGCCGTATCGGAGGAGATCTTCTACTCTCCCAACGCCTTCATGCCTGTTTTGACAAGTGCATTGGCCCAGGTCACTGCTGATAAAAAGTTGTTAGAGCGCATCGCGGACGGGCTTTCGGTGATGGACAAGCAGGCGGATATCCAGTGTGACCGCAAGGGCAAGATCATCTACGACAAGGAGACAAAAGACACCGAGATCGTCAAATTCGAGGAGGATATCGACACCTATATGGCCCGAGAGGTCCTGCCCCACATCCCGGATGCCAAGGCGTTCTTTGAGGAAAACCTCTCGGCGAAAAAGCCGGTGATTAAGACTGGCGCGGAGATACCGTTTACGCGCTATTTCTACAAATACCGGCAGCCTACGCCTAGCGAGGAACTGGAAAAGAGGTTTATGGAGCTGGAACGCTCTGTATCGGAACGGGTGGCAAAGTTGTTTATTGGGTGACATAAAAATGAGAAAGCGTCATGAAGAAATGTTGCCAATTTTGCTTGTTGCTAAAGATGCATATTTAAATTCACTTCAATCGGGAAATGTTTATCTGAAAAATTGTCTTTACTACCAACAATTAGAAGGGGATGAACAGCGTAGTGATAAATATGACAGCGCAATACCAAGCAAGTTGTTTTCACTTCCGAATGTTTCAAACGGCAGAATTACCAATCCGGCGGTTTACATAAAATCGTTTTTTCAATACAAGCCTGAAAATATTAAAATACTGTCAGAAACTCAAATCGCACTTTGTATCCCGGATAATTCAGCTAAATCATTAAAAGAATTCTCTAAAAATACAGAGGGAAATGCGCTACTGATTTGGGACACCGCGCAATTCATAGACAGATTTGCAATGCGGTGTAACGATTTAAAAATAAAGTGGTTATTTGACTCTGTTAAATACATCGATAACAGCCAATTTGCATACCTCGAATCAATGACACTTCCGAATATAAGCGAGCGACGTATGGTTTTCACTAAGCGAAAAAGGTATGAGAATCAACAGGAATTTAGAATTGCAGTATCCTTTCATATAGATATAGGCGATTCGCCAGAAAAGGTTAAAGGAATAAAGATTCCGGAATCTATTGATTTATCCATGAAAGAAATAGACGATATATCATCAATCGTTAATTTGCAAGAAATTATAGACGAGCCTATGATTCTTTTGGGTAATAAAGATAACAAAGGGCGGTGACGGACAATGCGGGAAATGAAAGACAGCGGGATTGAATGGATAAAGAGCATTCCGACTGATTGGACAGTTATGCCCAACAAATATCTTATGCGTAAAATTAAAGAGATTTGCCTAAGATATGACGGGCAAGATATCCTGTCTCTTACTATGAAGGGTGTTATAGTTCGGGATTTAGAGGCCGGTGGCAAAATGCCTTCGTCTTTCGATGGCTATCAGTTTTTATATGCAGGAAACCTATTAATGTGCTTATTTGATATTGATGTAACACCGCGCTGCGTCGGCCTTATCAAGAATAACGGAATTTCCAGCCCTGCATATAGCCAATTCGTTCTTAACGAAAATGCAGATGCAACGTATTATTGTTACTACTATACAATGCTCGATAATGATAAAACCCTTTTGCATTTAGCAAAGAACTTGCGTCATTCGCTTACAGAGGATCAGTTAGGTGCCGTTTCTATAGTTGTTCCGCCTTTATCTGAGCA
>CANRBM010000079.1 GCA_947628855.1 uncultured Clostridia bacterium | reverse complement strand
TTGATAGCAGCCTGTGCGGCGGCAAGGCGGGCGATCGGGACTCTGAAGGGAGAGCAGCTGACATAGTCGAGGCCGATGTTGTGGCAGAACTCGATGGAGGACGGGTCGCCGCCGTGTTCGCCGCAGATGCCGCAGTGCAGATCTTTGCGGGTTGCGTGTCCCATTTCGACTGCCATCTTCATGAGTTTGCCTACGCCTGTGGTATCCAATCTTGCAAACGGGTCGGACTCATAGATCTTCGCTCTGTAATAGCTGGGCAGGAACTTGCCTGCGTCGTCGCGGCTGAAACCGAAGGTCATTTGAGTGAGGTCGTTTGTGCCGAAACAGAAGAACTCCGCCTCTGTCGCGATCTCGTCGGCGGTGAGCGCCGCGCGCGGGATCTCTATCATGGTGCCGACTTCGTATTTGAGGTCGATGCCGGACTCCTTGATGATGGCGTCAGCTGTCTCGACGACCGTCTTCTTGCAATATTTGAGCTCCTTGACTTCACCGACGAGCGGGATCATGATCTCGGGCACGACATGCCACTCGGGATGGCGCTTTTGGACGTTGATGGCCGCCTTGATGACAGCCTTCGTCTGCATGACCGCGATCTCGGGATATGTGACGGCGAGACGGCATCCGCGATGACCCATCATGGGGTTGAACTCGTGCAAGCTGTCGCAGAGCAACTTGATATACTCAACGCTCTTGCCCTGCGCCTTGGCGAGCTCCTCGATGTCCTTCTGCTCGGTAGGAACAAACTCGTGAAGAGGAGGATCCAAGAAACGAATGGTGACAGGTTGTCCCTTGAGGGCTTCCATAAGACCCTCGAAGTCCTTCTGCTGCATAGGCTCAATGGCGTCGAGAGCTTTGACGCGCTCCTCGACTGTCTCCGCGCATATCATCTGACGGAATTTCTCTATCCTGCCGGGGCCGAAGAACATATGCTCCGTCCTGGTGAGGCCTATGCCCTGTGCACCGAGCTCCGCCGCGCGCTGTGCGTCCTCGGGAGTATCGGCATTCGTACGCACGCCGAGCGCCTTATACTTGTCGGCGAGCTTCATTATCCTTCCGAAATATCCGCTGTTGGGGTCTGCGGGAACGGTCTTGATGATCTTGTCGTAGATGTTGCCTGTGGAGCCGTCCAAAGAGAGCTCATCGCCCTCGTGGAAGGTCTTGCCCGCAAGCTCGAAATATTTCTCGGCTTCGTGCATCTTGATGTCGCCGCAACCCGAAACACAGCAAGTGCCCATTCCGCGCGCCACGACTGCCGCGTGAGAGGTCTGTCCGCCACGAACGGTCAAAATGCCCTGCGCATACTTCATGCCTTCGATATCCTCGGGAGAGGTCTCAAGTCTGACGAGTACGACTTTTTTGCCCTTCTTGCCCTGCTCGACTGCGTCCTCTGCCGTAAATACGATAGTGCCGGCAGCCGCTCCGGGAGAGGCGGCGATGCCGTGTCCGACGACGTTGTTCTTGTCCGCCTCTTTGAGCGCTTTTGCGTCGAAGGTGGGATGCAGGAGCATGTCAAGCGTCTTTGCGTCAATTTGCAGCAGAGCCTCTTGCTCCGTGATCATACCCTCGTCAATGAGGTCGCATGCGATGCGGATAGCCGCCGCCGCGGTACGCTTGCCGTTTCTTGTCTGGAGCATATAGAGCTTTTCGTTTTCGACGGTGAACTCCATATCCTGCATATCGCGATAGTGATCCTCGAGTATCCTGCAAACATCCTGGAATTGCTCATACACTTTGGGGAACACGCGTTTCATCTCGGCGATAGGCATAGGAGTACGCACGCCCGCGACGACGTCCTCTCCTTGAGCGTTGGTCAAGAACTCGCCCATAAGCCCCTTCTCGCCCGTGGCGGGATTTCTTGTAAACGCGACGCCCGTGCCGCAATTGTCGCCCATATTGCCGAATGCCATCATCTGTACGTTGACCGCCGTGCCCCAGCTGTAGGGGATGTCGTGGTCCATACGATAGACGTTCGCGCGCGGGTTGTCCCAGCTGCGGAAAACTGCCTTGATAGCTTCAAAGAGTTGCTCCTTGGGGTCGGACGGGAAGTCCTTGCCGAGTTGCTTTTTATATTCTGCCTTAAACTGATTTGCGAGATTTTTGAGGTCGTTTGCGTCAAGCTCCACATCCTGTTTTACGCCTTTCTTCTCTTTCATCTTGTCGATGAGAGCCTCGAAATATTTCTTGCCGACTTCCATGACGACGTCGGAGAACATCTGTATGAAACGGCGATAGCAGTCCCACGCCCATCTCGGATTGTTTGACTTTGCCGCGAGCACTTCCACGACTTCCTCATTGAGACCGAGGTTGAGGATGGTGTCCATCATGCCTGGCATTGACGCCCTCGCGCCCGAACGCACGGAAACGAGCAACGGATTTTCCTTGTCGCCGAACTTCTTGCCTGTGATCTTCTCGAGCTTTTCCACATACTCGAGGATCTCTTTTTGGATGGACGGATTTATTTGTCTGCCATCTTCATAGTATTGCGTGCAAGCCTCGGTCGAGATGGTGAAACCTTGAGGGACGGGGAGACCGATGTTTGTCATCTCCGCAAGGTTCGCGCCCTTGCCGCCGAGCAATTCACGCATATTGGCATTGCCTTCGGTGAAAAGATATACATACTTTTTTGCCATTATAAGACCTCCTGAAGTTTATGCTTATAAATTTATAGAATAATAATATCAAAAAAAGCTTGCGTTTGCAAGAGAAAATACAACATCTGTCAAAAAACATATATTTATACATCTATGACAGCGTTTTAAAAAGGGCGACTTTTTGAAGTCTGCAAAAAAAATTTTGACGAAAACGGCAATTTTCGCGCAATAAACGGTTGCCTAAAAAAAATTATTTTGATAGAATAAAGTATCAAATACTTTACGAGGTGCAAATTATATGGACGCAGACCCACGAAGTAGGCTTTCATCCAAATAATCGCGCACGTTTCGGGCTCTCCGAGGCGTGGCGCGTGCCATGTCAAAAGGAGGACCTATTTATGCTTCAGGTTTTTAAAAAACTGAACAAGTCGCTCGTCGAGATAGACAGCGAACTCATTGTTGACGGTTTCGATTTCACGGATCACTGGATTCATATGTCCAACCCCACGGACAAGGAAGTGGAGTTCATTTCGCGTGCGACGCTCATTCCCGAGGACTACATCAAAGCCGCCCTCGACGCGGAAGAGCGCGCGCGTATCGAGAAAGAGGAGTTCGGCAAAGAGGATTTTTCATTCGGAACGGAGCTGACGGCAGACGAGACTTCACTTCTTCCGCACACCGTGCTCATGTCCGTCACGGACATTCCGATAACGGAAGAGGACGACGACAAGTACACCTACGCCACCCTACCCTTCGGATTTATAAGCACGGACAAGGTCGTCGTCACGGTATGCTTGAACGAGACGTCCATCATCTACGACCTTATGGCGGGACGGTTCGTGAAGGATTTCAACATCCACAAGCGCACCCGCTTTTTCCTGCAACTTCAATACGTCATCGCAAAGAAATACCTGCAATATCTGAAACAGATAGACCGCGCGAGCCAGCGCGTCCAGAACGAGCTTGAAAAGTCAATGACAAACCAAAACCTCGTCGAGATGCTCTCGCTTGAAAAAGCGCTCGTATATTTCAGCACATCGTTGCGCGCAAATACAGCCGTGCTTGACAAAGTGCCCCGCCTCATCAAATTTTACGAAGAGGACGAGGATCTGTGGGAGGACGTTCTCATAGAAAACAAACAGGCTATCGAGATGTCCAACATCTACCGAGAGATACTTTCGGGCACTATGGACGCATACGCCTCGCTCATCTCGAACAACCTCAACATCGTCATGAAAGCGCTTGCCGTCATCACGATCTGCATAGACGTGCCCGCGATGATAGCGGCGTTTTGGGGCATGAATACAGGCGTCCCATTCGACGACAAAAATTGGGGATTCTGGGTGGTCATCGGCATATCGATCGTCATACTTCTCATCATCTTGATCATCTTGTGGAAAAAGAAGATGCTCAAGTAATTTGCACGTTTAGAATGCCGAAAATCAGATTTTTGTACGTCAAGACGAATATGATCCGACGTCCTCGTACCTAAAGTCATAAACCGCTTTATGTCGAAAGTTTTGCGCATAAAAACGACCCTTCGCCAAGGCGACGAGGGTCGATTTTTTATTTTGAATGAGCTTATTAAAACGCGTCGGCTATGCGCCTATATCCATCTCATTTGACGTACGTTGTGCCACGTCTGCGATACGCATTAACCCTTCGAGAGGCTTGCAATAAGTTTTTGCAGACACTTGATCAAGATCGCCTTTTCTTCGGGGAAATTCTTATATTTGTTGTATTGCTTGAGCAGCAGCGCCGCAAAATTCATTCTCACCGACTTTGACAAGTTCATAGTGAGCATCAAGTCAATGAGGCTTGGCAATTTGGCAAGCTTGGAAGTCCCTACAGGTCTCTCGCCGCCATCTACAAGGAGAGGAGACTCCTCCGTAGTATCTTCTTCAAGCAAGTCGGAGCCTAGATCTTCTATGGACTCTAATTGCTCATATCCCTCGACCGGCACAAGTTCTGGCTCTTCGATTATTTCGCTTTCGCAATAAACCTTTTCGGGCTGTTGTACAGCAACAGGTGCAGGCTCTTCCGATATTATTTCGCTTGCGAGATACAGCTTTTCGTTGCGTTTGACGGGTACGGGCTCGGACGACGCAGACTGCGAGGCGGCGTGAGCAACGGCGAGACGTTGCTGCTCCTCAATGCGTCTCTGCTCCGCAAGAGCATATCTCGGATCCTTTCTCTTTACCGCAAACATATTGTCCTCAATTATCCGCTTTTCTTATAGTATGCCTTACACCGACTGCAAGTCGTTGATGATCTTCCTCAAACATTCTATGATGGTCGCCTTCTCCTCGGGCTTATCCTTAAATCTCTTGTATGCCCCGACCAAAGAAATAGCGAAGTTCAGTTTCATAGATCTTGACATATTCATCGCGAGCATCGTATCGATAAGAGCGGGCAACTTTTCAAGTTTATTGGGCTTCGGCTCATCATCCGGCTCCTCAGTACCCTCGTCCGCAGATTCGTCGGCGGGTTCTTCGATAGGCTCATCCGCAGGCGTCTCCTCGCCTTCTTCTTCGGGCTCTTCTTCGAGTTCCTCTTCAAGCTCAGCCTCTTCTATCTCGTCCTCGGGCTCCTCTTCGAGTTCCTCTTCCTGGATGGATCCATCGTCGTAGATCTCCTCATCGAGCTCCTCTTCTTCCTCTTCGGGTTCTTCCTCGAGCTCCTCCTCGAGTTCCTCCTCGGGGATATCATCCTCATCTTGCTCCGCCGCTTTTGATTCATCCTCCGCGGGCTGAGGCTCTTCCTCTGCCGTATCGGTTTGGTCTTCCTCTACCAACTCATCCTCCGGGAGCAATCCTTCCTCGTCCACATATTTGGAGGTGTTGCGAGCGACGATCTCATCAAGTATGGCGGATATTTGCGTGATGGGGGAAGAATCGACGGCAAAGTTGCGTTCCACCTGCAGATTGACTTTTGCGTCGAGGTCCTCCTGCATATTGTTGAACGCCTCGAGGGCGCGCTTATATTGTTTGCGCTCGAGCATGACAAGGACAAAATACAAAATGCCACAGAGCAAAAGTCCCAGGCAATGGATGACGCCCATCTCATTGCTCTCGAGCGTGCCGAATCCCCAGAATGCGTACGCCGCCACAAACACGAGAGATATGAGGACGAACACGTTTGCCCTGACGTCGCGATGCCTCTTGACCTCTTTGTCGAAAACATTTTGTTCGCTGACGATCTCGCTGGGATAGCCAAAACGTATGCCCAAAAACTGCACCCAAGCGTCTCTCATGCTTTGAGGCGCCTTTGATGAAAAGCAATGCGTCGTAAAGTCGCCGACGTTGTCATCGTCAACGGAATCTTTATCGGCGAGGTATTTGATTATTCGCTTGCTTGCGATCTTTATTTTGCGGCAATTTGAACCGAGCAACGTAAGCGCCACAATGACCGCCGTACCGATTATAGAGGCAAGTACGACGATAAAGAACGTCTTATGATCGATCTGTGGCAATTTTTGCGACAGTCCCGCAAACCATGTAAACGCCTTTGAGAAAAATTCCACAATGAACTCCTTTCATACAATACTATTATGATTATACAAAGTATGAGCTAAAAAAGCAATAAACTTTTTAAAAAAACTTTGTCATCCATGCCATATTTTTAAATTTTTTTTTGCTTGAATGCTCCGATCATCGCATGTTTCGACCAAAATAAGGAAATTCGTCAATGAGATACACTTCGATCTGACTTGCGAATGGGGATATCGAACTCTCATTCTCTGCCTTTTAATAACGCTCTTTTACTCAAGATCCGCGGCGGACAGTATGCCATTCCCCCATTCGCTTTTTAGGGATATGAACTCTCTTATCCGATAACCGCGCACGGCGATAAAAGCCGAAACGGAGTGGCGACGATTTTCCGTATCGTCGCACAAGTTGCGAGTCATCTAAATGTTCTCCCTTTTCGCGATCTCTCACATCGGAGCATTTGCAAAATCGAGTTTGACCGTCTTTCCCGACGCGAAACTGTAGATGTAAACGTCCTCCACTTTTGACTTAGTCGCTGCTTCAACCGCCATTTTATACAGATAAAGTTGTTTTTTGTAATGTTCGGGCACTTTTTCGTCCGTCACATAGCCCGTCTTGAAATCCACTATAGCGCCGCCTTCGTCCTTGATGTAAAGGTCAATGACGCCCTGCACAAGCACCTCGTCCTTGCTCTCGCCTAAGCCGAGTTCGCGCGCGGGCCGGAGCATTGTAAAAGGTTTTTCCCTTTCGACCTCGCATTTAAGATACGCCCCTGCCGCTCGGCGCATAACGGGGCTTTTGAGGCATGCGAGTATGCGCCCCGCGTCGATGTAGGCGCGCTCTTCGCCTGTGAGTTTGCCCTCCCCGCACATTGCGTCAAGCTCGCCGACTACTCCCTCTTCAGAATTTAAGGTGAGGTCTATGAATTGCATTACTTTATGATATGCCGTGCCTATCTTCGCCGCGTCTTTATCTCCCTCGGCGAACAGCCTCTCGCTGCCGTCCTCGAGCGCGCCTATCTGCGATACGGTATATTTCATCGCGAGCCTTGTCGCCTCCGCGTTTGCATAGCTCTCCCCTCTCGCCTTCAAAAGTTTTGCTTTTAGATCCTCGTCGGCAGTGAAATTCATAATTGGAGCATGCGCGCTCGTTACGTCTCGCACGGGCACGGGTATGACCTCGGGCTGCCTCAGCAGACTCTGTTTGAGGCGCGCCACGGACAGCATATCCAAAGTGTTCGTGATGCCGCTTATACACGGCTCCTTGCCAAAATCCTTTTCCACATAATCCTTGGACACGCACGCCGTGACATACAGCAACTGTTTCGCCCTTGTAAATGCGACGTACAGCAATCTCATCTCGTCCTTGACCTGCTCCGCCTGCATAAGTTTTTTGAGCGCAAAGCGCGAGAAGGTCTCATGCGCCGTCTTTTTTTCGCTGTCGTAATATTTGAGCCCTATGGCGCCGTCCCTAGCAATGATGGGATCCTTGCTCTCCTCTTTTATGCTTCCCGCTACGTCAAGCACAAACACGACGGGGCTTTCGAGTCCCTTATACTTGTGTATCGTGGACACCTTGACACTGTCAGTCCCCGCGCCCACCGCCTTCGCTTCGGACGAGGAATAGCCCTCCAAAAATCGGCCTATGGACACCTCGTCAACGGAAGCGACAAAGTTTTTGAGTTCAGCTATCTTGCCCTCGCCCAAACTCTTGACGTAGGCGTCGTACATATAGTCCGAAATTATGCCCTGCAAAAGTTCGCGCACGTTTTTAAAGCTCGCCTTCAGCCTGTATTCGTCCAAAGTCGCGAGAGTGGCGCGGAGCTTATTCGCAAGTTCGCCCTCCTTGCCGTTTTTATCGCGGCCGTATGCTACCAC
>CANRBM010000078.1 GCA_947628855.1 uncultured Clostridia bacterium | reverse complement strand
TTCGCCGCGCCGTACGCCTCGAGCGCCCACACTTCCATTTCGCCGAAACGCTGTCCGCCGAATTGTGCCTTTCCGCCGAGGGGCTGTTGTGTGACAAGGCTGTACGGGCCCGTGGACCTTGCGTGTATCTTGTCGTCTACGAGGTGATGCAGCTTGAGGTAGTACATATATCCCACCGTCGCGCGGTTTTCAAAGGGTTCGCCCGTCCTGCCGTCGTACAGTTGGATCTTGCCGTCCACTTCGCCGTCCTCGTTGACTATGCCGTACTGCTGGAAGAGCGCCTTGATATCCTGCTCGTTAGCGCCGTCGAAAACGGGGGTCGCTATCTTCCAATCGAGCATGTGCGCTATGAGTCCGAGGTGCACTTCGAGCACCTGTCCTATGTTCATACGCGAAGGCACGCCGAGGGGGTTGAGCACTATCTGGAGCGGGGTGCCGTCCGCCATGAAAGGCATGTCCTCTTTTGGCAGCACGCGGCTGACGACGCCTTTGTTGCCGTGACGGCCCGCCATCTTGTCGCCGACGGATATCTTCCTCTTTTGGGCGATGTATACGCGCACAAGTTTGTTCACGCCGGGCGAGAGCTCGTCCTTGTTCTTTCTCGTGAATTGTTTGACGTCAACGACAATGCCGCCCTCGCCGTTGGGGACTCTGAGCGACGTATCTCTGACCTCTCTCGCCTTCTCGCCGAATATAGCTCTGAGCAGCCTCTCTTCGGGAGTGAGCTCCGTCTCGCCCTTAGGCGTGACCTTGCCGACGAGGATATCCCCCGCTCTGACTTCCGCGCCGACGCGCACAATGCCGAATTCGTCAAGATTTCTGAGCGCTTCGTCGCTCAAGTTGGGGATGTCGCGGGTTATCTGCTCTTCGCCGAGCTTGGTGTCGCGGCACTCTATCTCGTACTCCTCGATATGTATCGAGGTGTAAAGGTCGTCTCTTACAAGCTCCTCGCTTATCAAGACGGCGTCCTCATAGTTGTAGCCCTCCCAGCTCATAAAGCCGATCAGCATGTTCCTGCCGAGGGCAAGCTCGCCTTGGTCGCAAGCGGGTCCGTCCGCAAGCACCGTGCCCTCTTCGAGGAGGTTGCCCTGCTCGTCATACTTGGGCGCGGTGACTCTGTCGCCCTTGTTCACGATGGGGTGTTGATTTATGCAAGTGGATTGGTTGGAGCGCTCGAATTTGCTGAGCGTATAAGTCTCCTCCGTGCCGTCGTCGCAAGCGATGACTATCTTCACGCTGTCCACATATTTGACATAGCCGTCCTTGTGCGCTATCTTCAGCACGCCGCTGTCGTACGCTATCTTGTGCTCGACGCCCGTCGCTATCATGGGCGCTTGCGGCTTGAGGAGCGGGACCGCCTGCCTCTGCATATTGGAGCCCATAAGAGCGCGGTTGGTATCGTCGTTTTCAAGGAAGGGTATGAGCGCGGTCGCTATGGAGATGAGCTGTTTGGGGTTGACGTCCATATAGTCCGCCATGAGCTTTGGCACTTCGCGGATGTCCTTTCTTATACGGCAATTGACGCGGTTACGCACGAAACGGCTTGTCTCGTCAAGCTCCTCGTTTGCCTGCGCGATGATGTATTTGTCCTCTTCATCCGCCGCCATATACACGACTTCATCCGTGACGTAGCTGTCCACGACTTTGCCGTTCTCGTCCTTTATCTTCTCTATCCTTCTGTACGGAGTCTCGATAAATCCGTACTCGTTGACCTTAGCGTAGCTTGAAAGCGAGGTGATAAGTCCTATGTTTTGACCTTCGGGGGTCTCGATGGGACACATGCGCCCGTAGTGGGAGTGGTGGACGTCGCGCACCTCGAAACTCGCGCGCTCTCTGTTGAGGCCGCCGGGACCGAGTGCGGAGAGCTTGCGCTTGTGCGTCAGCTCCGCAATGGGGTTGGGCTGGTCCATAAATTGAGAAAGCTGCGAGGAACCGAAAAACTCCTTTATCGCGCTCGTAACGGGTCTTATGTTGATGAGCGTCTGGGGAGTTATCTCCGCATTCTCCTGCGCGGAAGCCATTCTCTCGCGAATGACTCTTTCGAGGCGGGAGATGCCGATGCGGAATTGATTTTGCAGCAGCTCGCCCACCGCGCGCACGCGACGGTTGGAGAGGTGGTCGATGTCGTCGCAAGTGCCGAAACCGTATCTCAACCCGAGGTTGTAGTTTGTGACAGCCACGATGTCCGCAAGCGTGATATGCTTGTACACAAGCTCGTCCCTGCTCGCCTTGATGGCGTACAGCAGCTCCTGCTTGTTGCCGCCGAATTGCGAAATGAGCTTTTGAAGGTTGGGCCAATACACCTTTTCCAAAATGCCCAGCTCGCGGGGCTTGCAATCCACTACCGCGTCGAGGTCGAGAGTGTTGTTGCCGATCATCTTAAAGACTTTCTTCTTGCCGTCCTTGTCGGTATACTCGACGTTGACCTCGTTTACGCCGTTGTTTTGAATTGTCTTGCCCAGTTCCTCCGTGACTACGTCGCCCTTCGCGGCAAGTATCTCGCCCGTGATGGGGCTTACTACCTTCTCCGCAAGTTTGCAGCCGACGAGACGTGTGCCGATGGCAAGTTTTTTGTTGTATTTGTAGCGGCCGACTCTTGCCAAGTCGTAACGCTTGTAATCGTCAAAAAGGTTGTGGATGAGCTGATTTGCGCCTTCTACCGTGGGCACCTCGCCCGGACGCATACGGCGGAAAAGATCCAGCTTGCCCTGCTCCTCCGTCTTTGCGGTGTCCTTGTCGCAAGTGCTCTTGATCATCTCGTCGTCGCCGAACAGTTTTAGCAACTCTTCGTCCGTGCCATAGCCCAGCGCGCGAAGAAGCGTAGTCGCGGGGATCTTCCTCATCCTGTCGACGTGCACCCATTGTACGTCGTTGGAATCCTGCTCGTACTCAAGCCACGCGCCGCGGTTTGGAATGACCGTCGTCGCATAGCGCGGTACGCCGTTTTTGTCGAGTACTCTGTCGTTGTACACGCCGGGGCTCCTCACAAGCTGGCTGACGATGACGCGCTCCGCGCCGTTGATGACAAAGGATCCTGCCTCCGTCATGAGCGGGAAATCTCCCATAAAGACCTCTTGCTCGACGACTTCTCCCGTCTCCTTGTTCGTCAGGCGCGCCTTGACTTTGAGAGGCACGGCATAGGTCGCGTCTCTGTCCTTGCACTCCTTGACGGAATACTTCGGCTCGCCGTCGAAGCGGTGGGAGAGAAACTCGAGCTCGAGCTTTTGCGAGAAGTCCGAAATCGGCGAATAATCTTGGAAAACTTCGTCGATCCCCTCGTGGATGAAGCTCTGATAGGAGTTCTTCTGCACTTCGATTAGGTACGGGATGGGCAGAACGTTCTTGATCTTTGAGAAATCGCGTCTTTCCGTCTTGCCGTACATCTGATTGTGAATTCTTTGGGCCATATATCCACTCCTTAAAAAAATTCTTGTTTGCGTCGGACGATTTTGCTCGCCCACTTGATTTTTTGATTTTTATACAGTACAATAACAGTGTCTTTATAACCCCCTACCCCCAAAATTCGAGCTTTCGGGGGCAGGGATAAGTATTATTGCGCAGCTTTTCATTATATACGACGTTGTCAACCCTGTCAAGGGAAATTTTGTAAATTTGTGAATATTTTTATATTATTATATTTATCGCCCTCCGCGACGCGTTTTTGACTCGTACCGGTACAAGTAAAACGCTCCCTCTTTACTTTTTTGCGTGGAGGGCTTATAATCGTCATATGAGAATAGACAAATTTTTGAAAGTTTCAAGAGTCATCAAGCGCCGCTCCGTGGCGCAGGAGGCGTGCGACGGCGGCAGGATAGAACTCAACGGCAAGCCCGCAAAGCCCGCGAAGGAAGTAAAAGTCGGAGACATCGTCAAGGTGAGTTTTGGCAATCGTAGCATGTCCTTTGAGGTTTTGAGCGTGGACGAGCACCAGACAAAGCAATCCGCCGAGAGCATGTATCGCCTCATCGAAGGAGAGGAGCTATGAACATCGCCGTCATTATCGCCGCGGGCGGAAAAAGCCAACGCTACGGCGAGAGGAACAAGCTGTTTGAGCGCGCGGGCACAAGTTGCGTCATCGTCGAGGCAATAAAGCCTTTCCTCAACGTAGAGGGCGTGAGCCGCATGCTTATCGGCGTACACCCCTCCTTTTCGGACGAATTGCTTGTCGCGCTGGACAACGAGCGAATAGAGGATAAGCGTATATCGCTTGTTTCGGGCGGAGCGACTCGCACGGAGACAGTCAAAAACGCCATATCCGCCCTGCCCGACGACGTCGATACCGTCCTTATCCACGACGGGGCGCGTCCCTATGTCACCCGCGAACTCATAATGCGCACCCTTGCATCGCTTGAAAATGCGGATGCCGCGGTCGTGACCGTGCGCTCCTCGGACGCGATGATACGCCTCAAGGATATGCAGCCAGTGGATCGTGAGAAATTCGGGCTTGTTCAAACTCCTTTCGCATGCAAAAGAGACGTTTTGGAAAAGGCGTACAAAAACGCAAAAAAGGCGTTTTATGATGACGTTTCGGTGGTAAAAACTCTAGATAATGTCAAAATAGTACAAGTTGACGGTGACCCGAAAAACAAGAAGATAACACACCCCTGCGACCTCGAAGAGCCTCTTATCGGCTGCGGATACGACATACACAGGCTTGAGGCGGGAGAAGGCGTGACGCTTTGCGGAGTTTTCATTCCCTGCCCCTATAAGAGCGTGGCGCACAGCGACGGCGACGTGCCCGTACACGCAATTATGGACGCCATTCTGACCGCCGTGGGCGAGCGCGACATCGGGCATTTCTTCCCCGTGGACGACCCCGCATACGACGGGGCGAACAGCCTCGACCTTTTAAAGACAGTGCTGTCTGTCGCGGATAAACACGGCAAGCGCGTAAGCAATGTTTCCGTCTCCATTATCGCCGAAAAGCCGATCATCGCACCCCATATCCTCAAAATGAAAAAGACGCTCGCGCCTATACTCGACATTTCCATCGAGCGCATAGGCATAAGCGCCACCACCAACGAACAAGTAGGCGACATCGGCTCGGGTGACGCAATAGCCGCCTTCGCCACCGTTCTTCTGAAATAATTACCCGGGAAATATGCGTTTCCATCATTCTGCAACGACGTCGGCTGCCTAGCTTCCGACGTCGTTTTTATGCCGAAATGCTCAATGACCGGGCGTAAAGGGTGTGTGCGAGCTTAATGACCGGGCGTAAAAGGTGTGTAAGTTCTTAAATTGAAATCCGATTGCTCCTACCTTTCCTTTTTGGGCAAGAGCTTTTGGGGCGATCTGACATAGGTGCGGACGACGCTGCCGCAAGC
Organism: uncultured Clostridia bacterium; assembly: GCA_947628855.1. Lineage (GTDB taxonomy): Bacteria > Bacillota > Clostridia > Christensenellales > CAG-917 > CAG-475. The sequence continues at coordinate 2,643 of CANRBM010000078.1, read as the reverse complement.
CGTACAAACCGTCGCAAAAAGCGTGGCGCTGCGCAGACCCTTTTTCTTCAAAGGTCTGAGATATGAGCTGCCATAAGAGTTGACTTTTGTTTCGATAAAATTTTCTCCGCCGCAAAACGGGCATTTTTCGATCTTTACTTCCTTCATAACATATTACTCCGCTAAATTTATAGTTTTGTTTGAGTTCTTTTAAGTGTTGAAAATATCGTTTTCATTCGAGTTGCCAGAATAATTATCTTTATTTTTTTTCGATAAGATGATATTCTTGACGGTATTTATATACCACAATATTCCCGCAATGGGGGAGACGAGCAGACTCAATACAATGAACCCGCCGAAGCCAAAAATTACGCCGACGCGTACTCCGTCCCTAAAGGCATGCTCGGGAGATTTGCCTTCGAAATATTTTATTGCCAACTGCACGCCGAAAAGCATGGAAGGAATGATAAAAAACGCCCAGGAAACGACAATTACCATTGAAACAATTCTGTATGCGTCGGGGACAAAATCCGGGTCGATAAGATATAGCAAAACGACAAATCCCGCAAATATAATGCTGATCGTCAAAACAATCAATAATTGTTTTATTTTGCTCATAGGGATCTCCTTGCAAATTGAAATTTATTTCGCATCTGATCATTAAATTTCTATTTGCCGCTTTTATGGTTTCATAATGTATTCCAACATACTCAATTCTCGCTCAACTTGCTTGTAATAGTCACTTTGCAAATACTGCGGTGCGAATTTTTCTCTGTTACAAATTGCTTCGGTCGATGTCTTGGGGATGGGAAGCGGTTGCAGGTCCGCAAAATTGTTCAGAGGAATGAGGACAGAATATGTATCTTGGGTCAGATAGCTTTTTGCAATTTGCCGAAACTTCGGGAAGTCGCAAGGCTGTGCGGGCACCATATAAAAATAGTAGTGTACCGCTTCATCGACATACCAACACAAGTCGCGGAGAATGCGGATCTCTTTTTTCAGCTCGGCTTTTGCCTTGTTCTTCAAGCCCAACGCAATCTTTAGCATTTGCCCGTAGAGTGGCAGTTTCTTGATTGTATCGTTTACGGCAGACAACACCGCGTCTTTGAGGCTGTCGTCCACTTCTGCCATGTGGTACAGCGAAAAGACCTCGTGCGAAACGCAGGAAAACAGACATTTTTCGCCTTGAAACAGAGCTAAATTTTCGAGCAAGGGCGATTCGCCCCCGAACATACAGGTAAGGCTTTCGTCGAGAATATGCTTTTTTAGCGGTTCGGTCAGTCGGAAACGGAAAAGATTGCCACACATTCTTCCGTCACTTTCTCCGTGCCGAGAATATAGAAAAGCGGGAATGATATCTTCATATTGAGTGCCGTACAAATCGTAAATATCTTTCAGTCCGTAAATATCACTGCCCAAAAATTCAGCGGTATCACAGACGGATAGTAGCGTTTTCGCAACGCTTTGCCCTACTTCCTCAAACTGCGTGTAACAAGGAATATCTTCAAAATACATAATCTCTCCACTAAATTCCAGATTATCGCTAAAATTATACTATATCATTCTGATCCCTATTGCCAATACTCCATACTTATTTATCTGTTCGGGAGAATAAAATGCGCACATATCCTCTGGGTTCGCTGTTTCGTTTGCTTTGTATCCGATCGCTACCTTATCAACGCTTGAATATAATTCTTGAAAATCTCTATAACGTGTGAGATCTACAACAATACATTTTATTTTCCGATGAGTAGCCGTATCCTCAAATTCTATTTCATCGCCGACCTTTATTTTTGCACGCTTTTCGTCATAAAGGCGCATTTCTATCGTCTTTTCCCCTGCAATAATAGCTTTGAAAGCAAAAGGCGACAATTTCATATGATGAGTCACAACTCCCACTTCTTCCACACTCCTGTTTGTAGTTAGAATTATACTATAACATCGCGATCACTTCAAGCCAAAAAGCGCATAGCCCTTTGGCGGCGACGCTCTGTCACCTCTGAAGAGTTGTCAACAAATTTGTAGACGACTCCGCATTCAAAACAAAAATCGCTGTCCGCAGACAATTCCCACTCGTTTACGTCGATGACCTTTTGCCCCTTGAACTCGGTCTTTCGCCCGAGCCAAAGGTTGACGATCATAAATGCGTCCTGCCTCATAAGCTGTTTTTTTGCAAACGCTTTGAGCCATTTCAGCTCCTCAAGCGCGTTTGCCGCATAGTTTTTTGATATTACAGTGCTGTATCGCGTTTCGTATTCAAGCCCAAACTCGCTGTCTATCGCGTAACAGTTCAAACCCTTGAAAACATCGCCCAAACTGCGCTCTTCCTGCTCGGACAGCTCAGCGCGAAACGCTATGCCGCCGTCATACCACATATCGCCGCTCTCAATTGTGGGCAAAATGTCCTTATATTTGTATGCCGTCTTTTGCAGCGACGTTTCCAAAGCCAAAAAGCACTTCATCGACATACCGTTTCCTCCGCTATTTGATTTAATACAGCAACCTTCCGCCGTCATTCCATTCGCCATACATAATGCCCTGCCGCGTGTTGGAAATGAATTTATCCAACCGGCGTTCAAATAAAGCCGGTATCTTTTTCTTGATTTGAATGGTATCAATCCGAACTCTTTTGTACAGGTCGGGGAAATTTTGAAAATTCGCCCA
>CANRBM010000077.1 GCA_947628855.1 uncultured Clostridia bacterium | reverse complement strand
TGTCTCAAACTTCACGCTTTATGTCGGGCGATATATTTCTTAGTGCCGACGACAAGTCTGTTCATGCCGTCCTCGAGCGTGGACTTCGGGCAAGCGATGTTCAGCCTTAGGAAAGCCTTGCCTTCTTTGCCGTATGCTTCGCCCTCCTGCAAGTATAGCCCCGTCTCCTTGCGCAAGAACTTTTGCAGATCGGTTGCGTCCGACGTGACGGCGGAGCAATCCAACCAAAGCAGATATGTGGCGTTTGCCTTGACAAGTTTGAGCTCGGGGAGCTCGTTCTCGAGGCGGGAGGCGCAATATGCCCTGCCCTCGAAAACATACTTATTGAACGCCTCGATCCACTTCTCGCCCTCGTTGAAAGCGGCGACAGCGGCGGGTATTGCAAATACGTTGGGCGACGCCACGTGGTCCGCATTTAGCGCGGCGCGCACTTTTGCCCTAAGCGCGTCGTCCGCGACGATAGCGACGGACGTCTGTATGCCCGCGATGTTGAACGCCTTTGACGGCGCGCAGCACATGATGCAGTTCATGAGGCATTCCTCGGACGCGGCGGCATACGGCGTGTAGTGATAGCCGGGTTCCACGATGTCGCAATGTATCTCGTCCGAGATCACGGTGACGCCGTTGCGAGCGTCTGCCTGTCCCATATGTTGCCTGTCGGATTGTGCGGGTTGCAAACTATCATAAGTTTGACGTCCTCACGCGCGAGGCACTCCTCCAGCGCGGCGAAATCCACGCTGTAGACGCCGTTTTCATACGCGAGCGGACAGTCCGCGACCTTCCTTCCGTTGTCCACGACGCAACTTATGAAACAATTGTACACGGGAGTTTGAAGCAGTACGCTCTCCCCGGGCGCGGTGAACGCGCGCACAAACGAGGATATAGCGGGTACTACGCCCTCACTGAACAGCATCCACTCCTTTTTCGGCGCAAAGCCGTGACGGCGGCTCCACCAACTCTGTACGGCGGAATACCATTCGTCGTTCACTACTGCATAGCCGAATACGCCGTGCCCGAGCCGCTTTTTCATAGCCTCATAGATGGGAGGAGCGGCGGCAAAATCCATATCCGCCACCCACATAGGAAGTTCGCCGTCCGCGACGTTCCACTTGAGGGAGGACGTGCCGCGACGGTCTATAAGTTTGTCAAAATCGATATTCATAATTTTACCCCTTTGAGCCATTATAACAGGACAAAGGAGCATAAAGCAAGAAAATATACAAATATTTGTTCAAAATCAAAAATTTTCGACTTTTAATTGCGCCTCGTTGAGCGATAAGAACCATATGCGCGTATGATAAAGATGACTGCAAGCGTCAAAACTGCCGCCGCGACCAGAGCGTAACAGACGTATGCGAGGGTCTTGTTTTCCTTGAATTCGACTAGGCTTTTTGCAGAGCTAGTATCGCCAACGCTCACGGATATCTCATACTTGCCGCTGCCGTCTGGCATAAAGCGTATCTCCTTGCCCTTGCCTATCTGTTTGCCGTTTATATACCACTTTATATCCTTTGTTTCATTCGGAGAGTAATTGTCCGCGCCCGCGAACGTGAGGATGTATTCCTTGCCTTTTTTGAACGCCACGCTCTTTACGAACTCGCCGTCATCTCCCTTTATACCTATCTCCAACTTTGCAAAGACGTCCTCGGTGAATTCGGCATAGTCAACGGTGACTGAAAAACTTGTGACGACGGTCGCTAAGCCTTCTTCCGTATCGAATGTCCAGCGCGCATATACAGTCTGCGCTCCGTATGCATTTTGAGGCGTGAAAGTAAATTCAAAACCCTCGCCTATCTTTTCTCCGTTCGGGTCGCCAAGCGCCCATTCCACACTTCCCTTGCCGCCCGTCGGAGAGAAAAGAGTATCAAGTTTGAGCGTTATCGGGGACACGTCGCCCAATCGCTGTTTGTGCTCCCCGGACAAAATATCCACTCTCGAAAAAGCGTTGTCGTCCGCCGCTAGTTTTTTAAGGTCAAGCACATTGAGTTTATATATCCCTTTTTCGATTTGCGTCGTGTATGAGTTTTCGACAATCTCTCTGACCTCTTCCACACTTTTTGAAATGTGTGTGGCGGCCTCGATAGCCCTGAATTTCAACAGCGCGAGCGCGCTTGCAAAGGACACTACGGGCGCCGCCATAGATGTGCCCGACTTTTTGACATATTTTTCTGCCTCGCCATTTGCCGCGCTGTAAAACTCCGTACCCGGGGCGCACAATTCGTATGCGGAGCCAAAATTAGAGGAGGAGCGGAGTTGAAGGTTGCCCTCGGCGTCTCTCTCGTTTGAAATGTTCATAACGCCTATGACGTTCTTTGAAGCCGCGGGATAATATTTTATCAACGATGAACTGTCATTGCCTGCCGCCGCCACGAAAATTGCCTCTTTCGCCCACTCGTCGGTCACTAGGTCAAAACTGTCGTTTTCTGCCTCTATGGACAGATTTACTACATCAGCACCGTTTTCAAGCGCAAATTCCGCGCCCTCTTTTATATCGGAAACGTCAAACTTGGCGCCTCCTTCTTCGATCGGCTTACCCGCTCTTATGGGCATAATTTTGATGTATTTTTCAAGCCCGAGCAGGTGTATGAGCGTCGCCGCAATGCCCGCGACATGCGTGCCGTGTCCTTCAATATCGACATCTGAAACGTCCGAATTGTCGCCCACGGTATTTTTGCCCACAACGTCGCCGTCGCTTGTCCTAAAAAGCACGTCGTAGTCCGCGGCGTCGCCGTCGCCGTATGCGCCCGAAAACAGCTCGTGCTCCACGTCTACGCCACTGTCTATGACGGCAATGACTATCGGGTCGTCATCGAGCTTTGAAAAGTCGTACATTTCGTCGTTCTTGAACCAGCCTTCCACCGTCGCCTTGACCTCGTCAAGCTTGAGCAAATCGCTCCACCACTCCAGCCCCGCGTCCTGCACGTTTTCCACATATGAGGGCGGAAGTTGAGCGTACGCGATATCGGGCGCCAAAAACACGAGCGCCGCAAAAAGAATAAGCCCAACGGCAAAAATAAGTTTATACGCGAATTTCTGTCTCGACATGCCCTTGCTCCACCGCCTAGCGAAAATAAGTCAGTCCATATAAAAATATAGTACATTTTGGCTGTTTTGTACAGCGCATTTTTTCAGTGCGTGATTGCTTGACGCAAAATGTGCGGAAAATTGGGCCAATTTACATCTTGGCGCCCATATGCCGGCTGGCGTGTCCTCCCAAGCGAACGTCGCGGAAAAAACGATCCCTCTCGCCTACTCTTTTGCCTTGATGACGTTTGACGGCTTGATATATCTCAGCCTGAACATAGGCACGAGGAAGGAAACGACAAGAATGGCAATGGACAACAGGCAATTTTGCAGAATATAGCTCCACTTCACCGAGAGGAAAGTGAGGTCTGCAACAAAAACGTTCTTTGCGAGCTCCGAGAGGGAGAACACGAGCAACCTGTTTGCTGCTCCTACAAATATGAACGATCCCGCGATATACAAAAGCAGCATGAGCGCCCCTGCCATAACAATTTGAAAGCCGAATATGCAAAGCAGGTCTACATCCCGCGCGCCGAGCGCCTTCAAAATGCCGATATCTTCCATCTTGTCCTTTATGCTCTTCACCTCGAACTGCGCCATAAGCACAAACATCGCTGCGCAAAGCACGCCGAATATGAGATAGAAGAAACGACTGAACACGCCCACCGCCTTTGACATCGTGGTGATCGAACTGCCTAGGACGGAGTTGGGGATAAAGCCGTTTTCGGCGGCGACGTTGGCAAGAAGCTCGGTCTGCTCGGCGTTGTCAAAATAATAGCCCGATGTAAACATCTCTAAACGCTGAATATCTTCGAAAACTTCCTCGGACAAAAAACAATATCCTACTTTTGACGATACCAAACGAACGATAGTTACAGTCTTTTCGTACTTCTTAACAGAGTCGGATGTGTCGCACATCAGATAGTAGCACAAATTGACGGTATGCGGCGTGAAATTCTGATAATTTGATAATGTGTAGGTCGTACCGAACGTGTTGTTATAGGCAGTATAGGTCATCATGATCTCGTCTTCGTGCAATGTGTGCTTGCCGTTATAGATCATTTCATCGGAAAAATAATTGTCTTGAAATGCGTAACTCATCCCGTCTATTTCAAAAGTGCTGCTTACACCCAAGGTCAATTGTCGATCCTTGTGTTCTATGTTAGCATTTATAAAGTCTTTATTAAATGTGTAGGCGATATTAAGATATTGTGTCAACTCATCAAAAAAAGCGAGAAACTCATCCTTTTCGGAAAGGTTGCGTATCTCCTCTTTGGAAGTTGTCGGGTCGGTTAGCTTTTCAAGGAGTTCCTTATATCTCTCTTTATATCCCGTGTAAATGATCCCATTGACATAACCGTAACTGTGGACAGTATTCCATCGTATCTCTTTCAAAAGGTCATTATATGTAAATTTTTTGCTCGCAAGATTGTTGATTACCGCATCCGCAAAATAATCGGTGATAAACACTCCGTCTGCTCGTTGTTCGTCCGCCACAATGATATATTCGAGTTTTCCAAACTTCTTTACGAGAAATTCCTCATCGGTAATGAGTACACCGGAGGAGGCGGGAGTATTGTAAGGATTGGAATTGTAGTTCAGCCGCGATTGCTTGTAACAAGTAGTTTGAGTTGAATTATACAGCGCATAGTTCACAAGCGGATATGCCTTGCCCTCGTAGCCCGCGTCGTAAAATTTTTGTAGGTCATCCTCTTTTACGTCCACGAGACGTGTAGTGTCCGTGACCTCATATTTGTCGTTGTTATCCTTTATAAATGAAGTGCAGCTGAGGTTTCGCTTTGCCATCTCCTTTGCTATCACTTCGCCGCCGTTGAAGTTCATGATGAGCTGACTTAGCCCCAAAACGACCAGCACTGCGGCAAAGATCACGGAATATACGCACGTCCGAATTAAACTGCGCTTTGCAAACTTGACCGAAAGTTTTGCCGTCCCCCTCGCCCTCAAATGTTTTCGTTCAATGGGCCTCTCCTCCGGCATATTTGCAGAGACCTCGTCATGGGGCAGAAAGCGATCCTTTTGCTGACGCACATCTGTCACGTGAGTCGTTTTCATTGCGTTGCCCACAGCTTTAATGTTCTCGTCGTCAAATCGCTCGCCTACAGGTATTACAAGAGTATCGTCTTCGACGCGGAGGCGACTGTCAAAAGTTTCATTTCGCTTGACATGTTGCAGGATCTTGCCGTCCGACAATTCGAGAATCTCGTCCGCATAATGCTCCGCGTCGCTCAGATTATGCGACACAATGACCACAAGTTTCTCTTTGGACAGTTCTTTCAGAAGGTCGAGTATCTGCGCCGTCGTCTTGCTGTCCAGATTGCCCGTAGGCTCGTCCGCAAGTATTATCGTGGGCTGTTTTACAAGCGCCCGCGCTATCGCCACGCGCTGCTTTTGCCCGCCCGAAAGCTCCTTGGGATATCTGTTTTCAAACTCCGCAAGATCGATGTCCGCAAGCGCTTTAAGCACCTTTTCTCTGTCATCCTCCCCGCGAAGTTCAAGCGCAAGCGCTATGTTTTCATATATCGTGAGGTCGTCTATGAGGTGAAAGTCCTGAAAAATAAAGCCTATCGTCGAGTTGCGATAATACACCTGCTCGTTCAGCGTGAATTTTTCTATGTGCCTGCCGTTTACGATTATTTCGCCCGATGTTATCGTGTCCAGCCCGCCGAGCAAACTGAGTAGCGTCGTCTTGCCGCTGCCGCTCTTGCCAATGACAAACATAAAGCCCTTATCGGGCAGTGTGAAACTCACGCCGTCGAGAGCCGTACATGTGCCGCTCTTTCGGCTTTTGTATATCTTTGTGAGTTGTTTGACTTGGATCATTTTGTGCGTTCCTCAAATCGCGCGACATATTATGAAGTCAAGATATGCAAGCGAACGGTTTGATGCTTTTGAAAATAATGGTTTATGCAAGACAGTCCGAGCTTGTCGATATGACGCCAAGGCAATTGCTGTCTCACAACAAAAATTTCCCTCGACCGGTACTATTGCCGAAGTTTTGATCAAATCTTACTGAGCGTGCCGTCGGGGGTGATAGTCGCCCACTTGCCGTCCTTTTTGACCTTTGCCTCGCCGCCCTCGAAAGGAGACGCGGCGTCGTACTCGAAACCGATGACGACCTCGTTTTGCTTGTTGATATAGCCGCACTTCTCTCCCCGCGCGACCATAGCGAGCCCCTCCGAAAAGCTCATTGCGAGGTCGTATTCAAGCGGGATGACGACGTTGTTTTCGCTGTCGATATAGCCGCACTTGCCGTCAATCTCTACGGACGCAAGTCCTTCTTTGAATGAAAACACCTCGTCGTACATAGGCGGAATGACGATCTTAAATCCGTCCGAAAAGCCCCATTTGCCGCCCTTTATGACTTTGCGCCAAAGCTCGACGGGAAAAGGCTCCGTGATCTTCTCGGGTCTTTCGGGACGCGCCGCCTTCGCGGGTTGTTTTTGCGACTGTTTTTCCCGCCTGTCCGCGAGCCCGAACTTGGACGCATGCTCTTCCTGCGGCTTAGCTTTGCCCTGCTCCGATTTCTTTTCGGGAGTTTTATCCTGCTTTTTCTTGTCCTCGGAAGGCTGCTTTGCGGGTTTTTGAGGCTCGAGTTTCTCGCCCTGTTCGCCGTCCTCCGCCTCGGGCAATGAAAAGAGCTCCATACCCTTTGCTTTGAGCGCGTTTTTTATCTCGAGAAGTATGCGCTTATTGAGCCCCTGCACCTTGTACATATCCTTTTCGGTGCGGATGACAAGGTCCGCCGCGGTGTTTATGCCGCTGCCCGAGAGCAGTTTTGTCGTATTTTCGGACAGCCCGAGGTCGGCGAGGGTGAGCGCGAGTTGCTGTTCGCTAAGACCCACAAGCGCCTCGCTCCTTGCCTCGATGCGGCTCTTCGCGGCTGCCTTTGATTGATTGCGATGATAAAATTTCTTGTTTGCCATAATTACCTTTGAGGATAATATAACATATTCGCGACCTTTTTTCAAGCAAAGCGCGCATAAAATATTGCGTAATTCGCGCGCGCGTCTGCGTTTTATATTGACTTTGGCTTGCAAATTTATTATAATTTTCTTATGTATATCAGAAATTTGTCGAAAGGCGCGAATTTTTCATTATATATTTTGACGGCGGCGGTAGTTGCGCTTGTCGTTGTTTTCACATTCGGGACGACTGTTCCGACGTATGCGGAGGCGGGCTCGAGCGGCACGTTTGAGGTCGTATTCCCCACGGAAAACTATTTCCAATCCGAGCAGCCGACGCTTGTCGCCGCCAACGCGGACTATCTCATCGTGTACGACGACGCGCAAAGCAGGCTCTACGTACGCGGAGAGGACCTGTCCACATATTTCTACGACATATCCTCGATTTTGGCTTTTCCCTCGGCGGGCGGAGCGGACGAGGACGCTCCAACGCACAAGTCCGTATACGGCGTCTACGCGGTCGGTGCGCACGCGGTCATAATTGTGGGGACGGCGCCGCTCTTTGAGACATACTCCCTCGATTTGACGGACATATCCGCCGCACCCGAAAAGAAAGAATTGACATTACCCGAGCAGATGGATTGCTTCGCAAGCGACGGAAATAAACTGTATGCTAAAAATACAGCGGGACACATCACCGCCTATGACGAAAGCATGCAGATAAACGAGCCCGAGTGCGACATCTACGACTATGACGTGACCCCGGGACAAGCGAATTTCGCCGTCTCCGACGGCGTGATTTACATTTTCACAACGGACACCAAAAACACGGCGCAACTTTACAAATACGACAGTAAAAATAAAGTCACTTTGCTCAAAACGGCGTCCAGATTCGTGCAGAGCGCATTCATCGGCGGCGACGTCATTTACGCGCAAATATCCCCTGCGGAGGAGATAGAAAATCACAGCAAGATCATCTGCCTCGACAAGGAGACGGGCGAGGAGCTGTACACCTCCAACTTTATGCCCGAGAGCTTTTGCGCGTACGGCGACAAGCTGTATTCGATCGGCGGCGGCAGCGTGACGGGCTATC
>CANRBM010000076.1 GCA_947628855.1 uncultured Clostridia bacterium | reverse complement strand
TACCGCGCAAGGAGGAGAAAAATGGTAGACCTGAACATCATCAAGAGCGTAGACGAGGAGCTTTACACCTCAATGCTTGACGAGCTGGACCGCCAGCAGCGCAATCTGGAGCTTATCGCAAGCGAAAACATCGTCTCACCCGCAGTCATGGCGGCATGCGGCAGCTATTACACCAACAAGTATGCTGAGGGCTATCCCGCAAATCGCTATTACGGCGGGTGCCAATTCGTGGACAAGGCGGAGGAGCTTGCCATCGAGCGCGCAAAGACGCTCTTCGGCGCAAAGTACGCCAACGTACAGGCGCACAGCGGCTCAAATGCCAATATGGCGGCATATTTCAGCCTGCTTGAGCCGGGAGATAAGATACTCGGAATGTCCCTCGCGGCGGGCGGACACCTCACTCACGGGGCAAAAGTCAGTTTCAGCGGCAAAATATTTCAGTCCTTCGGCTACGGCATAAACGAGGACGGTTACATAGACTACGACGATGTGTTGCGCATCGCAAAGGAAGTGAAGCCGAGGCTTATCGTCGCGGGCGCAAGCGCGTATCCGAGGATAATTGATTTCAAGCGCTTTAAAGAGATCGCCGACGAGGTGGGCGCCTATCTCATGGTTGACATGGCGCACATCGCGGGACTTGTCGCGGCAGGCGCGCATCCAAGCCCCGTGCCGTACGCGGACATCGTGACGTCCACTACGCATAAGACTTTGAGGGGACCCCGCGGCGGCTTGATACTCACAAACAATGCGGACATTGCAAAAAAACTTGACAAAACCATATTCCCCGGCATACAGGGCGGGCCGCTCATGCATATAGTCGCAGGAAAGGCTATCGCTTTCAAGGAAGCGCTCGAGCCGGAATTCAAAAAATATCAACTACAGGTCGTCAAAAACGCAAAAGCGCTCGCAGACAGGTTGCTCGAGCGTGGCGTAAACCTTGTGAGCGGCGGCACGGACAATCACCTCGCGCTCATAAATCTGCTCGGCACGGGTCTGACAGGGAAGAAGATGGAGATAATGCTTGACGCGGCGCACATCACCGTCAACAAAAACGCCATTCCCAACGACCCCGAAAAGCCTTCTCTCACAAGCGGTATTCGCGTCGGCACTCCTGCCGTCACGACGCGCGGCATGAAAGAGGACGAAATGCGCGTCATCGCAGACTGCCTTGCGGATATCATAGAAAAGAAAGAGGAGGCGATCCCTTCCGTGAGCGAAAGAGCGCTCGCCCTCTCAAGCGCCTATCCCATCTATACCCACGACATTTTGAAATGAATTTGCGCAAATCGTGCAAACGTCGTGAGTTTTGAGAGAAATCTCAAAAATTTATTTTGTGTCTATTGCCAAAAATGCGCCGTGCAAATGTGCGGCGCTTTTAATATTTTTTAACAAATATACTGTATAGCGTTGACAGTTTTTGATGAGATTGATAAAATTATTACATAATTCGACATATTTCGCGCGGTCGTACTCCGTCGGCATGAAATGTTTTGAACTCCTCAGCGACGGCGTACGCACTTCAAACGGTTTTGAGACAAGCTACCCGCGCACTATGCGTCTTACTCAAAAGCGTTGCGCATATTAAGGAGAATGCTATGAAGAAGAAGGGCTTGATCGTTTTGACCGTCGCTTTGGCTGTTGTCTTGGTCGTGGCGCTCGTTACGGTCACGTTCGCATGGTTCAGCAACAATGCGAACGCAAGTATCGAAGGCGTACAACTGAGCGCTTCTGCGGCGTCCTCACTTCAAATCGCCGTAGTTACTCCCTCTGCGAGAGGACTTACGAGTGGCAAACCTCAAAGCCTTGAGGGCGGCAGCGTAGCAAGCGGCGATGTGAAAAAGGAAGGTACAGGCTGGACGGGAGACGTCACGCATTTGGGTTCTACGATCAACTTCGCCGACGCGTCGTTTTTGCTCAATAGCGCCGTTTCTATAAACAAGGAAGTGGAAGCCGTCGGCGGCGCAAATCAGTGGGAGTTTTTTAAGGGCAATTCAAGCGGCAACAGCAGCGATCTTGACAAAGCGCATGCGCAAAAGGCAGTCGCAAATACGGATTATTTTCAAGCGAACTTTATCGTTCAAGCTGCGCAAAGCAGCAATGTCAAACAAGCCTTCTTGAAAGTGTCCGTAAAGCCTACGGACAATACCCAGCTCGGCATGGCGGGCGCGATCACGTTTGCATTCAAGATAAACGATAAATTGGTAAAGATAGACGGCACGGACGCAGGTAGTACTCATATGGGCGAAGAAGGCACGACTATCAATGCGTTTTACGGGCAAGAGTATGGAAATGCGGTCGGGGACGGACAGTCCATTTCAAAAGGCGAATATGACCAAAGCAGCAAGACTTGGTCGTTCTATTTGCAAATTTCCAAGTATAACGACACTCCGTTGACAGCGGACATAGACGGCGCGATATCGGTAGAGGTGTTCGCGTGGATAGAGGGTACATCGCCGTTTTGCAATAATACCACTGCGGGGAGCGGCGGCGCGATAAGTATGGAGTTTATTGCAAATACCGAGACGGCAAAAACCGTTACGGACGGCAAAACGCCCAAATGATTTAAAAATTGCTTAAATATTATCCGATTTGCAGACATCCTCAACTTTTTGGGGGATGCCTGCATTTTTTTTACGCAACAGAGTTTTTGGGTAAAATTTGGTGCGCACAAACAATCATTTCCTTAAAGCAGGGAACAGGCGCAATAATATTTCTCCGCACAGCGCAAATATTTCCGCAAAATTTTCAAAAAATTGCCTATTGATATATGGCGCGAGCTGGGATATAATATATATGAACAAAGTTTCCTGCTACGTGCGTGACAGCGTTTTATTTTGAACCACAACTCTTATACGGGAGCGCGGGTCCGAACAAAATGCGGAGATGTCAGGCCTCATCAATATCAGTGGAAGACAGAGACTGCACGGCAGCGCTAGACCCACCCTGCTTATACAGCGGGTTTATAAAATGGCGCTGTCACGGCGACGCGGGATTTTTTGAAATTTACGGCGATGCTAAAGTGCGCGCCGTTTTTCTTTTTTGAGGCATATAATATTTGGCTCACATTTGGGGAGGAGCGTCTCGCTATTCGCGTAAAATTTTTTGAACATACTCGCCCACCGCGCCCATGCCTCTCGCGCCCGTCCGCGACACGCTCACGCCCGTCCGTGACGACATATATTCGAGTGCGCGCGGCGTAAATGGAAAATAAAACTTGAAATATATTAATTTATATGTTAAAATAAATCATAAACTTAATGAGGGGATGAATTTTATGAAACTCAGTGTAAAAGCAAAGACAATTCTTGCGGTCGTTCTCTTCATAGTGATCTTTGTGGGATTGCTGCTTATCGCGACTTTCTGCGATTATCAAGTCAGCGAGCTCCTTACAAAAAAGGCGCTTGGAGACGGCGAGTACTTTTCAAATGACTTTTTCGGCGTACTGCTTGAATGCGTCGGATGCGTGCCGATCTATCTTATGATAGCGTTCGCGCTGTGCGTATTTTTCTGGTGCGGCATCAGGATCGTCAAGGACAAGAACAAGGCTCTGGGCATCATCTTGTCCGTTGTGTGCGCGATAGGCGTTGTCGCCGCGTGTTGGTACACTGTAAAAGACGTATTCAAGTATCTCATGGAGCATGTCGGCGCACAAATCATAGCGGCAAACAATGGCGTCGTAGGCGGGACGCTTGAGGCGATAGATAAATTCCGCCACAGTTTCACCGTGTATGCCGTAGAGGCGGTCATAGGCGCGTTTATCGCGATACCGTCCATACTCGTCACAAAACTGTTCACAAAGGAGACGCTTGTCAAATTGGTCCGCTTTATAATTGCGGCAGCCATAGGCATACTTGTCGCAAACGTGCTCATTATGATAGTCAAGAACCCCGTCGGAAGAATGCGTTTCAGAGCGATCAACTCCGAACTGGGCGCGGGCTTGATCGACAGAAAGCAGGCGCAGGGCTACACGCCGTGGTACGTGCTCAACAAGCAGCCGTCTGAGGAAGTATTGCTCCTCTTTGAAAAGACATACGGCGTGGACGACGCGTTCAAGTCCTTCCCGTCCGGGCACACTTGCTCCGCGGGCACGGTGTACGCGCTCATCATGATACCCGACCTTTTCGAGCTCAAAAACAAGAAGGGTGCAAAGATAGCATGCTGGGTCGTGCCCATCGTCTATACCGCGCTTGTCGCTATAAGCCGTATAGTCGTCGGCGCGCACTATATGAGCGACGTGCTCATGGGCGGCACATTCGCGTTTGTGTGCCTCGCCATCACGTGGGAGATATTCATCCGCAAGGGCGAGCATTTCTTCTCAATATTCCCGCGCAAAGCTACGGCGGCAGCGAGCGCGAGCGACGAGAGCGTTGAGACGGTAAAGGACGATGCGAATGAAAATAACGAGAGCGGCGAGACAGAGACGCATGAAGAGCCCGATGTCGCAGAGTTCTCCGAGGTCAAGGATGATAATCCCGAGCCCGAAGCTCCCGATGAAGGAAACGCGTAAAATAGTATTAAAATTTGCGGTAAAACTCAATTTCGGTTGAGTTTTACTGCTTTTACGAGGTGAAAAATATGAGCAAGAAGGCAAAAATTTTGACTGCGGTGTTTGTGCCGATCGGCGTAATAGTCATTTTTCTTACGATATTTCTGTCCGTCATTTTCCAAGGCAAAAATATCCGCGCCGGTATGGGAGCTACGGACGGTGGATATAACTGCGTACTTGGCGACATAGAGGGCATTGTTGAGGCAGATCCGCGCATAGTCGATATCGCGATGTTGGGCGGACACGGCTCGTCATCGTACAACGTTGAGGCGGGGAACAAATTCGGCTTGAGCGACGCGGACGGCGCTATGGCGAAGTTCGACCCGCTAATCAAAGGTTTCACTTTCCGTTTTGCAAAGACGCAGATGGTCGATGTCAAGACATTGCTGTCGCAGGGCGCAAGATATCTGCAGATCAAATGCAGTAAATATTCGGACGGCAAATGGTGGGCGGAACACGCGCTCCTCTCAGTGCCTCTTGAGGATATCATAAAGGACATACTCGATTTTCTAGCAAACACGAAAGGCGAGGTGCTCCTGCCGATGTTCGAGTCCGTCTATCTCGGCGAAAACGGCACTTTGAGCGACCTGCATGAGTT
The DNA here is from genome assembly GCA_947628855.1 of uncultured Clostridia bacterium. Lineage (GTDB taxonomy): Bacteria > Bacillota > Clostridia > Christensenellales > CAG-917 > CAG-475. The sequence goes on along the minus strand of CANRBM010000076.1, from coordinate 2,941 downwards.
TGTAATGAGCGTGAAATTGAATGGAAAATCGCTCATGGACTATGTCCACTATGACGCAGTCAACGTCTTGCATGATGAAAATGCGGAGGGTGTGAAGATAGGCGACTTGCGCTACAACGACATCACCAAAAACGGAACAGAGAGCGGAGTAGTGCTGCTGGATAGTCCCGACGAGAAAAAACTTGACGTCGCATATATACATACAGGCAACGGCGAATATGACAAGTACTTCTTTGACGAGGATACAAACGCCTTCCATCCGTGGCATCATCGATTTGACAGCGACCTGCTCCTCGATATGATAGACGACGCGTCAAAAGAGGCAAAAGACGAAAAATATGCGGATATGCTCCGCGTCAATCAGACGCAGGGCGCATTCAATGCCAATCTCGCCGACTTCGACGATATGATAGGCAGATGGTCGCTCATCGACTTTGCAAATTATCACAATCCGCGCGTTCTTGACGACCCGCGCTTTGACGAGTGGCTCAAAGCTATGCCCATCGTGCATACGGATTACACCAATTGCAACAACAAGGATTTCAACAAGCGCATAAATAAAAAGTTGCGCGAGTACAATGAAAATCTGGTCAATGGTCTACTCGGAAAGTAAAGATGATATTTGAGTGAGCCGATCGGTTAAACTGAAAGCGCGGGTATTCGGACAGTGATAATGTCCATTGCCCGCGTTGATTTTAGCAAAATAAGGAGACATTATGACAATACATGTTGTACAAGGCGATATCACAAAGATGAAAGTTGACGCTATCGTCAATGCGGCAAACAGCTCTCTGCTCGGCGGAGGAGGCGTGGACGGCGCCATACACGCGGCGGCAGGCCCCGAACTCCTCGAGGAATGCAGAACTTTGGGCGGTTGCTATGCGGGCGACGCAAAGCTCACCGCGGGGTACAACTTGCCCGCGAAATATGTGATACACACCGTGGGTCCCGTCTGGCACGGAGGAGACTACGGCGAGGCGGAACTGCTGGAGAGCTGCTATATGTCATGCATGTGCATTGCAATTGAAAAGGGGATAAAGAGCATCGCTTTTCCGCTCATCTCCACGGGCGCCTATAACTTTCCCAAACGTGACGCTGTAAATATCGCCATACAAACGCTGCGCGGGTTTTCTTCCACAGACATCGACATCTACATTGTCGCATACTTCCTTGATGACTATAAACTCGTCTGCGAACTGTTGGACGAAAAAGCGTAAAACGAATTACTTACAAATCGTTCGTCGGTAGCGTGCAAATCGACTTGAACGAGGGGCGGAATCAGAGGTGAGAGTGCGCCACCAGCAAAAAAACCTCGCAAAATGCGATGTTTATTAGTGTATGGTGGACTCGTCTTACAGCGATTGTTACGCGAAGCGTCGATCGCGTGCAGGCCGAACGGATTGCGAAGCAAGACGTAGTCGGCGGGGCGAGTGCGCCCACCAGCGAGATATGAATCAAATTTTTGTGCCTTAATAGGACTCGTAGCGCGCTTGCGCGCGTAATAGCGAGCGTGGGTGTTTATACCCGATAGCGAGCGTCAGCGCCGACCAAGGTCGGGCATCGCTTGAAAAAGCGATGTGGCAGACAATGAAAATTGTCTGCCACGGGGCGAGTGCGCCCACCAGCAAAAAAAACCTCGCATTTTGCGAGGTTTTTGGAGCTGGTGGGCGGACTCGAACCGCCGACCTGCTGATTACGAATCAGCTGCTCTACCGACTGAGCCACACCAGCAACTGTGCAAAGATTATAACAAATCTTCTTTGAAAATGCAAATGTTTTTGAGCACTTATTTTATTATCATGTTTTTGAAGACTCTTTTATGTTAAAATTTTATTTAAAACACGATAAGTGTTGCAACACGATTTGTGTTTTAATAATGTATTTGAGATAAATTTTTAACTGAATAGTACAAGATCGACAGAATAGTAGAATAATCAAATATATACTTACCGTCATATTCAATGCCAGATAGATATGATCTTTATGGTTTGGTAAGCACTTTAAAAGTTTAGACACAGCCTTATTTGAGACATGGTGGGATAAAAGTACATTCATTATAGTTAGAACTGACAAAATAATTATCTATATTGCGCGCACAATAATATGGAGAAAGAAAATTTAAAATTCTGCATAAAAGCCTTGACATTTGGCAAAATACGAAATATACTGTTAGCAGTCGATGGGTGAGAGTGCTAGCAAGCCCATGACAACTGAGGAAAGTATGAGCAAAGAGCTGTCTGAAAGGAAAAAGAAGATACTGCATGCGCTTGTGGATCTGTATATATCCACAGGGCAGCCGGTGTCAAGCTCGGACATACAGAGCAAGTATCTGCCTGAAGTGAGTTCGGCGACCGTGAGATCGGAGTTGAGCGCGCTTGAGGCGCTTGGCTATATCGAGCAACCGCACACATCCGCGGGGCGCGTCCCCCTCAAGGAGGCATACAAGTTTTACGTTGACAGCATAAGCGCGATGGGCGACAGCGAAACTGCGCTCACCGACCGCGAGACAGAGATGATCCGCGAAAAGTTCTTCAAGCGGCTCGCGCATATTGAGGATATTTCCAAAGAGGCTGCAAAGATAATCAGCGACGCAACGAATTACACCTCGTTCTGCATAGAGCGCTCGTCAATGGATATCGAGATAGAGGAGGTCAAGCTTGTCCCGCTCAAGGGGCGCAAGGCGGTCGTCCTCATAGTGACGGACAAGGGCATGCTTGCGAACAAGGCGATAGACCTTGCCGAGGATGTCAAGGATGAATACATCGAGGCGGCGAGCAGCCTTTTGAACCGCGTATTCAGCGGCAGAAATTTGCTTGAACTCGAGAGTTTTGACTTGAGCGAAATTGACGTCGAGATACGCGGATTCAAGGATATTTTGGACGAAGTGCTCAACATCTTGCGCATATACGTGAGCTCGCACAGCGATACCGTAGTCGTGGAA
>CANRBM010000075.1 GCA_947628855.1 uncultured Clostridia bacterium | reverse complement strand
CTAAATTATAAAAGTAAATCCGAACCATTCACTCGTTACGAGTATTTGGTTCGGATTATACTGACTTGGTGCCGGTGGACGGACTCGAACCGTCACGGATGATTAGTCCACAGGATTTTGAGTCCAGCGCGTCTGCCAATTTCACCACACCGGCGCACTACAAATATATCATAATGCGACTCAAGTTGCAAGCGATTTTTATATTTTTGTTCAGACGTTGAAATTTTATCAGCCGCATCGCCCATTGGGATATTGAACCTGTCATATGCGAAACTTAATCTTGCTAAAAGCCGCGGGCGGTGATATAATATGCGATGTGGCTTATCAAGCATCGGATAGGCGCCAAATAAAATCACGTAGAGGCAGTATGCAAAAGGGGACAAAGAAAGAGAGCGCTTTAAAGCGCGGCAAGAGCGAACGCGGCAAAAATATTGCGCCCGATTTTGGAATGATCAAGAATACGCTGAAGAATTTCGGCACGAATTGGATATACATTTTCGTGACGATGGGCACGGTGTATCTTTTTATGCTGTTTGCGATATTGCTGTTTGCAAGCTCCACCATTCAAAATCTGTCCGTTACGCTGTCGGGGATAGTGGAGACCGTCGGCTCGTCCATAGAGCAATCTTCCGCATCCGTGGAGGAGTTTCTCGCCTACGCGTTTGGCAAGTTGGATCAGAGCGGAAACTTGTTGCAGACCATATCCGAAATTTTGAATACGAAGTGGATAAGCACCACCGTAAAAGGCTTTTTCGAGACGTTGAGCGTGTCCACGGAGGGCTTTGACACGCAGATAAACGCCATACTGACCGCTTTCTCAAACAAGCTGTCCGTAGACATCGGTATCGCGGTGTCGCTCGTCGCGCTGGGCGTGTGGATCTCCAACTCCGTCACGCGCTACGTCCTGCGCAGACGCACCGCAAAGCGGGGGATAAAAAACTTTTTGATCGCGCATACGCTTGTGCCTTTCATCCAGTCCCTCGTCGTGTATGTCGCGGGCATACTGTTCGCGTTTATACAGTGGTTCGCGATCTTGGTGCTGTTTGCGGCTGTCGCGCTGTGGGCGGTCATCTCGCTTATGAACTCCTTCATCATCTATCACGACGAGGATATCCCGCTCACGCTGAGGGACGTCATCACGCCGCGCAACGTCGTCTCGCACATACTCGTCGGGCTTATAATTTTGGCAATAGATATCTTGCTGTGCGTAGGACTTTGGTATCTCAATCCGATCTTGTGCGTGCTCATCATGATACCCGTGTTCATCTACTCCGTCAACATCGTGGACCTCGGCTCGGATTCGTTTATGCTGGGGCTCGTCAACATAATGAAAAACCAAGAAAAAGCGGGCGAAACGAAAAAAGCATAGCGCGAAAACACAATTTGTATACTTTTGAAAAAGCGGCGAAAAGGGCGTTCTATCGCTTGACGTCGCTTTTTGATTTGCGCTATAATACCGCTATGAAAGGCTTGAGAACGTGCTTCGCCCGACAGGGCGGGGAGAAACCCAATAGTCTGAGAGGCGCAATTTAAGGCAGGTATTTTCACGCAGGAAAATCCTGCCTTCTTGATTATTTCGGAGGTATGTATGAAAAAAGTCGGCATTATTATGGGCAGCGATTCCGATCTGCCCGTCGTGAGCAAGGCTTTCGACGTGCTTGATGAATTTGAAATTCCCTTTGAGGTGCACGTCTATTCCGCGCACCGCACTCCGCTTGAGGCCAAAGCGTTCGCAGAAAACGCGGATAAAAACGGCTTTGGCGTCATAATCGCAGCCGCGGGTATGGCGGCTCACCTTGCGGGCGCGCTTGCCGCAAACACCACTCTCCCCGTCATCGGCATACCCATTAAGGGCGCGACTCTCGACGGAATGGACGCGCTGCTTTCCACGGTGCAGATGCCATCGGGCATACCCGTCGCGACAGTCGCCATTGACGGCGCGAAGAATGCGGCTTACCTCGCCGCGCAGATAATCGCCGTGTCCGACTCCGCGCTCGCCGCAAAACTCAAGGAGGCAAGGGACGCCGCCGCAAAGCAAGTGCTTGAAAAAAACAAGAAAATAGCCGAAAAATACAACAAGTAAGATCAAAAATTGCAGCGATACGGGATATGGGGCAACGATTTCGATGTTCCGGCCGCATATGCGGTCACAACAATAAAAATAACCTTTTCAAGGAGAAAAATATGGAAAAGCTCGAACAAGTTTATGAGGGCAAGGCAAAAAAGGTCTACAAGACCTCTGACAAAGATCTTTACATCGTCTCTTATAAGGACGACGCGACCGCGTTCAACGGTCTCAAGAAGGGCACCATCGTCGGTAAGGGCGTCATCAACAACCGCATGAGCAATATGATGATGCAGCTGCTCGAGAAAAAGGGCGTCCCCACGCACTATGTGCAGGAGCTGTCCGAGCGCGATACCCTCGTGAAGAAGGTCAGCATAGTGCCGCTCGAGGTCATCATCCGCAACGTCTCAGCGGGCTCCTTCGCAAAGCGCTACGGCGTGGAAGAGGGCATCGTCTTTGACGAACCCACGATAGAGTTCTCCTACAAAAACGACGCGCTTGGCGACCCCCTCATCAACAGCTATCACGCGCTCGCGCTCAAGCTCGCGACAAAGGAAGAGATCGAGCTCATCAAGACATACGCATTCAAAGTCAACGAAGTGCTCAAGGAATACTTCCTTACGATAGGCGTGAAACTCATCGACTTCAAGCTCGAGTTCGGCAAGACGGCGGACGGAAAGATAGTGCTCGCGGACGAGATATCTCCCGACACCTGCCGTTTCTGGGACGCAAAGACGAATGAGAAACTCGACAAGGACCGCTTCAGACGCGACCTCGGCGGAGTTGAGGATGCCTACCGCGAGATATTCGGTAGGATCACAAATAAATAACATATCCACTGTTTATGTGCGCATTTTGCGCACATAAACATCTTTTATTGAAATTTTACGGCATTTTGAAATGTCGCAGGTCATGGCATTTTGAAATGTCGCGCGGAGAGTTTTATGTCACACATACATGACGAGTGCGGAGTGTTCGGCATTTTCGCAAATTCAAAACAGGATGTGGCTTCGACCGCATATTACGCGCTGTTTGCGCTCCAGCACAGAGGACAGGAGTCTGCGGGCATTGTCGTCAACGACGACGGCGTTTTCCGTACGCATAAGGACGTAGGGCTTGTCAACGACGTGTTCAGCCAAGAGGCTATGAGCAGGCTGGGCGTGGGCAATATGGCGGTAGGACATGTGCGCTATTCCACGACGGGCACGGGGCTGAGGGAGAACGCGCAACCCATCGTCGTCAACCATTTGAAAGGAAATCTCGCGCTTGCGCACAACGGCAACCTTGTCAACGCCTACGAGTTGCGCTCCGAGCTTGAAAACAGTGGCAGCATATTTCATACGACTTCTGACAGCGAGGTCATCTCCTACATCATCACGAAGGAGCGCGTACGCCGTCGCTCCATAGAGGAGGCGGTGCTCGCCGCTATGGACAGGCTGCAAGGCGCGTATTCCATAGTCGTGATGTCGCCTTCCAAGCTCATTGCCGCGCGCGATCCCAACGGCTTCAGGCCGCTCTGTTTCGGAATTAGAGACGACGGAGCGTATGTCGTAGCATCCGAGTCCTGCGCTCTGGACGCTATCGGCGCAACATATGTGCGCGAGGTGGAGCCGGGCGAGATGCTCACGATAAGCGCGGACGGCGTGACAAGCGACATATCGCACTGCGGCATAGCAAAAAAGACGCTTTGCGTATTCGAGTTTTTGTATATTGCGCGTCCCGACTCCGTTATAGGCGGCAAGTCCGTGCACGAGGCGAGGCGGCAGGCGGGAAAATTTCTTGCCGAGCAGTACAAGATCGACGCGGATATAGTCGTAGGCGTCCCCGATTCGGGCATCGACGCGGCTTTCGGCTATGCGGAGGCGTCGGGCATACCGTATGGCATCGGGTTCATCAAAAATAAGTATATAGGCAGGACGTTCATCGCTCCCGGGCAAGCCGCAAGAGAGGATAGGGTGCGCATAAAGCTCAACGTGCTCACCTCCGCAATAAAGGGCAAGCGCGTGGTGCTCGTGGACGACAGCATAGTGCGCGGCACGACTTGTCAGCGCATAGTCAAACTGCTGCGCGACGCGGGCGCAAAAGAGGTGCATATGCTTTCATCCGCTCCGCCTTTCCTCAACCCATGCTATTACGGCACTGACATCGACTCGCGCGACAACCTCATAGCCTGCCACCATAGCGTTGATGAAATAGCAAAGATAATAGGCGCGGATTCGCTCGGATATCTTGATGTAAATAAAGTAGAGTGGCTCACAGGCGAGGGTACGGGCTTTTGCAAGGCGTGCTTTGACGGAAACTATCCCACCGACCTTCCCACCGTCACGGACAAGAGCAGATTTGAAAGATGGGAGCGCCCCATAAGCGCAAATCCCAAATTCCAAAATAAGGAGAAAAAACAATGAAGGACAGCTATTCCGAAAGTTACAAGAATGCGGGAGTGGATATCACGGCGGGCTACAGAGCGGTGGAGCTCATGAAAAAGCATATCGCGCGCACGCTCCCCGATGGCAGGGACGTCATAGGCGGTTTCGGAGGGCTGTTTCCGCTTGACCTCGAGGGCATAAAAAAGCCGGTTTTGGTGTCTGGTACGGACGGCGTAGGCACAAAGTTGCGCGTCGCCCAATTGCTCGACAAGCATGACACCATAGGCATTGATTGCGTCGCTATGTGCGTCAACGACGTGCTTTGTTGCGGGGCTAAACCACTGTTTTTCCTTGACTACATCGCTTGCGGAAAAAATATCCCCGAAAAGATAGCGACCATAGTGAGCGGAGTGGCGGAGGGCTGCGTACAGGCAGGCTGCCAGCTCATAGGCGGCGAGACCGCGGAGCACCCCGGCACCATGCCCGAGGACGACTACGACATCGCGGGCTTCACCGTGGGCGTAGTGGACCGCGACAAGATAATTGACAATAAAAAGATGAGGGCGGGGGACGTCATGCTCGCGCTCCCGTCCAGCGGAGTACACTCCAACGGCTTTTCTCTCGTGAGAAAGGTGTTCGACATAGAAAATGCCGATTTGAACGCGCCCTTAGCGGAGCTTGACGGCAAGTCCCTCGGCGAGACGCTGCTTGTGCCTACCGTCATATATGTCAAGCCTATGCTCGCGCTTTTCGAGCAGGTGGAAGTGCTCGGCGTGTCGCACATCACGGGCGGCGGATTCTTTGAGAATATGCCGCGCTCCTTCCCCGAAGGATTGGGCGTAGAGATAGCGCGGTCGGACGTGAAAGTGCTGCCTATATTCGACCTTATCCAAAAACGCGGCAATATAAGCGAACACGACATGTTCAACACCTTCAATATGGGCGTAGGCATGACCGCCATAGTGCACAGCGAGGACGCGGAAAAGGCGATAGAGATTTTGAAGGCGAACGGCGTATCCGCATACAAACTCGGCACTATGGTCGAGGGCAGCGGCGTAACGCTCAAGTAAAAATCTCGCGTATGCGACACGATGTCGGATATATTGCTTAATGCCATTTGGGACGATCGCTCCGAGTTGATATTAAATTTATTGCTCAATGTGACAATTTTGACGCACTGTCTAAGATAAATTGACGGCATAAAAATTATCGCTCGGAGGGAAAGGCATGATAGACGGTCAAGACAGCGATATAAAAAGCGAGGCGGAAGGGGAAATGATGTGAAAAGCGATATTCACGACGCGCTTTTAAAAAAGTACATAGTGTGGACGGAACAGATTGGGCGCGAGTGTAAAGACTTGTGCGGCGACGATTATTCAAATCCGTGCTACATCGGCGTCCCTGACGGTTGGGAGAACGCGACAAACCGCATCATGATCGTCGGCGAAGAGGCTGCGGGAGAGTGGGGCTTTGGCAAAGCGTCCGGTTGGGAAACGGGATCCGCGGCGCGTTGGAAGCAGAACGCCTCGATCTACAAGATCATCACGGAGCCTATTATGGTGTTTGAGGATAATGCTGTCAACGTGAAAGGCATTGAAAAGCTCATGATCTACAACGCTTGGGCTGTCAAAGATTATCATTTGGGAGAAGGCAGAAAAAGCGCATTCTGGAGAAGGTTTGGGAGCATTGCGGAACTCGAAAATTGCGCCGTCGTATGGAACAATATCGACAAAATATGTTTGCGTAAAAAGTCGAAGTGCGCTTTGTCCGACGGGGGAAGGGCGCTACTTCACAGTGTGGATACCAAAATACTCAAGGAAGAGATCGATATACTCAAACCAAACATCGTCGTATTCTGCGGCTGGCATGAGATATCGCTCAAAGAGGAATTGCCCGATATCGCTGCAGAGTATGACAGTCGTAAGGACGAGCCGCTTGAGCCTGATATATTAAAAATGTGTGCCAAGAGTAAAGCGCACATAGCGACAAAACGAAATTTGTGCGAGATAAAGCGGGACGGCGTCACTTATATTTTGAGCTATCATCCGACTTGGGGCAATTTTCAAAAGGGATATGAGGGCGCGATGTTTGAAATGGTGAAGAGCGCGCTTAAAAACTCGAAGAAAAACGCTTGATACGCAAAATATCACGGAGCAAAATGCTTGAGTGGCAAATGAGCAGGTTACGTCTTGCAAATATTGCGCCGCTAAGGTAAAATAAAATAGACTAATACGTGCAAAAACGACGAGGATACGGGCTATCAAAGAGCGCAAAACTCACGACGTTTGCACAAAAATAAGGAACATAGACGGTATGGAAAAGGTGAAGATCGCGGTGCTCTGCTCGGGCGGAGGCACAAATTTTCAGGCGATAATGAGCGCGAGCGAGGCGGGGCTTATCCCGCACGGCGACATATGCCTCGTCGTCACGGACAACGCGGGCGCTTATGTGCTGGAGCGCGCAAAAAGATATGGACTAAAGACGCTCGTATTTGACAGGAAGAGCATTCCTTCAAGGCAGGAGCGCGAAGAAGCTATGCTTGCCGCTCTCAAAAAAGAGCGCATAGATATGGTCGTGCTCGCGGGCTTTATGACAGTGCTGTCCGAAAAGTTCATCAAAGCGTACGAGGGGCGCGTCATCAATGTGCATCCCGCGCTCATCCCAAGCTTTTGCGGAGTTGGAATGTATGGACTTCACGTGCATGAGGCGGCGCTCGCGCGCGGAGTCAAGGTGACGGGCGCAACTGTGCACTATGTCACCAAGGAGTGCGACGGCGGGCCCATAATTTTGCAAAAAGCCGTAAACGTGCAGGACGGCGATACTCCCGAGACGCTGCAAAAGCGCGTAATGCGCGAGGCGGAATGGGTGATATTGCCTGAGGCCGTGGAGCTTGTCGCAAGCAAACTTTGCGGAATGTGAGGGTAAAACATTATTGAGCTAAATCGTGGACACATCGCAAAATGCGCACCTGTATCAAAAAAAGCGAAGTTTTGAGTTTGTCACAAAAAAATAAATTAGAAAATCAACACGCCATACGGCGAAGGAGTACAACATGTCATACGCAAAAAAGAGCATCTCGAGGTTGCTTGCCTCAAACGCTTATCCGGGGCGCGGCATAATCGTCGGCAAGAGCTCGGACGGGAAAAAGGCGCTGTTTGCCTACTTCATCATGGGCAGGAGCGACAATAGCCGCAATCGCGTCTTTGTCAAAAAGGGAGACGCCGTCTACACCGAACCTTATGACGAGAGCAAGGTCAAGGACCCGAGCCTCATCATATATGCGCCCGTCAAGAGCGTCGGAAAGGACGTTATAGTCACCAACGGCGACCAAACTGACACCATTGAGGCGTCGCTCAAGGAGGGCAAATGTTTCCGTCACGCGCTTATGACAAGAGAGTTCGAGCCTGACGCGCCCAACTTCACCCCGCGCATAAGCGCCATACTCCACCTCGGCAAAAAGAGGAGGGACTATACCTACGAGATGTCTATTTTGAAGAGCGCGGACTCGAAGGGCAGGGCGTGCAACAGATATTTCTACTCTTATGAGCCGCTCAGCGGGCTTGGACACTTCATACATACATACAAAAAGGACGGCGACCCGCTCCCCACTTTTGAGGGCGAACCCGAAAGAGTGAAACTCCCCGCGACGGTACAGGAGCTTGCGCGCGAAGTTTGGGAAAGCCTGAACGAGGATAACAAGATATCCCTTGTGTGTCGCTCCTACGACCTTTTGAGCGGCGAGGAAGAGGAGATCATTTTAAACAAGTATCAAAAATGAGGCGTTTCAAGGCGTCTCAAACACAGATGTAAAAGCGACGGATCTTGAAAAATCATACATACGTCGTGAGTTTTAAAACAAAAACAATATGAAACGTCGGCATTTTTCCGACGATACAGGAGCGATATGAACGAGTTTTCTTTGAAATACGGCTGCAACCCAAACCAAAAGCCCGCGCGCATATTTATGGCGGACGGCGGCGACCTTCCCGTACGCATATTGAACGGCAGACCGGGATATATCAACTTTCTTGACGCGCTCAATTCGTGGCAACTTGTCAAGGAGATAAAGGAGAATACGGGACTCGTCGCGGCGACAAGTTTCAAGCACGTGTCTCCGAC
>CANRBM010000074.1 GCA_947628855.1 uncultured Clostridia bacterium | reverse complement strand
TAGTGTTCAAGTGCCTTCTTAAATTGCCGCTGTCCTCCACGCTGTATGTCGGCGAGCTTACGGATATGTTGCTTGGGGTGATGTTCGTACTGCCTGCGTCCCTCATATACAGGCTGCGCCGCGACAAGGAGTCCTCAAAGAGCGGCATAAAGCATGCGCTCATAGGGCTCGCGGTAGGGAGCGTGTTGCTTACGGGCGCGGCTATGCTTGTAAACGTCTACATTTCCGTCCCGTTTTACGTGCAGTTGTTTTTCCACGGCGATTTCGACGGCATAGTCGGCATGCTCGGCACGCTGTACAAAGGCATAACGAAAGAGACTTTTTACACCTATTATTTACTGCTCGGAGTGTTGCCTTTCAACCTTTTAAGATGTATAATAGTGTCTGCGCTCACATTCTTGCTGTACAAGCGGTTGAGCGCGATATTGCACTGGGAGGGCACGAGCTTGCAAAAAAAGAACGCTGTGCCGAGCATAGTTGGGACGCATACCGTGCGCTCCGTCGAGGAGACATACAAACTTGCAGACAGCCTCGCGAGCGAGCTGGACGGCGGCGAGATAATTTTGCTCGAAGGCGACCTCGGCGCGGGAAAGACTACGTTCACAAAGGGGTTGGCAAAGTCGCTTGGCGTCTTAGAAGAGGTCACAAGTCCGACATTCAGTCTGCTCAACGTCTATGAGAGCGGCAGGTTAAAGCTCAATCACATAGATCTATATCGCGTGGAAAACGAGGATGAACTTGCCGAGCTGGGTATCGCGGACAGCATAGACGGCGAGAGCGTCACGGTCATTGAGTGGAACAAACTTACGGGGCTGAAAGGCAAGATCTACACTGTGAAGATATCCCTCGGCGAGGATGAAAATTCTCGCATATTCGAGATAGGGCTCGAGGCTTGAGAGTCAACCTATGCGGTTTTAGCGCACCTTGCCCGACATGGAGCAAGGCGCAAAGTAAAGATGTGCGATATGTCAAATGACTTCCGCTACAGGCGCAACAATTGCGGCATGTATGCAATAAAAATAAAAGTCGCATGCCGAAATCGTGCGAAATCAGTGACCGCAAATCAAGCATTACAGCCGTGACGGCAATCGACGCGACTATACGCACAAAGAAAAAATATTTTCGGAGACAAAGATATGACATGTTTGGCGATCGATACCACATCTTCGCTCCTCACGCTTGCCCTCATCAAGGAGGGCGAGACGTTTTGCCTCACGCGCGAGGTGGGCAAGAGCGGACATTCCGCGCTGCTCCTGCCCGCGATAGACGAGCTTTTCAAGGCGCACGGCACAACTCCTCAAATGCTGGATACAGTGGCGGTCAATGTGGGTCCCGGGTCGTTTACGGGGATAAGGATTGGCGTTTCTATGGCGACGTCGCTCGCATTCGCTACGGGCGCGCAGCGGATAGCAGTCACATCCTTTGACATCATTGCATACAATAGAGGGCGAATAGTCGCGGCGGTGGACGCGGGACACGGCAATATCTATGCCGCAGAGTGCGAGAACGGCAAGACTTTGAGCACACGGTTTATCGAGGCGGACGGGGCGGACACGCTTGACGGCGCTATATACGAGCCTAAGAGCGACGCGGCGCGCACGCTTGCGGCAGTCGTCGCAGAGAAGGGGGAAAGAGGGGAGTTCTGCACCGTTTTCGAGCCCTTCTATATGCGTAAATCGCAGGCAGAGAGGGAAAAAGAATGAGGTTCGAGCGTCTTGACAGCCGTTATATCCCCGAAGTCGCGGCGATAGAGCGCGAGGCTATGGCGGAGCCCTGGAGCGAGAATATGCTCTTGTCCGAGCTTGAAAACCCGTCCTCGACGATAATTGTCGGCGTTGAGGGCGGAAAGGTCATCTGCTACGGCGGATTCAGGCGCACCCTCGACGAGGCGGACATACTGAACATCGCCGTCATAAAGGAAATGCGCGGGCAAGGAATTGGGGGAAAGCTTTTGGCGCGCCTCATATCCGAAGCGAAGTCGTGCGGAGTGAACACACTCACGCTCGAGGTGAGCGAACAGAATACGGCTGCGATCGCGCTGTATACAAGATGCGGCTTTGAAAAAGTCGGAGTACGGAAGAGGTATTATATGAACAGCTTTGACGCGCTCATCATGCGGCTGAAGCTCGGGGAGGGAGTTGACAAAACTTGATTTTGAGGACAAAAACTTGTTGATAGGCGGCCGCAATGTGCGCGTTATGTGCGCGGGAGCGGGCGAAAACGTCGTCTTTTTGCATGGCTGGGGCTCTTCTGCCTCCGCCTTTTTATTTGTCGCGGGGATGCTCGCGGACGGATATCGCGTCACGCTTGTCGATATGGCGGGCTTTGGAGGGAGTGACCCTCCCGAATATCCCTACGGTGTGCCCGATTATGCGGCGGACGTGCTGAGGATAATGGGTATTTTGGGCATAGGGCGCGCGCATTTTGTGGGGCACTCCTTCGGCGGGCGGGTATGCCTCGAGCTCGCCGCAAAGCATTCCGACGCGGTGAAGAGCATAGCCCTCGTGGACAGCGCGGGGCTAAAACCGAGGCGGGGACTCATATATTTTGTCAGAGTCGGCGCGCATAAGCTCCTTAAAAAGTTGGGGTTCAAGGGGCTTTCGGGCTCCGCGGATTACAGGGCGCTCTCGCCCGATATGCAAAACACATTCAAAAAGGTGGTCAATTACGATCAGTCTCCGCTGCTTTGTCACATTTTGTGCCCGACCGCAATATTTTGGGGGAGAGACGACCGCGTGACGCCCATGTATATGGCGCGCAAGTTCAAAAGGGGAATATCGGACAGCGCGTTGTTTTTGCTGGATGGCGGGCACTTTGCGTTTGTAGACGACGGCGCGACATTTTATGCAATATTGCGGGCGTTTTTGAGAGGACAGGAGGGCAGATGACGCTGCTTAGAGGGGATTGGTTTTATGTGCTCATCGTGGCATTGGACGCGTTTTTCATGACGCGCCCGTATCTTTATGTCATACAGCAGGACAACTATAGGGTGAGCGAGATATTCAAATCGCGCAGGCTTGCCTTCGTGTACATCTTCGACATTTGCGCCGTATCCGTATTTACGGCGATATGGCTTGCGTTCTATTTCTTTTCCTCGCGTGCGTTCTGGGGATTCGCTACGGTGCTCTTCTTTTTCATAGCGGAGTTTGCCATGTACTTTATGGAGGATATCCCAAAGCGCAAAAAACCGCTGAAATACACAAAAAGGGCTGTCAGATGTCTGCTTTTTGTTACGGCGTTTACGACTGCGGCGGTGATATGCTCCTTTGGGATCGCGACGGCGCGGCTTAACCAGAATTATTTAAGATACCTCATACTGTTCTGTTTTCCGCTGGCATATCCCGCGCTTTTTTGTGTGGGAGCGAGCGTCATCAACGTGTTCGAGAAACTGAACAACGCAAGATACGCGCGGCGCGCAAGCAAGATACTTTCTAAGCGGAGGGACCTCATCAAGATCGCCATAACGGGAAGCTACGGCAAGACTTCCGTCAAAAATTTCCTTAAAGCTATGCTTGAAAAGAAATACAACGTGCTCGCCACGCCCGCAAGCTACAATACTCCGATGGGCATAGTGAAAGCCGTGACCTCGCTTGATGAGACTTACGACGTGTTTATCGCGGAATTCGGCGCTAGAAGGGTGGGCGACATACGCACGCTCATGAATATGGTCAAGCCGTCGCTTAGCATATTGACGGGCATGAACTTGCAACATCTTGAAACTTTCGGCAGCGAAAAGAATATCGCACGCGAAAAATGTCGCATTTTGGAAGTCGGCGAGCGCGGGCTTTGCGTAGTAAACTCTAAAGTCAAGGATAAGGCGGAGTTCGCCCTCGAAAAGCTCAAAAAGAGACCCGCCGTCATATATGCGGGCGAGATGGGAGACGTATTTGTGCGGGACATCGTCATGAGCGAGGACGGCACCGACTTCAAACTTGTGATATCCGGGCAGGAATATCCCGTGACAACGCCTCTCATCGGCAGGCAGAATATAGAAAATATAGCGCTTGCGGCGGCCATGGCGCATGCGCTCGGCGTGGAGACCCCTTTTATTCTCGAGGCGATAGAGGAGCTTGAACCTGTGCCGCACAGGATGCAGCTTTTGAGGGGAGAGGGGATACTCATAATCGACGACAGTTTCAACTCCAATCCCGATGGCGCGACATGCGCTCTGGATACGTTGAACATGTTTCCTCGCCGCAAAGTGGTGCTGACCCCGGGGCTTGTGGAACTTGGCGGAAAGGAGAGGGAAGAGAATTATAAACTTGGAATGAAGATGGCGGAAGTTGCCGACCTCGCGCTTTTGGTGGGAGTCAAGCGCACCGATCCAATAAGGCGAGGGCTTTTGGACGGCGGCTTTGCGGGGGAGATACACATATATGACTCGCTTGACGGCGCTAGGGAGGATTTCAAGTGCAGACTGCTTGCGGGGGACGCTTTGCTTATACTCAACGACCTCCCCGACATATATGACGACATAAGAAAATGAAAGCAAAATCACAAAAAGTATTCTAAAATAACTCGATTTTTAAAATACTTTTATCAAACATAACATTGATATAAAAGCTCTATTACGCAAATATTGATTATTTTTTTCAGTACGTCACAATGCGACATATGCACAATTGCGCGCATTTTGACATAAGTTGAGGGGAGGTGGCATATGAAAAAGAAAGTCGCATTGTTTTTCGGAGGCATGTCGCTTGAGAGCGACATTTCGGTCATCACGGCTATGCAAACGCTAGGCGCGATAGACAAGTCTGAGTATGAAGTGGAGCCCGTGTATATGCACGGCGGAAAAATGTATGTCGGCGGGCTGAACAAAATATCCGCGTTTTCGCCATTCAACGAAGGCGAACACGCCGTAGTGCATCTCGTCTCGGGAGGGCTTTACGAGGTGAAACGCGGAAAGTTGAGACGCAGATTTGTGCCCGACGTCGCGCTCATATGCTGTCACGGCGGAGAGGGCGAGGGCGGAGTGTTGCAAGCAATATTCGAATATAACGGAATACGCTACACATCGTGTTCGCCGCTTGCGTCCGCGCTTCTGCTTGACAAACTCGCATCCAAAAGGATGTTCGAAAGTTTGCTTTTCAACGTTCTGCCGTACAGGGACGCGTCCAAAAAGGACTTTGAAGAGAACGAAAGCGCGCTCATCGCCTCGCTCGAGGAGCTGGATTATCCCATCATCGTAAAACCCGCGCGCCTTGGCAGCAGCATAGGCATACGCGCCGCGCACAACAGGGAAGAGCTTAAAGAGGCGCTCGAGATCGCGTTCAACTTTGACGGCGAGGTCATAGCGGAACACATGCTCACGGATTTTATAGAGGTGAATTGCGCCGCGTACAGGGATGGCGAGGAGATAGTTGTGTCCGAGACGGAACGCCCCATCTCATGCGGCGATTTTTTGAGTTTCGAGGACAAGTATATGGCAAACGGCAAAATGGGCGGTGGGGAGCACAGGATACCCGCGGGCATAGGCGCGACTGAGCTCATCGTCAAAGCCGCCACCGAGCGCGTGTACAAAGAACTCTGCTTAGACGGCGTCATAAGGGCGGATTTTCTTGTGGACAGCGACTCAAAAGTCTATCTCAACGAGATAAACACAGTCCCCGGCTCGCTTGCGTTTTATCTCTTCAAAGACATTTCGCAAACGGATATGCTGTCCGCCCTCATACGCAACGCGTCCTTGAAACATCCGAGCGTGCCCGCGTCGTTCAAGACGGACGTGCTGTCGCGCTTTTCGGGAGGGGCAAAGCTCGCAAAATGAACTATGCAGCCGAGTCCAAACGACTTGCGAGCGGACATTTTTATAATATTGTATAAATACGAATAAAAATTCGCATCCGACTTCTTTTTTTTGCCCGCTTATGCGCTGAACAGCGCCATATGCGGGCATTATGATAAACCTTAGGATTTGCGCAATCTAAACGTCTGTAAATCAAAAAATGTTTACTTTTTAGGTCAACATTTAAACATTGCTTTAAGCTTTTGAAATTGCCAAAATATATTTACAAAGTTTCTTTTGTATTGTATAATATGCAGAGTCGGAACCTTGAAAACATCAGTCTTTCGCGATAGTATACTCGCCTGTTATCGTCACCTTGTCCTTTAGGGCGAGCGGCAGGTAGACCTTCACTTGTTTTTCGGACGGCACGGACCTAAGCACGTCTTCCGCAAAGAAGAGCAACTTATCGAGCGTCGTTTCAGACGTTTCGGGCGGTGGCGTTTCCGAGATGGAGAAATAGGTTATTGGCTGCTTGTCGTTGGCGAATGTCAGCTGCTCCTTGTAGGAGACATAAGCCTCGACTGTCAAAAGTCCAAGTTTGTCGCTGTCGTCGGTGAAGATGACGACCACTTGTTTTGAGATGAGGTCAACGTCTATTTCGTCCAAAGTGTATTCATGAGTAGACGAATCTTCTACGGAGAAGGAGATGGCGATCTTCTGCACGTCGCCGTAGTAGCCGTGCTCCTCGCGGTAGGGACGTATGGCGTCCACCCAGTTGTCGCGGTTTATGCAGCCGAGCGCGGCGGAAATTATGGTGAATATAGCGCCGAAAAGCAGGAAGGCAAGCGCGATGTTGGACAGCGAAAAATACGCCTTCAAAGGTTTTTTGCCGTCCACGGTCGTCACTTCTTCTTTAGGCTTGCGGTCGGGATATTCCCAGCCCATCTGCTTGTCGTAAAATGCATAGTAGCGTTTGAAGGCAAGTATGAGCCCAAGTCCCGCGCCGATGAGTATGAGCCCCGCGCCGACAAGGATGAGGCTTATCATTGCGGAGCGAAACGCGGCAGCGGTAACAAAACAGTAAAATATCAAAATCGCGCCGCCGAAAAAGCATGCCGCCGTAAGCGTCACGATCAGCACAAACGGGATGTTTATGAACAGGCGTTTGAGAAAGCTGTTTTTCTTGGAGCTTATCCTTTTCATAACAACCATTATACTCGCGAAAAAATGCAAAGTCAAATCCAAAAGAGAAAGTAGAAGCCATGTCGCATATCTTTGAAGGGAGAGGCATATGCTCCAATAGACGTAATTCGACAAGGGTCGGGCAAAATCGCTCGCCTTCGCGCGAAGGACGTGCTAGGATAGAGGAGCAGAATGTTTATAACCCTGAAGCGAAAGAGCATTGTCGCATTTGCGGCGTTCGCGATCGTCGGGCTGGTGCTGATGAGCGCGCTGGGAGCGTCGTCTGCGGCGGCTGTATTCTTCGGAAAGACGCCGCGCAAGATCCCCGTATACGGCGTGGATACGGGCGACGGAGAGAAGGTCATCGCGCTCACGTTCGACGCTGCGTGGGGAGCGGACAAAACGCAGGGCATTTTGGACATCATGGCGAAGTTCGAGGCAAAGGGCACCTTCTTTTTGGTGGGATTTTGGCTTGACAAATACGCCGACGAGACAAGGGCCATTGCGGACGCGGGTTTCGAGATCGGCAACCACTCGCGCAATCACCTGAACATGCCAAAGCTCTCGGACGGCGAGATAAGGGCGGAGATAGAGTATGTCAATGAGAAAGTCGAGGAGTTGACGGGGAAGCGACCTACATATTTCAGAGCACCCTTCGGCGATTACAACGACAGGCTCGTGAGCGCGGTAGAGGGGCTCGGAATGGTCGAGGTACAGTGGTCCATTGACAGCCTTGATTGGAAGGGGCTCAGCGCCAAGCAGATATACGATCGCGTAGTCCCAAAGGCGAAGAGCGGCGATATAGTGCTGTTTCACAACAATTCCGATCACGTGCTTGACGCATTGCCCATGGTGCTCACGGGGCTAAAGGCGCAGGGGTTCAAGTTTGTGACTATGAGCGAGCTCGTATTGACGGAGGGCTACTCCGTAGACAACAACGGCATTCAGCATAGGGCGGCGTAATAGAGCGTGGCGCCCCGCATAGGACGGCAAATTAAAAATAACACATCAAAGGGCACAGCCCGAAATAAACCTTTAAAGCAATATGCTTAACGGAGGAGTAATGAGTTACGAACAAATGCAGAACAACAAGGTGTTTCTGACGGGAAAAGTGGTGAGCGAGCCACAATTTTCCCACGAGATGATGGGGGAGGGCTTTTATGACTTTACCGTTGCCATCAAGCGTCTCAGCGGACAGGACGACATCATCCCCGTCACGATATCCGAGAGGCTTATGGACGGCGTCGATTTTTCGCTCGGCGCGGAGATAGGCGCGATAGGACAGTTCAGAAGCTACAACAAACTCGTCGGCGACAAGAGCAAACTTGTGCTCAGAGTTTTTGTCAGAGAGCTTGTTGAACCAAACGAGGAGAACCCCAACACCATAGAGCTCGACGGATACGTGTGCAAACCGCCCATCTACAGACAGACGCCTTTCAAACGCGAGATAGCGGATATGCTCATCGCCGTCAACCGCGCTTACAATAAATCCGACTATATCCCGGCTATCGCGTGGGGAAGGAACGCCAGATTCGCGGGCGGATTCGAGGTCGGCAGCAAGGTGCATTTGACGGGACGCATCCAATCGCGCGTCTATCAAAAACAGCTTGAAGACGGCGTGGTAGAGGAGAGGACGGCATACGAGGTGTCTGTATCCAAGCTCGAACTTTCCGAGG
>CANRBM010000073.1 GCA_947628855.1 uncultured Clostridia bacterium | reverse complement strand
GCCTGCAATTATACCACTTGTTCGGGCGGAAATAAATCAGAGCCCCGCCCTCACTGCGTACGTGAGTATATCCCGCTCGCTCCGCGGGGTCGCTCGGACACGGCAAACGGCGGGTATAGGTGCACTCGGACAAAGGTTTCGTTTATTCGCTCGGACAAGGGGATTCCTCGAGTGCTGACGTAAAACTAAGTCTGGACGTGCTTGAATTTTGCACCCCCTAGTCCGAGTTTTATCACTTAAAACAAATAAATGCGGAGCCGCTGCCGGACATGAGGACGCGGGGATATTTTGAGAGAAGAGAGGCGCGGAAGGCGGCGAGGTCGGGATAGAGCAGGGTCGCGGGGAGGGTGAGGTCGTTTCTTAAGGATGAGAGGGCTTCGTTCACCGTCGCGGGGACGGCGGAGTCCCCTTGTATCTTGCCTTCGGCGAGCAGAGAATCGTACTTTGCGTAGCAAGCGGCGGAGTTGCTTGCTAGCGGCGGAATGAGCACGTCAAAGTCGGGGAGGGCGCAAGGCGCGAGAGGGGAGATGTCGTCGCCTACGCCACGCACTCTCAAAAAACCGCCTTCATACACGCAGGGGGCGTCGCTCGATAGGGAGAGCAGAAAATTTTCGGATACGTGACGAGGGCGCTTGATGTGCGAAAAATATTTTTCTATACATTTTATCGTGGCGACAATCGCGGTCGAAGAGCCGCCGAGACCTGCGCCAAGGGGGACGCCTTTTTTGAGCACGAGCGTGCCCGACACGCCGAATTGACGCGAAATAGCGTCAAGTTTTGGGATAAAGAATTTTTCAAACAGGCGGGGGACAAAGCCGTCGTAAACGGACGCTATCAACAGCTCGATATGGGGAGAATCGTTCATACGTCGTGAGTTTTGCGGCAAAAAAGTCGCCTCGTCCCACAGTTTTTCATAGGGGCAGACTATCATATCGAGCGTATGGAGCGAGCCTCTCTTGCCCGTGACGGCGAGGGAGAGGTTGAGCTTTGCGGGCACGCGCGCTTCAAATTGCAAAAATTTTTGATCCATGCCGTCATTTTAACATCAATGAGGAGGATTTTCAAGCAAAGTATACCTTTTCTAAACAAACATTTAGGTTTTCGCGGTTGAGAATTTAAAGATAGTGTGATATAATTGAAAAATCAAGCGCAGAGGTGGACAAATGAGCTTCAATATTTTGATCGCCGAGGACGACGAAGACATTGTAAAACTTATCAAACTATATCTTGAAAACGAGGGACACACCATACTTCACGCGCACGACGGCGAAGAGGCGCTCGAGGTGTTCAAAGACAATAAGGTAGACCTTGCCATCGTGGATATAATGATGCCCAAAATGAACGGTTACGAGCTTACCAAAAACATAAGGCAGACGAGCAACATCCCCATTTTGATCTTGTCGGCGGCGCAGCTGGACAGCGACAAGATATTGGGGCTCAATGTGGGCGCGGATGACTATATGGTCAAGCCTTTCAATCCTCTCGAATTGCTTGCGAGAGTGGGCGCATTGCTGAGACGCTTTTATCATCTTGGGGCGAGCACCGTCGCTTTGGATGAGGGCAAAATAATCGTGGGCGAGCTTGTGCTCGACACGCATCAGCTCACGCTCGAAAAGAGGGGAGTTCCCGTGCCCGTCACCGCCACGGAGTACAGGCTCCTCATACTCATGATGAAGGAGCCCGGCAAAGTGTTCACGAGGGTGCAGCTCTATGAGGAAGTCAATGGCGACTCGTCCTATCAGAAAGACGACAACACCGTTATGGTGCACATCTCGAATTTGAGGGACAAGATCGAGGACGACCCGAAAAATCCGAAGTATATAAAGACCGTGAGAGGTCTGGGATACAAGATTGAAAAGCTCTGACGACGAAATGAAAGAGGAAAAAGTCAATGAGGGCGCATATCCCGACGGCGGCATAGAGGCCGCGGAGCCTTGGAGCGCGGGGCAGGAGACGGAGGAAAAAGATCTCTCCCGCCGTCAGCTTCGCAAGCTCAAAAAGTTGTCGGATATTACGCACTTTGACAATCACAGCTTCCTTGCATTGCTTGTGAGGAGCTTTTCGTCCTTTACTCTCATCACGGTCGCGGCGACGTTGCTCATAGTGCTCATAGCAAGCTGGGCGAGCAACAATTCGCGCATAAACGTAAGCGTGCAGGATATCGCGGACTACGAGATGGAGCTTGTCAACAACACATACAGCCCGTCCATTCCCATCGACGTCATTTTGGGTTCGGAAGGGTGGCTTGACATTGTGGACATTGAAAGCGGCGAGATACTTTATACTACGGACAAGAGCGCGGAGAGGACGTATTCTCCCGACGAGCTTGATTGCATACAGGATCACGGCACGGGCATAACGATAAGGTCCATAAGTTTTCAGACTCCCGACGGCAGTTACAACTATTTCATTTCAAAGTCCTATTCAAACGGCACGGATACGCCCGACGAATACCTGCTTTTAAGCTCCGATCTGAAAAAGCTTAGCGGCACCATGAAGGAGTTTGAGGACAAAGAGACGTTTACAAACAGGGAATTCGAATTTTTGCTTTACGATTTGTCGCACGAAGGGCGGTATATGCGCAAATACGCCTTCACTTCTCGCGACGGCAAGCAGTGTTACGCCGTATATCTCGACGCCAACGAGGACGAAGTTACCCCTCCGTGGCTGTTTATCGTCATCACCATAATCGGCATTGTCGGCATATTGATAACTGCGCTCGGCTTTTACATCAGATACATCAACAAGCACGTGCAACGCCCCATAAACGCGCTGGGCAACGCAATGGCGGAATTCGCAAAGAGCAACTACCGCGAAAAGCTCAACTATATCGGCTCCAAAGACTTTGAGCAATTGGTCGCCGCCTTCAACGAGATGGTGGGACTGCTCAACGCCTCCGAGGAGCAGAGGCTGGCGCTCGAGCAGGACAGGCAGCGCATGCTCGCGGGACTTTCGCACGACCTTAAGACCCCGATGACGATAATCGAGGGCTTTGCAAAGGCGATAAGGGATGGGGTCGTAAGAGAGGAGGACAAGCAAAAATATCTCAACCTCATCATTGCAAAATCGGAATATATGAGCGAGCTCATCAATGAGTTCTACGAGTACAGCAAGCTCGATCACCCCGACTTCAAACTCAATACGGAACCCACGGACATAGTGGAATTCGTGCGCAGCTTTCTCGCGGCGAAGTACGACGAATTTGACATTCAAGGCTATGAGATACGCGCGGAGTTGTCTGACGACAGGCTGACGGTCGCGCTCGACAGGGAACAATTCACGCGAGTGCTTGACAACCTCGTGAGCAACTTCTTCAAGTATACGCCAAAGGGCTCCACTTTGACGGTGGGAGAAAGGTGCGAGGACGGCAAGGCGAAGATATATGTCATGGACAACGGCGGCGGCATACCCGAAAAGGCGCGCGCGGACATCTTTGCGCCTTTCGTCGTCGCGGAGGAGTCGCGGAGCAAGCAGGGCACGGGGCTCGGGCTTACGGTGTGCAAAAAGATAGTCGAGATGCACGGTGGCACGATAAGTTTGTTGGACCCCGACGGACAGCATATGACTATTTTCGAGATATGCATACCTATGCTTGCAGAGAACAATGAGCAAAATTGAAAAAACTTCAAAATATGCAAGCGCGAAATTCCAAAATTTGCGACAAAAACCGCAAATTTTTCTTTTTTTTGCAAAATAATTTGTGCAAAATTTGCAAAAATGTAAAAAATTTCGTTTTGCTGTTGCCACTTTTGATTTCATTTGTTAAAATATACGCAAGAATAAATTATAGGAGTGCGCGCGATACGCGCAAATACAAAAAGTCAAATGAAAGACAGCTATGCTTCATATCTGTTTCATGAAGGCACAAATTATCAGGCGTACAAGATGTTTTCTCCCCATAAGGGCGTGGAGGACGGCGTGGACGGCTGGTATTTTACTGTTTGGGCGCCGAATGCGGCGGCTGTCGCAGTCGTAGGCAACTTCAACAACTGGGACGCAAACGCAAACAAGATGACGCGCGGCGACGACGGCATATGGTCGCTGTTCATACCCGGGCTAAAGCAATACGACGTCTACAAATACGCCGTCACGTCGGCGGACGGCAAGACGGCGCTCAAGTGCGACCCTTACGGCTTGCATTTCGAGACCGCGCCCGCAAACGCGACAAAACTCTACGATCTCGGCGGCTATCGATGGAAGGACCGCAAGTGGCTTTCGGAGCGCGAAAGTTACAATCCCTACGGCAGCCCCATGAATATATACGAGTTGCACCTGGGCAGCTGGCGCCGCTATCCCGACGGCAACGTATTCAACTATAAGGACCTCGCCGACGACCTCATACCATACATAAAAAAGATGGGCTATACCCATATCGAGCTCATGCCGCTCACAGAGCATCCCTACGACGGCAGCTGGGGCTATCAGGTGACGGGCATGTTTGCGCCCACCTCCCGCTACGGCACGCCGAAGGACCTCATGGAGTTCATCGACCGTTGCCACAGGGCGGGCATAGGCGTCATCCTCGACTGGGTGCTCGCGCATTTCCCGCGCGACGAGCAGGGGCTGCGCCTCTTCGACGGCACTCCGCTCTATGAATATGCCGACCCGCGCAAGGGCGAGCATAAGGAGTGGGGCACCTGCGTGTACGACTTCGGCAAAAACGAGGTCAAATCCTATCTCATCTCGGCGACGATGTTCTGGTTTGACGTCTACCACATCGACGGCATACGCTGCGACGCCGTGGCGAGCATGCTCTATCTCGACTACGGACGCAAGGAGGGCGAGTGGGTCCCCAATCAGTACGGCGGCAACTACAACCTCGAGGCGAAGGACTTTTTGAAACAGATGAACACCGCGATCTTAAGCAAGTATCACGGTGCGGTCACCATAGCGGAGGAGTCCACGGCGTACCCCATGATCACAAAGCCCGCATACGACGGCGGCCTCGGTTTCAATTTCAAGTGGAACATGGGTTGGATGAACGATAGCTTGAGCTATCTCTCCCTCGACCCTTTTTTCAGAAAGGACAATCACAACAAACTCACTTTCTCCATAACGTACGCTTTCAGCGAGAATTACATTTTACCGCTGAGTCACGACGAGGTGGTGCACGGTAAGCGCAGTATGATAAACAAAGTCCCCGGCGATTACGACCAAAAATTCGAGGGTCTAAAGGCGTTTTACGGCTATATGATGGGGCACCCGGGCAAAAAGCTGAGCTTTATGGGCAACGAGTTCGCGCAGTTTATTGAGTGGAACTACACCCAACAACTTGACTGGTTCCTGCTCGATTATCCGCGCCACCGCACTTTCCAGAAATTCGTGAAGGACCTCAATGCCTTCTATCTCGAAAACAAGGCGCTTTGGCAGATGGACTCCAGCTATGAAGGATTCAAGTGGATAGTCGTGGACGACAATACTCAAAACATCGTCTCCTTCATACGCAGGGCGGCGGACGGCGAATACGTCATTTGCGTCGTCAACTTCTCACCCGTCGAGAGGCTGAAATACGTCATGGGCGTCCCCGAGTGCGTGACATACAAGGCGGACCTCTTCTCCGCGCTCAAAAAGTACGGCGGCGACGAGGAGAGGCGCCCCGCTTTCCGCGCCACGGCAAAGCCCTCGCACGGACAGCCGTACTCTATCAAGGTCAATATCCCCAAAAACAGCGTAATGTTTTTGAAACCCGAATATAAGGAGGAAAACTAATGGGCAAAAAAACCAAGAAAGAATGTATCGCCATGCTGCTTGCGGGCGGGCAGGGCACGAGGCTCGGCGTACTGACGTCCAATGTGGCTAAGCCCGCGGTGCCTTTCGGCGCAAAATATCGCATAATCGACTTTCCGCTTTCAAACAGTATAAATAGCGGCATAGACACCATAGGCGTGCTCACGCAGTATCGCCCATTCGAGTTGCATCAATACATCGGCAACGGACAGCCGTGGGACCTCGACAGATTGAGCGGAGGCATCTACGTTTTGCCGCCGTATATGGGCGCGAAGTCGGGCGAGTGGTACAAGGGCACCGCAAACGCCATATATCAAAACATAGATTTCATCGACAACTACGACCCGGATTACGTCGTCATTCTGAGCGGCGACCACATCTACAAGATGGACTATAGCGACATGCTTGCGGAGCACAAGAGCAACAACGCGGACTGCACCATCGCCGTGCGCGACGTCCCCATCGAGGAGGCGAGCCGCTTTGGCATCCTCAACTTGAAGAAGGGCACGAAGCAGATCGAGGAATTCGAGGAGAAGCCCAAGAATCCGCGCAGCACTAAGGCGTCCATGGGCATCTACATCTTCACGTGGGCAAAACTCAGGCAGTATCTCATCGACGACGAGGCGGACAAGGCGTCGGAAAACGACTTCGGCAAAAACATAATCCCCAAAATGCTTGCGGACCGTCAGCGCCTCTTCGCGTATCAGTTTGACGGATATTGGAAGGACGTCGGCACCATCTCCTCGCTTTGGGAGGCGAATATGGACATCCTTTACGGCAGCGAGCTCAACCTCGACGACGACAAGTGGAAGATCTACGCCCGCAACAACGCGGAGCCGCCGCAGTTCATCACGCCTACGGGCAAGGTGTCCAACTGCTTTATCTCCGAAGGTACCGTCATAAAGGGCACCGTGCGCGACAGCATAATCTCGCACTCCGTCACGGTGGGCGAGGGCGCGTACATCGAGGCGTCCATTATAATGCCCGGCGCGGTCATAGAGGACGGCGCGGACGTAAGATACAGCATTATCGGCTGGGACGCCGTCGTCGGCAAGAACGCCATAGTCGGCGAGACGCTTGAAAAGTGCCGCCCCGGCGAGTGGAAGATAAGCGTCATCGGCCCCGGCTATCATCTGCCCGAGGACGCCGTCGTCGGACCCAATGAAATGCTCGGTTAAGGAGGGAGAATTATGAAAAACCATACAATGAGTGTTCTGTTCACATCGGATGCGGAAAACCACCTCAACGACTTGACGATACATCGCACCACCGCGTCCCTGCCTTTCGGAGGCAGATATCGCCTCATAGATTTTGCGCTTTCCAACCTCGTGCATGCAAACATAACCACGATAGGCATCGTCACGCGCAACAACTATAACTCCCTCATGGACCACATCCGCATGGGCCGCGATTGGGATCTCAACCGCAAAAACAGCGGCATTACGGTGTTTCCGCCCTTCGTTTTCAACAGCGCGCACGAGGTGTACAAGGGCAAGATAGAGGCGCTCTACACCCTCCGCGGCTTTATGATGGACGCCAGCGAGGAATACGTCGTCATCGCCAACACCAACATCGCCTTCAACATCGACTTTGAAGCCGTAGAGGATTTTCACATCGCAAAGGGCGCGGATATCACAGTGCTCACCTACAATACGGACGACACCAACCCCCGCAAGATCATCGTAGCGCACGACAAGAACAACCGTATCACGGATATGCGCTATCCCGTCGCCAGCGACTCCGGCAAACAGCTTTGCAACCTCAACATCTATTTCATCAAGAAGGATCTGCTCATCTCCCTCGTGGACAACGCCTACGCCCACGGCGCGTATGATTTTGAAAAGGACATCCTTCAAAAGAAACTTGGCGAGCTGTACATCATGAACTATGAGGTCAAGGATTACGTCGCCGTCATCGACCGCATCCCCACCTACTTCAAGCGCAGTATGGAGCTGCTCGACCCCGAAGTGCGCGAGGCGCTCTTCTACAAGCACTCCACCATTCTCACAAAGGTCAAGGACAGCGTCCCCGCCAAGTATAAGGAGGGCGCAAACGTCAAAAACTCCATTATCGCGGACGGCTGCGTCATAGACGGCACTGTGGAAAATTCCATCCTCTTCCGCTCCGTAAAAGTAGGGAAGGGAGCCGTCATCAAAAACTCCATCATCATGGAAAACTCCATCATAATGGACGGCGCGTCCCTCGACTACACCATCACCGACAAGGACGTCATCATCCAGTCCGGCAGGACGCTGAGTGGCTATGAGTCCTATCCTATGGTCGTCGTCAAAGGCAAAGTGATCTAAAAACCGCCTGTACGGGCGATATACTGCGTCAAAGCTCTCTCTCCTCGCCGTCATGTACGTCTATGTACATTGGGCGGTTCGGCGAGAGGGCTTTTCCTTGTCTCTCATCCCGTACAGACGGTTTTTATAAATAATAGGGGATCCCTCGACTCCTCACCCCACAAAAACATTTCATATTTTTGTGGGGACCCCGTATCGCTCAGACCGACGTTACGTTAAAAACGCAATACCTCTGCACTAGGGGATGTTTCGACTCCGCTTCGCTCCGCTCAACATGACATCAAAAATCAATCTGTCATTCCGAGCGTAGTCGAGGAATCCCCCGGTGTAGGGGAAGTACATTCCTTCGTCTCTCGCTGTCATTTCGAGCTTGTCGAGAAATCCCCAAGTCCTCACCCCACGAAATCACTGCGTAATTTCGTGGGGACCCCAATATTACCCCATAAAACTCGCTTCGCTCCTTTCTATGGGGACCCCAATATCCCTCGGACGAGCGTTATCATCGCTGCACGTAACGAAGGGAGAGGTTGGGTCTTTCACTCCAATGTCTGAGA
>CANRBM010000072.1 GCA_947628855.1 uncultured Clostridia bacterium | reverse complement strand
GCAATACGCCACGCCATTGAAGTAGCCTGGAACAGAGGCAAGATAGAAAATATAAACAACATATTCGGCATAAAGATTTACTCGCCAAACGAGAAACCCACCAACGGCGAATTTATTGCCCTAATCGCGGACAAGCTCTTGCTTGAATCCGCCTGATATACGACCTATTTCCCACTGCTTCCGCCCGTGACTAAGGGGGCGCACGGACGGAAAGCGGCGAAATTTTTCGACCCCCATATACAATTTTGCGTCGGTTTGATTTGTTTTTTGCAAATAATTCAAGCGATTTGCTTTAAGAATTTTCGGCTGGCAATTGAAATTTCTTTTAAAATGAAATTGCCTCGGCAGGGATACCTTGCCATACGCAATTGTCAAATCAAGGCGTTAAAATTGTATTTTAAAAATGACTTTTAACCTCTTTAAGCAAGTCAGCATTTAAATGCGCGTAAAACGAGCTCGGAAAACGCCTTCCGAGCTCGTTTGCACTGCTCATAATATTCGCGTATTATCGCCGTTATTGTACTCGCTTTGTCCGTGCGACGTTAGCTGGCTTTCAAGCGGCGAGCTTGCTTTCTTTATAGCCGTCAAAGAATTTATGCACGAGCGCGGCAAGGGCTCCGCCAATGAGCGGACCGACGATGAAAAGCCATATCTGCTCTATCGCGGCAGTATTGCCGTCCTTGACGAGCGCCATGAGCGCGGGACCGAAGGAGCGGGCGGGATTGACGGACGTGCCCGTAAGACCTATTCCGATTAGGTGTACCAGCGTGAGCGACAGCCCTATGACGATGCCGACGACCGCCTTGTTGTCCGTCTTTGACGTCACGCCGAGTATGGCAAAGACAAATATGAATGTGAGCACGACCTCTACGAGGAGCGCGATACCCAGCGCGCCGCCGTCCCCGTATGCTGCGACCAACGTGGGCTGCGCCATATTCTGCCCGAACGAGCCGTAAGTGGGCGAGCCGCTTACAAACGAGCCGCAAAGCGCTCCGACCAAGACCGCGCCGACAATTCCGCCGAGAAATTGAGCGATAACATAGCCGATAAAATCCTTCAAAGTCATCCTTTTGCTGAGCAGCATGGCGACAGAGACCGCGGGATTTATGTGGCACCCCGATATATTGCCAATGGAATATGCCATAGCCACTATGACAAGCCCAAAAGCGAGCGCCGTGCCGACATACCCTGCGGGATTGCCTGTCCCGAGCACTACGGCGACGCCGCACGCGACCGTAACAAGCACGCAAGTGCCGATGAACTCTGCAAGATACTTTTTAAAACTGTCCATATTTTTACCTCTTTTTTCAATATTATAGGCATATCAAAAATGCCAATTCTATGTCCGAAAATATCCATAAGCGCTTTTTACTTTTCCATTATGGAAATTTATTTGGATTTTTGTTATTCTGCGCAAGAAATCAATAACTATGCGTTCCCGATGCGTCCCGCTTTGGTATGCGCCCGACAAACGTATACAGCTCTCAAAAGATATCGCTACAAACAGCTCTTATCCCCCGAATATCGCAAAATCGACAGTTTATACTTCAAAATTTTATATTTAAAATGCCGATTATGCCAAATTTATGCGAAATTAAACACTATCACAAACAAAAAATTTGTTTTGGATTTTTTGCACGTTTTTTTGCAATTTCCAAAAAAAAAGAACGCCCGATGAGAGCGTTCATTTCATCGTTTTAGATCTCAAATCGATCGGCTTATTTCTTTCTTGCGACAGCCCTCTTTGCCGCCTCGACGATGTCGTTCGCGGTTATGCCGTAGACCTCGCTCAAATAGGCGTTTTTGCCGACCTGCCCGAATTTGTCGTTTACGCCGACGAGCTCCATAGGCACGGGACATTCGCGCACGGTAAGCTCTGCAATTGCGCTGCCAAGCCCGCCGTATATGTTGTGATTTTCGCAGGTGACGATGGCGCCCGTCTCGCTTGCGCACGCAACGATCTCATCTTTGTCGAGGGGTTTCCAGGTACAGACGTTGACGACTCTTGCCGAAATGCCCTGCTCTTTCAAGCTATCCGCCGCCTCGAGAGCGCGCGCGACCATTATGCCGCTTGCCATAAGCGTGACGTCCTTGCCCTCTTTGAGCCTGTACGCCTTGCCCAGCTCGAAATTCGGAGCGTCCGCGCCGTATATTTTCTCCGCCTTTTTGCGGAACATTCTGATGTAGACGGGCCCGTTGTAGTCGAGTATGGCGGGCAAAAGCCCTTCCATCTGCGTAGCGTCGGCAGGCTCCACGCAGACCATACCCGGTATAGCGCGCATAAGCGCCATATCCTCGAAAGGCATATGCGTGCCGCCGTTAGCCTCCGCCGCGACGCCGGGTTCGGAGCCTACGATCTTGACGTTCAGCCCCGAGTACGCCACGGAAATGAATATCTGATCATAGCACCGTCTCGTCGCAAACGGCGCGAAACTGTACGCGAATGGTATCTTGCCCATAGTCGCAAGTCCCGCCGCGACGCCTATCAAATTTTGCTCCGCAATGCCGACGTTTATAAACCTGTCGGGATACGCCTCTTTAAAGACCTTAGTCGCGTGGCAGCTCATGAGGTCCGCCTCGAGCACGACTATGCGGTCGTCGGTCTTTGCCGCCTCGACGAGAGCGGAGGCAAGCGTCTGTCTTATCTCTCTTTCGTCCAACATCACTCATACCTCCCCGTTTCCTTGCGCCACATCTCCTCGGTAATAGTCATACTGTGGCAATTTTTGGCGTTTTCGGCAAAGCTTGCTCCCTTGCCCTTGACGGTATTGAGCACGATCATATTTGCCCTGCCCGACTTTTTGGCGTTGTCTATGGCGACCGAGATCGCCTCTATATCGTGACCGTCAATGCTCTGCACATAAAATCCGAACGCTTCCCACTTCGCTTCGACGGGAGCGAGGTCGTTAATTTCGCGCACGGGACCGTCGAGCTGCATTTTGTTGTAGTCCAGCATGACGATGAGGTTGTCAAGCTTGTGCGAACCCGCGAACATGCTCGCCTCCCAGATCTGCCCCTCTTGCGACTCGCCGTCGCCTATTATGCAATACACAGTGATGGGCAATTTGTCGAGCTTAGCGCCCAACGCCATACCTACCGCCGCGCTCAATCCCTGCCCGAGCGAGCCTGCGGTCATATCAATGCCGGGGGTCCTGTTCATATCGCAGTGCGAAGGCAGATACGTGCCGTTTTTGTTGAGCGTCTTGAGCCACTCGTGCGGGAAATATCCCTTGTCGGCAAGCACCGCGTACAGCGCAGGACCCGCGTGCCCCTTTGAGAGCACGATCCTGTCCCGTAGCGGGTTTTTGGGATCTTTGGGATCCAAATTGTTTGCCTTTTGATAATAAATGACCGTCAAAGCGTCCATTATCGACATGACTCCGCCGATGTGCCCCACCCCGAAGGTGCCAATAGTCTCTATGGCGTCATCGCGCAGCTGTCTCGCCTTGGCGGTCAGAAAATTCTTTTCGGAAACGTCCATAATTTCTCCTCTTGTCGAAATTATACCACTTGCCCCCGCTTATAGCAATTGAAACATAAAAATTTTATATAAATATTTATGTATCGATAAAACATCTCCGATATGCGGGCTGTATTTTGCAAGCGTCTGCCTTTATTTATGCTCCCTCCGTTTCCGATTGAGGATAGGTGAAGTCGAAAAGCAGCCAGCCCTGCTCCGCCTCGTCGTAGAGGTCCTGCACCTCGAGCCCCTCCCACGGCGTGAATAAGCGGCTGTAAGTAAACTTCGCTCCCGCTACGCCGAAACCGAGCGAGTAGCGCCACCCGTCATTCAGGTCAATGTCGAAGTCAAAAGAGGTGTTTGCAAGGAGCAGCCTGAGCGCGTACTTCGCATACGGCTCCGTCTCGGACTTCTCGGGCGCGTCCTTTATCTCGAACGCCTTAAACAATTTCTCAAACGTCTTGTTCAAGAGCGAGAGCGCGTCGGGAGTCTCATCGTCGTACGTCACCCAGCCTATTTGTGCAAGCGCGTCGAGCAAATTCGTCATGCCCTCTATCGCCTTGTCGAACAGCTTATCCTCTGTAAGCGCGTCGCCGCCCTCGAGCCCGACAAGTTTGTTCGTCATATTCACCAAAAGTCCCAAAATATCGTCGGAGCGTACGCCAAGTTTGCCGTCGTCAAGCTCCGTGAATACGTCCATAAGCGCGCCTATCGCGGGCAATATCCTCTCGCGCATGATGTACGCGGGCGTATATTTTCTCAGCTCATCGAGGGAGGGAACTCCCCACTCTTCGTATGACGGAGCGTCCTCCTCGGGAGTTTCGGGAGCAGGCAGTTTGGACAATATCTTATATACGTCGATCGCGCTCGAAGTCATATCGTCAAAGAGCTCCTTGACGGGTATATCGTTTACGACTATGCCGTTGAAATTTTCGTTCAATTGCGTCCTGTCTCCGTCCGCTCCGCCGACATAAGCCGCTCCCGCAATGCGCGCCTCCAGCTCGGGGTCGCTCTCCTTGATGAGCCCAAGCACGAAATCGAGGAGCTTTTTCGCGGTGTCGCCGATCAGCGTGCCCTCTTTGAATACGACTTTGGGGTCGATTTTTATCGCAAGCCTGCCGCGCACGAAACTTACGTCGAACAGCACATCCTCGCCCGTTGCATCGTTTGCCATTGTAAGCCTCATCTCCGCCGCCGTCTCGTTTGTCGCAAGCGGATGCATGAGGTCGAGCCTGAACGCCTTGCTCAAGCGCAATTCTCTGAGCTCGGAGCCGAACAGTTTGAATCCCGACGGAGAAAAAGCCTCCTCCGTTTTGAAAGCGATGTCGCCCTTGTACTCCGACTTAGGCGCCGACAGCTCTATCTCCTTCCCCTCGACGGGGAGCATCTCGAGCAAATTCACGCAGGTGCCAAAATAAGGATAGCACCCGTCGCTGTTGAGGAGTTCGGGCAGCCCGTACTCAAAACGTACGCCGTCCTTGAGCCTGCCGTTTTCCTCGGTAAAATTCATTTTGAAGAGCAAATTTACGCCCAACAGTCTGTCGAATATCGCCTGCGTGATAATATCCGAATCGCGCGTATCCCAAATTATGCTGTAATCGTCTCCCTTCTTCGTCGCGTTGTAGACTTCGGAAAACAGCTTTTCCAAAAGCGGGAAGTCATAGTCGGGGACAAAATCGGGCGTCGTTTGCCCGTCATCCTCTATCCCTATGAGTTTTGCGATAGACTTCAAAAGCACTGTAGGCGACCACTCCGCGCCCGTGCCTTCAACGATCGCGTCGAGGAGTTTGTTGAGCGAAAAATCGAAATGCAGCGTGCCGAGGTCGAAGTTGAATTCCTTATTCAGCGCCTTGCCTATCGCTCTGCCTATAAGCTCGTTCAGATTGTTGCCTTCATACAGAAATTCCGCAGACAGTTTGATATGGCTGCCCGCGAGGTCTATGTATACACTCAATGGGTCGTATACGAAAAAGCTTGCCGCAAAAATATCCGTGCGCCCCGAAAACGCTCTCAATCTTATCGCGGAGTTTTGAGAGGTATATTCGCCGTTGTCGTCTTTGGACGTCCTGTCCAGGATAGCCTCTATCTCAAAACCCAGCTCGAAGCTGTCATCCTGCGCGCCTTTTTCGTCTTTCAGCCCGAATTTGCCCGAAAACTCGCTGTGGAAATACAAGTCCGCGCCCTTCTCTATAGGCGTTGTGCCCACGGACTTTGCGAGCGTTTCAAATTTGTCAAAAAATGCGGACGCCTTTATAGGCACCTCGGGCGGATCTACCTGCCCGCCGGGTTCTACCTGCCCGCCGGGTTCTACCTGCCCGCCGGGGGCTGTCTGCCCGCCGCCCTCAAATATATCGCCACCCTCGGACGGCTCGTCATTTACATCGGGGGTATTTTCGTCGCTCCCCGCAGAAGAGGGCGTTTTGGGCGCGCTCTCGCCGCAAGCGACGAACATCGTAAGCGACAGCGCCAAAACAAGCGCGACCGCAAAAACAAGCGTAATAATTTTTTTCGTACTTTTCATTTTGTTCCCTCCGCTAAGGCAAACTGCCCTCGGCTTATCATATGCCCGACGCAAAGTTTCGTATCCTGCGTCACATATATTTTAGCACGCGCGCACAAATATGCAAATAGATTTTGCGATTTTTTCCATATATTTCCTTTTCGCAATGTATAAATCGTCTCGAATGCGGAAAAATACAGAGAGGTAAAACTATGAACAGAGCAAAAATTTCCGTAATATTTCTTTCGCTCATCCTCCTTGGCGTATGCGCTATCGGCGCGACAAGGCTTATTTCGAGCGCGGAGGAGCCCGCATACGGCGGGGGCGTCTACGACATGCTCACGCCCGAGCTCATCTCGATATACGAGAGGGAGATAGCGCTCTGCCCCGTGGTGAGCAACAAGTCCGCGACTATGCTGGAGCGCACCGCGCAAAGCTTGAACATATCCACGGCGAAACTCAAGGCGATAATGCTCTTACAGGACCTCGCCGCAAAGCTAGGCGAGGACGTATCCCTCTCGCGCCTTGCCGAGATGTCCGATGTCGAACTGTTCATATACGCGAAGGACAGAGGCTCCGCGTATGCAAACTCCCTCTCTCCCGAGCGCCGCGACGAGCTTAAAGGCATGCTCATTTCCGCCTTAAAGGCCTAAGATCGCATAAATGTAGTGAGTTTTGCGCAATCTGCAAATAAATTTTGACTCCTGCAATTCGCCGCGACATCAAAAGACGGGCTGTCAAAAACAGTCCGTCTTTTTTTTGCGTTTAAATTGCGCCGCTTATTTATCAATATATGCCCTGCGCGATCATTGCGTCCGCGACCTTCTTAAAGCCCGCGAGGTTCGCGCCCGCGACGAGGTTGTAGGACATTCCGTATGCGTCGAGGGTCTCCACTATCTTGGAGTGGATGTTGCTCATGATGTGGTGCAACTTGCTGTCCACCTCTTCTGCCGTCCATTGCAGGCGCTCGCTGTTTTGAGTCATCTCGAGACCGGATGTCGCGACGCCGCCCGCGTTGACCGCCTTGGAGGGCGCCACAAGCACGCCGTGCTCCTGCAAATATGCGATAGCCTCATTTGTGGTAGGCATATTGGAAACTTCGTTGAGGACGGGCACGCCCAGCTTGACCATAGCCTTTGCGTCGTCGAGGTTGATCTCGTTTTGTGTGGCGCACGGCATATAGATGTCCGCCTTGACATTGCCCCAGGGTTTCTTGCCCGCTACGAATTCGCAGCCGAACTTGTCCGCATAGTCTTTTGCGCGGTTGCGGTTGGATGAGCGCATCTCGAGCATATAATCCACCTTCTCGCCGCTCACGCCGTCCTTGTCGTAGATGTATCCGTCGGGACCGGATATGGTGAGCACCTTGCCGCCCAGCTCGGATATCTTCTTCGCCGCGCCCCATGCCACGTTGCCGAAACCGGACAGGCAGAAGGTCTTGCCCTTTATGCTCTCGCCCTGGTGTTTCAAAACGTCGCAGAGGAAGTATGTCGCGCCGTAGCCCGTCGCCTCGGGACGTATGAGCGAGCCGCCGTAGCTCAAGCCCTTGCCCGTGAGGACGCCGTTGTTGAACTGTCCCGCGATCTTCTTGTATTGTCCGAAAAGGAAGCCTATCTCTCTTGCGCCCACGCCGATATCGCCTGCGGGCACGTCAAGATCGGGACCGATGTGACGATACAGCTCGTTCATGAAGGATTGGCAAAAGCGCATTATCTCCGCGTCCGACTTGCCCGTAGGATCGAAGTCGCTGCCGCCCTTCGCGCCGCCCATGGGGAGGGATGTGAGCGAGTTTTTGAAAGTCTGCTCGAATGCCAAAAACTTCATCGTGTCGAGGTCTACCGACTTGTGGAAACGCAGACCGCCCTTGTAGGGCCCTATTGCGTTGTTGAACTGTACGCGGAAGCCGCGGTTGACATGAAATTGTCCCTTGTCGTCCATCCACGGCACGCGGAACATTATCTGTCTGTCGGGCTCGACCATACGTTCGAGCACGCAGTATTTGCGCAGTTGCTCCTCGTTCTGCTCCACTGCGGGCGCTATCGAGGAGAAAACTTCCGTAACTGTCTGCATAAATTGAGGCTGGCTCAGATTTTTTGCAGCCGTTTGCTCAATAACATCGGAAATGTAAGACATTTTTCTGCCCCCTGAATAAGGTTTTGTTGATTTTATTATATGATACACCCGATTTTCCGCTATATCAATATCCGACTTCTAAACCATTTTCCAAAACAAGCGGGATATTTATACACTCCCGCCAAACAGTACGAAAAAATGCGCCGAAATCCGCGAAACAGGCAAATATCATGCTTTTTTACATTTTTATTACGTGATGCTGTGCGAATTTATTACGCCGACGCGCCATAGTGAAAGCACAAAAACCTATGGAGGAACAAAATGAAAAGAAAATTTATCGTCATCATCCTTTGCATTGCGATTTTGAGCGCATGCGCGGGAATTTTTGTTGGATGCAACTCGCAAGAGGTCATAACCGTGTCGGGATCGTCGTCGGTGACTCCGCTCATGGAAGTCCTCGCGGCGGAATACGAAAAGACGCACGACGTGAGGATCGTCGTCAACATGTCGTCGTCCGGCGAGGGCATAAGCGACACTCAAAACGGACTCAATGACTTTGGAATGTCGTCCCGTGCGCTCAAAGCGGGAGAGGAAGGAATTGAAGGAGTTACTCTCTGTATGGACGGCATTGCGCTCGTTGTCGGAAAAGATTGTGCGGTCACCGACGTCAAAAAAACGGACGTCAAAGCTCTTTTTGAAAACGGTACGCCGATACCGGGCACGTCTATTACGGCGGGGATCGGG
>CANRBM010000071.1 GCA_947628855.1 uncultured Clostridia bacterium | reverse complement strand
GGGTTGGAAACGCCGCTCCAGCGCCGCGTCCTTCTCGATGTACTTGCGATATTCGTCAAGCGTCGTCGCGCCTATGCAGTGCAGCTCGCCGCGCGCAAGCATGGGTTTTAGCAGATTGCCCGCGTCCATACTGCCTTCCGTCTTGCCCGCGCCTACGATGAGGTGCAGCTCGTCGATGAAGAGCAGGGTGCGTCCGTTTTGCTTCTTTATCTCGTTGAGCACGGCTTTGAGGCGCTCCTCGAACTCGCCGCGGTACTTTGCGCCCGCGATGAGCGCGCCCATATCAAGAGAGAATATGTGCTTGTCTTTGAGTCCCTCGGGGACGTCGCCGCGCACTATGCGCTGTGCAAGTCCCTCCGCTATAGCCGTCTTGCCTACGCCAGGCTCGCCAATGAGCACGGGATTGTTTTTGGTCTTGCGGGACAAAATGCGTATTACGTTGCGTATCTCGTCGTCCCTGCCTATCACGGGATCGAGCTGTCCGCGGCTTGCGCGCTCCACAAGATCGCTGCCGTATTTGGACAGTACGTCATAGGTGTCCTCGGGACTGTCAGATGTCACTTTCGAGGTTTTAACTTGCGATAGCGCTTGTTCAAACCTCGATTTGGTCAAACCGACCTTGTCGAACGCCGCTTTGAGCGCCTTGCTCGGCGAGGCTATTATAGCGGAGAAGATGTGCTCCACGCTGACAAAGTCGTCGCCGTTTTTGTCCGTCGCTTTCTGCGCCGCGGAGAATATCAGAGCGAGCGGATTCGAAATGTACACGCTGCCCGCGCCGCCCCCGCTCACAGACGGGAACGTGCCTATTATGCGGTCCACTTCGCGCAAAAGCTGAGGCGCGTCGCTGCCGCACTTTGTCACGAGTTTGGGGATGAGCCCCTCGTCGTCGTCGAGCAGGGCATATGCCATATGCTCCGGCTCTATCTGCTGATTGCCCCTCTCCAGCGCGAGGGTCTGCGCGTTATTGATGGCTTCCACAGCCTTTTTTGTGTATTTTTCCAAATTCATATACGCCTCCTCGAGAGCACTTGGCAATCTTGTTTTAAGATTGTTAGCACTCTCACTCATAGACTGCTAAAATTATAATCCCGCCGTAAACGTTTGTCAATGGTTTATGCAAATATTGTTGACATTTTTCGTCAGCCGAAACCTGAGGGGTTGTTTTCCTATGTAATTTATGATATAATAAATCTTACAAATACATTCGAACACAAATTCGGGACCCGTCTGTCTCTGTCATTCAAAAAGCGCGACGCGCAGACGAGAACAAATTTGAGAGGTACATTATGAAGTGCATCAATTGCGGTTCGAAAAGGATCGAGTGCGGTTCGGACAGTTTTACATGTTTGGACTGCGGACAAAATTATCCAAAAGAGTATTGGTTTATCTCTCATTCGCATCTTGATATAGAAAAAGTCAGGATAGTGCGGGACGTCATCGAGGAAATATTTTTTTATGAACCCATCCTGTTCTTTTTGAAATGCCTGTCCGACAACAATGAAATAATCGATCTTATCAAGCGCGAGATCGACGCGCGCATATGGTTTGTTTATTGCGACAGCAAAAATGCGCGCAGATCGTCGTACGTTCGAAACGAGCTTGATTATATACAAAAATTGATCGACCTCGGCTATTCAAAAAAACTGATAACTATAGATCTCGACAAATTCGAAATATGGCAAAAGGGTTGCAAAAAGTATATACGAGAGCAAGTTTTCAAGTCCTTGCGCAAGAATAAGCTGTTTATCATGCCGACTTCAGATTGTGAGTTTACTTCAAGATTGTACGCTTATCTGATAGAGAATGGTTATACGGTTTTTTATGAGGCGAGGATATGGAGCGAATTTTATTCTTCCGTTGAGAATAAAATTGCGCAATATTCCGGTGACGACGGGCTTTTGCTTGCTCCTATAGACAAAAAAACATTGCTGTCCGACGGGGAAGTTTTTGACGGTTTAAAGCGGGATACCGCTACCGCAATCGACGCAAGGGCTGCTATATTGCCCATCCTTTTGCCCGATGATGATTGCAATGAGCAAGAACTCGTGCGACTTTTCAGAGCTAAGATGCCCGCGCTCGGCAACAGGAATTATGTATTGTTCGACAAAAACGATTGGACCCGATCCGTACAAAAATTGGAGAATATGTTGAAGTTCTTTTACAGTCCCATCTGATAATAATCAGAAAACAAAAAAATAAGTTCCGCTTTCAAAAACGGAACTTGCGCATTTTGAAATGTATGCCATTGCGGCATTACGTCAAGCTTGTTTTGGCTTGAAGAGATCCGAGAAAGTCAATCCCGCAATCATTTTCACAAATCCGTCGTAGCTGTAACGTCCCGGATTGTCGAGTATGAGCAGGGTGGTGTTTATCATGCCGCCCGCGATGAAAGTAGCTATGACTGTGGCGGGTATGGCAAGATCATAAGTTGCCTTGTATTTGTCAAGTTGATACTTTACGGATTTTGCAATTGAATCGCGTATAGTCTCCAAAACTTTGCCGCCGCGATTGAATTTGAGCAGCTTTGTGATTTGATTTTTGTTGTCAAAGACGAAGTCCGCTCCCATTGTGAGGAGCGCACGTAGTGTCTCGTACGGGTCGGAAAACTTATTGTCGCGGGTGAAACTTTCGTACAGGGTGTCCTTAAGCTCCTCCAGCGCGAAGTTGAGCAGGTGATACTTGTCCTCAAAATGCGCATAAAACGTCGCACGGTTTATCATCGCCGTGTTGCAGAGGTCTATGACGCTTATCTTTTCAATGGGCTCCTCCTGCATAAGGTCGAGAAGGGTGTTGCTCAAAAGCTTTCTGGTGCGTATGATGCGCAGATCTTCTTTTTCTTTGGACATAATTTCCTCCTTGAAACAAGTTTATACTAACACGGTTTTAAGAATCTGTCAATATATCTTACACGATGACGTTTAGCTTTACAGCCGTATCGAAAAACTACACTGTGTAGCGAAAATATGTAGTATTTCGTCGTTGCATATGCTTGAAAACGGAGGACTAATATGCAGAAATTTTGAATATTCTATCAAAAAATATACAGTATTTAAGAATTTTGATCGCTCATTTCAATATTTATGCAAAATTTGGTTGCCTGAAACGGTTGACTTATTCGCGATATGGCTTTATCATACTATATAATTTTAATAAAGCCTATTACTCGTTTCGGGCGGAGCTCGAGAAGGAGAAGAATATGAAAAAAAGATTTGGAATTTTACTTGTAGTCGGCGTGCTGTTGCTCGTATTGACTGTCGCTGTGGCGTGCGATCCCAAGACTCAAACTCCCGAGGCGCAAAAATATGAGATGACGTTTGTGACGAACGGCGACGCCTATGTTACCATCGTTGCGGAGGCGGGAAGCGATATAAGCGAGCGTCTCCCCGCGGACCCTCAAAATGAAGGGGCTTTCTTCGGGGGCTGGTCGCTTGAAAACAACGGCTTTGCGAGCGAAGTGGCGGAGCTCCCCAAAGAAATGCCCGAGGCGAATGTCACATATTACGCAAGGTGGACATGGCATGCGATCGTAGTGCCCAAACTCCAGCCCTTGGACGATAAAGGCGAGCCTGTCTTAGACAAGAATAATTATGTCATCTCTTCCGAGGACAGCATTACGGTGGAAGTCGATCCTCAAAACCCCGTGCTGGATATGAACAATGATAGCGAACGTCCCGCGATCAAGGGCTACAGGCTGTCCTCCGGACAGGAGTATACCGTTACGCTCGACGGCAAGGAAAAGACGGTATACCTGAATTTCGACCGCTCGGGCTACAACATCAGTTTCAACCTCAACAATACTGCAGTCTCGGGTAAGATCAACGCGGTGAGGAAGTATTTCGGACAAAAGCTCGAGCTGCCCGACTTGCCGAACGACGTGAGTATGCCTATAGATCTGCGTTTTGCGGGCTGGTCCACGGATTATGACGGAGAAAAGGATTACCAAGCTGCGGGCGCCGAGATAGAGATAGGTAAAGAGGGAAGTCTTGTTGACGGCTCCGTCCCGTCTCCAACGCTTTACGCCGTGTACGATGAGGCGTATATCGACTTCTCGAAAGGGCAGGACTTTGTGTTTGCTCCAAAACACGAGGAAGGAGTCGCATACGTGCGCCGTATAATTCAAGACGCAAGCGGCGGTGTGCTATATACAGAATTCAAGGGCGATTATATATCAAATCCGAGCGTCAGCGAGTCCTCCCCCCACCTCGGCATATTCAATGTCGAAAACGAGGCGGGCACAACGCTCAACGGCTATATCTATGAGGACGGACATTTTGCGTATAAGCAAACTTCCTTCGATCCCGGTTGGCAAGGCGTGGAGCTGGCAAGCTTCGATTTGGAACAAAACCAAGTTGTCGAAGGCAATAAACTCAAACTCATCGACCTTTACGGTTGCGCGAGTCTCGAGCTTGCAAGCCCGATGTCAACTTTTGTCTTAACAAGCGAAGGTCTTGAGTCATACACCCTCGAGGCGGGCAAATATGTCGGCGGATACTGGTATGACGTAGACCTCGAGGACTATTGCTTTACGATAGTAAACGACATAAACGGCGAGTCTTGCCAGATCGACTTCCATTTCCAATTTGTGCAATATCCGCAAACTCCCGACGAGACATATTTCGCGTTTGCGGGGAAAGAGATGGGCATGTACTGCGACTCCATAGATGGCAACTATCTTGTCGGAGACATAGTCATTCTGAACGGATATGACGAAGCGATCGGACTCATCGGCGATTCGCAATATACGGGACAATATTACCGCGTGGGCGAAAATGTTTTCCTCGTGAATTTGTACAATTCAGCAAACGATTACTATACTATGCTCTTCAGCGCCGACCTGTCCA
The DNA here is from genome assembly GCA_947628855.1 of uncultured Clostridia bacterium. GTDB lineage: Bacteria > Bacillota > Clostridia > Christensenellales > CAG-917 > CAG-475. Next base: position 4,406 of record CANRBM010000071.1, on the reverse strand, counting down.
CTGTCGAAGGCGCCAATTCAAGCGGCACTCTCATCAGATATTACCAAGAGAAGGGAGACAGCGCGCTGTTTGTGCAATGCGCAAACGCGGACGGCAGCACTTTCTATTCGGACGGTTTCGGCAATGGAACATACAAGCCGAGCAACGGCGCTGAGATAAGCGGCGAGGCGGAGATCGTCGGCGAGATGTTTGAAAGCACTACGCCGGCCGTGCTCTACAAGCTCACGACGAGCGGAGGAGAGGCGCATTACTTTGTCATGGACTATTTCATGACGGCAAACGCCGGCATAGACGCGCACTTTACGCACTTCACGTCGGAGAGCGATGTAGACGTAAAATATCTGTACAGCACCTCCGAGAAGGCGGGCGAGTACGTCGGCGCAATAGTCACAGCGAGCAGCGACGCGTATTATCTTACGGCTGTCACGACAAGCGCGGGCAACGTCATATTCAGCGATATCAACGAGGGCACCGTGTCGGCAAAGAACGGAGGATATCTCTTCACAAGCGATGAATATCTCATCTCCTATGAGGATGACGAGCTGCGCTCAAATAGGTATGACGCGCCCACTGTCACGACGGAGCAGATGAAACTCGCCGAGCTTGCGTTCTCCGTATTAGACGACGGCAAGGAGCTCGGCACACTCACGATCACACAAGACGGAAAGGCGACGTACACGGCGTCGCAAGGCGGATTTACAGACGCGGAGTATGAATTTGCATATTCGTCTATCATAGTCAAGCAAGGGCAGGACGTCACGATGTTCGTCGTGGACGAATTCGGCTCAGCGCCCAAAGCGTTCGCCACGGTCAAAAAGGATCTCCTTGTCGCGGCGACCGAAGAGCCGCAAGGCGAGCTTTACATATTCAAGCAAGGCGACAAAGAGCGTGCGATGTTGTGGATGTTGATGTACGACGAGATGCACTTCTACGCCGTTGCGGATATAAGCGTAGACTCCGCGCCCACTGCTGCGACAAAGCCGATGAGCGGCGAGAAAGTCGTCTATCTCATCGACACTATGCTTTCAAGCTATAATGCGATAAAGACGCAAGACGGAAATTATCTCGCGCCGAATAATTTGCTGAGGGTAGGCACATTTACCATCTATGACGCAAATACAGAGAAGAACGGCACTGATACGATGCAGCTCGACGCATACGGAGCGGTGAAATATACGCAAGGCACAAAGACGTTTGAGGGCAGCTATGAGGTCGCGGACGGCGTGTACAATGTGACGTTCAATGAAGCCGAAGGCGCTCCTGCAGATTTCAAATTCATGCTGTCGTCAACGAATTTCATGAAGGTGGATTACAGCGAGTATTACGTCGTCGATCCCGCGACTTTGGGAGTCAATTCATTGCTACGCATACAAAGCGGCACGGCAGATGATATTGACGGCAAAGACGCCGAGCTCTTCAGAGCAAGCGAGGACAGCAGTGGCAACGTGAACATGGGCTCCTCTTTGGCGAAAGGGAAGATAACAAGCGGAAGCGAAGGTATTTACACATTCAGCGGCAAATCCAAATCGGAGTTGGAAAGCGACGACATGGTGTTCACTTTCCGCTTCGACGAGTACATCTTCACGCAGAGGGTGTTTGTGAGGAACAACGTTACGCTGCCGGAAGGCAAATTTACCGAGGAAGGCGTAAATGAACAGATATCGAAGTGGGTCCAACTTGACAAGTACGGCATTGCGACATATTTCGACGGAAGCGCGCAACATGAAGGATTCTACTTCATAGACGGCGGCATGTACAGATTTGTCGATGACGCTGACAGGGAGCTCGATCTGCAATTCACTTTGAACAGCGCGGAGAAAAGGCTCATCATTTACGGCGCAGAGGCAAAACCGTTTGAGGGCGGCGAATTCGACTTTACATATAAAAACGCGCCGCACAAGCTGAGCATAACCGTCGAAGGCGAGGGCAAAACGCTCAAGGCTATCCTTAAAAACAACGATGGCACAGCGATAGCCACGGATGAGGACCTCGAGGTGGATGATGACGGCATTTACTCCTTTGGCGCCAACAATGAGTCATTCAAGTTTATCATCTCGAAAGGCAATATCGTATTGTACAACCCCGATCTTGATTATCAACTCTATATCTGGATCGGCAACATGTGGCTTTTGAAGGAACATGGCGCGGCGGCTATAGGCAATATCGATACGGCAACTCCCACCGCAATTCTCACGGTGAAAGGATTCAACGAGATCGCCGAGATAAATAATACTGCGGAAGTCATAAAGGGCAGCATAAGCAGCGCTACAACCAATAAAGACTACGATTTGATTACATTCACGGACGAATACGGCAATACGCAGGAGCTTTATGATATCACCTATCCGACTCGAAACGGGACAAGCAGGGCGCTGTTTATCGAAAGCTCAGAGAAGGGTCTTGCGATCGAGTATTATTACACGATGGGTGCTACGGGAGAGGTCGTCGCGTACTTTGACGGTCTCGGCAGGGCTTACGAGATCGATGAGACGACGGGCGAGGCTACAGACAAAGTGATAGGCTACTACTTCTTTGACGACTACAATATTATCGAGATCGGCACTCTGGAAACGACCGATGACGGAACTATGTTTATGCCCATCGCCATGTATGCTCCCTACGGGCTGCGCCTCACTCAGCTGGACGGCACGTCCGAAAATATCACGGGCGTCGTCGCGTACAATGAGAAGTATGACACGATCGTCATCGCGGACGACGGCAGTATATTCATGTTCGACGGCTTTGACGGAGTAACTTATGTCGATAGCTTGGGCGTCGCGCACAGCGGCTATTTCAACAACTACGGCGAGATGATGACAGGCACTCCCGACGGCAGATATCTCATAACCGACGAGTACGACAACGCGACGCTCTACTTCATAGATTTCGATGAGGGCGGGACGCAATCGGGATCTGTCACTGCAAGAAGAGCGAGCTATGTTGTATACACGCCGTATACCAACCTGTATTCGGAAGTGCAATTTATGTCAGCGGACGACTACACAAAGCCCAACGGGAAAAACAATCTTCCCGACGAAGTTCCCGAAGGCATGCAAGGCTTCGCGATCCTGGTGATCGTGATAGACGGCGAGCAGGGCGAATATTGGGGATTCTACACGATCGAGGGCGGACTGATGACCATCGAGGTCTACGACCAAGACGGCAAGTCTACAGGCGATCATATAGAGCTTGCCCTATATGTTGACGGCACCGCGGATTGGAACAACTGCTCAGAATGGCTGACCTCAGACGCGGAGTGACCAAGCAGTGTACGCCGAGATCGCGTTCAGAGGATTGTAGCACTCTGTACGAAAAGCGTTGGCGTCTCGGACATTAGAGCGGTAGGTGTGCTCAAACAAAGCAAACGTAAATATCCCCTCTCACGCGGGAGTTTCGACCATTGTAAACAATCAAAAAAACGCGCGAACTAGTGACAAAAGTCACGACGTTCGCGCGTTTTTAGCTTGGAGTGCAGGGGACAAAGTATAATAAAAGCGGGCTTAAGCCCGCATGACCAAGCGGGAAAATCACAAAGCTACACAAATATTCAACGCAACAGTCTGTCTGAGGTAATCGGGCCCCCCCCAGCAAAAATATGAAATGTTTTTGTGGGGTATTTGATTGAGGGTCCACGCAAAATTACGAAGTGATTTTGTTGGGTATTTGAGCGGGGCAATAAACGCACGACCCAAAATATTCAGCGTTTTTTGCGGGCGGGAGTCGGGATGCATTCCCGGACGTAGGAGTCCCAGACGTTCATCTTGTCGCCGTCGTCGATGGCGCGTATCACGCGCGCGGGGACGCCTGCGGCGAAAGAGTGGGGCGGGATATCGCGTGTTACGACGCTGCCCGCGCCTATTACGCAGCCGTCGCCTATGGTCACTCCGCCGCATACCGTCACGCAAGAGGCGAGCCAGACGTCGTCGCCTATCGTGATGGGCTTTGCGTACTCGAGGTCGTGATAGCCCGTGGGATATTGCTGTTGTTTGCGCTCCTCCCAGTGCATGGGATGGACGGGAGTGGCGAGAGTGACTCGAGTGCCGAACATACAGCCTTTGCCTATGGTTATGGGCGCGATATCAAGGAAAGTGCAGTCGAAGTTTGCGAAAAAGTCGTCGCCGAAGGTGATGTTTATGCCGTATTCGCAATGGAAATCGCTCCAAATGCAAAAGTTTTTGCCGTGGTTGGGTATGAGTTTTTTGATTATGTGATCGCGGCGGGGCACATTCCACATATGCACGCGGTTGTATTTTTCCGAGAGCAGCAGCCCGCGAATATGCACTTTGTTGAGGTAGGGATCGGTACAGTTGTAAAATTTGCCTGCGCGCATAACGAGTTTGTTCCACAGGGACAGTATTTAAGGGTGGCGTAGAGCGGCATCCCGCGGGGGCAAAAATACATAAAGA
>CANRBM010000070.1 GCA_947628855.1 uncultured Clostridia bacterium | reverse complement strand
CGAAGAAATCAGAGGCTCGGAAAACACGGGAAAAAGACGGGGCAAATAGGCTCTACTTGTTCAAGACAAGCACACGCCGCATTCTCATAACCCCAACTTTTTAGAGTAAAGCAAAGGGAAAATCAAGATGAAATCATTGGAAGAAATACGCGCCGATCTGCGCTTTATTCGGGAATATTACAAGCTCAAACGCACCATGAAACGCCCCTTTGAAGTCACCGACCACGGCGACTATAAAAGTTTGATTGCGCGTTATAATGCGCTTGCAAAGACGGCTCCGAAGCGGCAGGCGCAGGTGTATGAGGGGCTGTATCTTCAAGGAAAGACACAAAAGGCACTTGCGCAGGAGTGGGAAGTCACGGAGAAATATATTCAAATTCTGAATAAGCGGCTGTTGCTGTTTTTGCAGTCGCATTGGGAATGAAACGGGCTATTCGATTAAGACTGACTACCGCTCACCATTAAAAAATACTCACTCTTTTGAGTGAGTATTTTTTAATGGTCGACATTGTTCGGGCAGTAGAAGAACGCAGTGGGTTCGCCCCGCCCGCACCGTCCGTCTACTAAGGACTGCACAAGCTCCCAATAAGGGGGCGAAGTATTCCCGCCGTTTTGTTTAGAACCCGTAAACAAGTTCTATTGAAGTCTTTTTTTGTTTCCAGAGCAAAAAATAGCCCCTGCATAACACACAGGGGTCGCTACTTGCTATGTGATTTTGTTACAAAATATCATGTTGGACGGGCGCATAAAATTTTGCGGCGACCTCGGCTGCGGAAAAGTTCCCCAGCGCCCACATGAGTTTGGTCACGGTGGCTTCCAGGGTCATGCCGCGCGCTTCCAGCACGTTGCCGCAATCCATGAGTTTGCGCCCGACCGCGTACTTTTCAAGCGCGCTCCCCTCGCGCTCCACCTGCGTCGTAAACACCACGGGCTTGCCGCTCCGCAAAAACAATTTCATGCGGTTGAAAAAGGCGTCGCCGCCGTAATCGGGCACGCCGCCCGCCCCGAAGGACTCCACGATGAGCCCGTCGCAGTGCGCTTCGAGGTAGTCGAAGATCTCGGGCGAGACGCCGGGGATGAGCTTCAAAACAAACACGCGCGCGTTGAGTTTTTTGTAGAAAACCGGCAGCGTTTTGGGTTTTTCTTCAAAAATGTAGTAGAGCGGCGCGCCATCGCGCAGGATGGCGATCTCGGGGTAGTCGATGCTGGTAAAGGCATTATAACTGCGCGTGCGCGTCTTTTTGGCGCGCGTGCCGAGGATAACTTTGCCGTCAAACACGACTTTCACGCCCGAAGCCCTATCGTCGGCGCAGTAGAAAAAGGCGTCGGCAAGGTTGTTCCTCGCGTCGGTATCGCGCAGATAGACGGACTTTTGCGAGCCCGTCAGCACCACGGGCTTGGGGGAATTCTGCACGAGGTAGGAAAGCGCCGCCGCGGTATACGCCATGGTGTCCGTGCCGTGCGTCACCACAAACCCGTCAAACGCAGCAAAGTTTTCCTCCACGATGCGCGCGATTTCCAGCCAATGGGCGGGGCAGATGTCGGTGCTGTCCAAATTGAAGGGCTGCACCTTTGTCACCTCGGCAACGGAGGAGATCTCGGGCACATAGGACAAAAGTTCCTCCGAGGAAATGGCGGGCGCGAGCCCTCCCGCCGTGGGTTTGGAAGCGATGGTCCCGCCCGTCGCAATGAGCATGATTTTTTTCACAAAAACGCCTCCTATCGCAATTTTTCGGCGAGAACAGCGCACTCCCGCGCCGTCAGGCCGTACCCGACCTCTTCCCCGCGCGCCAGCAGCAACAAAATGCGCGCGGTCTTTCTTGCCTCTTTTCCGTAGAGAAGCACCCGCCCGCGCGTTTTTATCAACGCATGCAGGGCGTCCCCCGCGTCGTCGGCGCAGACCGATTCCTCCACTCCCAACTCCGCCAAAACCGACAGCGTTTGCGGGTTTTTGTCGGAAACAAGCGCTCTGCCGAACGCCGTATACCGCTTTTCGTCGTACTTCACGCCGCCCGTTTCGTAGCACTTGAACTCCCCCGCCGTGCGCATTCGGCCGCCGCCGCAAGCCGCGGCAACGTGCTTACACAGGGCGACGTCATAGGGCGCGTCCTCTTTTTCTGCGGAGAGCACCCGCTCCACGCGCGCCTTTTGCAGGCGGCTGCGCATGCCGACGGGCGCAAACACCTCGTCGCCCGCCTTCACCGCAAAGTCGCACAAGTACCAATACACCCTGTCCGAAATGTTCCCGTCCTCAAAAAAGCGGAGCGCGGCAAAGAGGTATTTCATGCGAAAAATTCGGGCGGCAGCGACATGACTTGCTTTATCCTCCGCCGCACAAAGTTCTTATATTTGTTGCACGCCGACTCGAAGAGCACAAAGAGCCTGCCCTCCTTCAAAAAGATGCCCTCGCTCATGCAGGGAACGGAGCGGGAGGCGCGCAGGGTCTCTTTGCCGAAAAAGTAAAGCGGCACATCCGTCCCCTTCACTTGAATGTTCCCGATGGGAGAAGCGGGCATTTCGTGCCGTTCGAGGGTACTGTCCGCGAGCCCCCACGAACAGGAGAAAAACACCTCGCTGCCCTCCACCGTAATGCCCTGCACCAGGCCGCGGACGGAGAAAACGGCCTCGGGCGTCTCGCTCTCCACGATGCGTTCGGCGCTGTCCGCAAGCGCGTAGCGGTAGATGAGGGCGCGGTTTTTCTCCCCCGCGTGCTCGACGTGGTGGCTTTCGTCCGTCTCATAGTTGCCCGCACGGTAAAATTCGCCGACATACAGTTTCCCCGCGGCAACGGAGCAAAACGCCAGCCCCATGCCCGCGTCGAGCCCGCCCGAAACGGCAACGCTTGCGCCCGTCTTTGCCGCCGCCGCGGCCTCCGCAAGGGGGATGCGCAGGATCTCGTTCCCGCTTGTCAGGTAGAGGTAGTTCTCGGCCGCCGCAATGCCGCCGAAGTGCGTCGTCAAGGCCTTGCCGTCCTTTTCCACGGTGAAGAAGTCCGCCTTTCCGCCGCCGAGGAGGTACACCCGCGAGGGCGCTTTGCTGTAATACCCGCTCACGGCGACGGTGTAGCCGACGGCTTCGTCGCCGCTGCCCGACGGCCATTCGCACAGCCCCTGCGGCACGAAGCCGTCGGAAAGGTCGGGGAGGGCGACTTCCGCCCGCGCGCTGTTGTCGAACTCCTTATAGTTCGCGCCGAAGCACCACACGCACAGAAAGATTTCGAGCGCGACGAATATGGCGAGAAACACGCCGCAAATGCTCATTTTCAGACGATACCGTTTCATTTTTCCTCCTTTGCGATGAGCGCAACTTTTTCGGCATGGGAAAGCCGCTTCAAGTGCCATTCGCGGCTGCGCGCATCGTGCTCCGTTTCGAACCGCTCAAAGTACGCCATCCGCACGGGCAGGCGCGAGCGCGTATATTTTGCGCCCTTTCCCGCATTGTGAACGGCCTCCCGCCTCTTCAAGTCGGTGGTAAATCCCGTATAGAGCGTGCCGTCCGCGCACTGCAATAAATAGACAAAGTATTCCATAAAAAACGCCGCGCAACGCGCGGCGGGGGTTTATTTTTCTTCGGGCTCTTCGGGCTGCGCCTGCGCTTCGTCTGACGGCCCGGCCGCGTCCTTCCCGCGGTTTCTGTCCACGGCGTACACCACGCAACAGGCGATGAGGAAGGCGACGATAAAGGTCGCCACGCCGACGAGCACGGCGCTCACGCCGCCCTCCGCGTTCACCTTTTGCACGTCGAAGCGCGCCTGCATGCCGCGTTCGTAGATGGCCTTCGTCACCGCGGTGAGTTCCTCCGCCGCGCTCGCAAGTTTTGCGCGTTCTTCGTCGAGCCGCGCCGCAAAGGCGGCATTTTTTTCGGCGGTGAGCGTCGCCGTCACCGTATCTCCGCTCTCCCCGAGGTACTCCGAGCCAAGCCAATGCAGAATGTTCGCGTTGCGCCCGATGAGTTCGGCGAGCCGCTGGGAGACGTTGAGCGCGGGCTGCTCCACGATGACGCTTCCATCCTCCTTCTGTTGGGTGGAGGAGGCGGCGGCAAGCGGCTGCGCCAATACGGGAGACGAGGTATAGGCAATATTCTGGGCGGAAGCGCCCGTATTGCGAAGTTCCTCTATCTCCGTCTTGTTGCGCGCATACTCTGCTTTCAGCGCGGCCTTATAGGCGTCCAAATCGGCGGTATAGTAGTATCCGCCCGATTTCAATTCGTTTTCGAGCGCATTTTGCGCGCTCTCGCCGAAGAGGGCAGTCACCGCGGCGCGGAACTCTTTAAGGGGCTTTTCGGTCTCCCCCACTTTGAGTTTATACGCGGCGTCGTAGGTCTTTATCCACTCATCGTACTTATTGAGGAGGGTCTCGCGCTCCTGCGCGAGCAGGTTGAGGCGCTCCTCGAAGGGGGCGCTGCGGAAGGTCTCTTCGGAGACGGTGTAGTCCACATTGCCCGCCTCGGCGTGCATCCTGTCCACGGTGACTTGGGCGATGGCGCGGAAGAACGTCTCGGCCTGGTCCGCTCCCGAAAAGTAAGAACTCTTGGCGGAGACGGTATATCTTCCCGTATAGCGGGTCTCGCCGTTTTGCGTCACCGTCTCGGCGGTGATGCCGATGTCGCCCCGGCGGATCATCCTGTCGGTGTCGATGTCGTTGAGCCTGCTTCCCTTTTTCACCTCATCGAGGGAGGTTTTCTCCACCATGTCCGTGAAGTAGAAGGGCTCGCCGTCGGGGTAAGAGAACTCCGCGCCCGTGGGGAAGGAGAGATTGAACTCCATGGAATAGGAGCGCTCCCCGGGGTTGACGGCGAAACAGACGACGAGCACGGCAATGACGGTAGCGAGGACGGCCGCGCCCAGGATATACCAGATGCGGCGGAGCATCATGCGCCAAATTTCGGAGAAGGTCATGCCTTCCTGCAAGTTTTCTTGGTTGGTTTCATCTTCCATACGATTTCTCCGGCTGAGATTGCGTTAACACCGTGCCTTTTTTATCGTAAGTAATTCTTGTGATCGGTTTTCTCTTGGGTCGGTTTTTGCGGGCGGATTTATCGCCGCGGCTTGTCCGCAAGCGGCTTTCCCGCGGAGAATTTTCCGATAAAAACACCCTTATGCGGCTTTATTATATCCGATTTTCGCCCTTCCGTCAATCATATCTTGCATATGTTGTAACAAATTTTCCCAATTCTTTTTCCTCCGCCCCGCGTGGCTGGTTTCCCATCTCCTTGGGTTTCCTATCTCATTCCCCGTGAGGTTGGCCTTCCCCCTTCCCGCAGGTTGGTTTCCTTTCCTATTCCCTGCTCGCGGGCGAACCGTTGAGAGATGCACAAATTCAGTCCTCGCAAAAAATATTTTCGCACGCGCCGCCGCCAACGGCGACAAGGCGCACGCGGAAAAGATTTTTTGCGAACTCACAGCCCCTCCAACTCATCCAGCGTCAGGGAAAACGCGGGGATGAACCGCTCGAAAAAGTAATCCACGGCGCGCATTTTCATGCCTATCAAGTCGTTTTCGATGGTTTTTTTGGCCTTGGCGAACTCGGGGTTTCCGAGGCGTATCTCTTCGAGGCATTTGATATAGGCGGAAAGTTTATCGGCGGCCTTCATGAGGCGGTATTCGAGCGTGGATTTATCCGCCTGCAAATAGGGGTAAAACTCGCCGCGCAGTTCTTCGGGGAGCGTTCCCGCAATTTTATCCACGGCGAGCTGCTCCAACTTTTCGTATTCGCCGTGGATGCTGTTGTTGAAATACTTCACGGGCGTGGGCAAATCGCCCGTCATGACTTCGCTCACTTCGTGGTAGAGGGCGTAGAATACGGTCTTTTGCGTATCCGCGCTGCCGCCGTACACATTGTTTTCGATGGCGCAGAGCGCGTGGGCGAGCACGGCGACGGAGTGGGAGTGTTCCATAATGTTTTCGTCGCGGGCGGAGTGCATAAGCTGCCAGCGTTTGATGAACTTCATTCTATCGAGATAGGCGTAAAATTTATCCATAGCGCGCCTCCTTTTTTTCGATTATAGCACAAAATTGTGCGAAAAACAATTTACTTTGGGGAAAAAGCGTGATATAATTCAAGTACAATTTGAATATCCGTCGTGGGTGCCCCGAGGGGCTGAGATCATACCATTTGAATCGGACAAGGTAATACTTGAACGAAAGAACGAGATTTCAAGGAGAGAGAATGTTCCCGCCCGCGTATTTGCGGGCTGTTTTTTTGGCTGTTTTGGGTTCTTTTCAGAGCCGAGCAGGTCGGGGAGCGCGCGGATTTCCCGAAGGGAGTTACCGAAAACGTAAATGACCAAGGGAAAACGCAAGCGGGACGGCGAGATGCGAAGGCTATCAAAAGAGCCCCCTCCGAGGCGGTATTCAAAGAGCAAACTTTCAGGAGGTTTTTATGCTACTCAACACTCTTTTGGCGGCCTACACGGGCACAGTCGAAAACGCGGACGGCGACACGGTGGGTTACACCTATCCCGACATCTGGACGTCGTTTGCAAAGAACAAACTCTCCACGGTATTTCTGTGGGCGGCGGTGGCGCTTGCCGCCGTGCTCATCGCCGTAGGGATCTTCGTGTGGTTCAAGCGGCAGGAGAAGTTCAAGGGCTTTCTCGCGGCCGCCTTTACGCTTGCCGTCGGGTTCTCCGTCGCCGTCATTGTCGCCATGCTGTCCCTCGAATTTATGGATATGGCGGAAAGCGGCGCGGTGTTCGACCTTGTCCTCTACCCCACCGTTGTCCTCGGCGCAGTTGCCGTCGTGGGCGTCGCGGCGGTGTACGTCGCCTCCCTCTTCGGGGATAAGGTGAAAAAGATCGCGCTCATCGTGGCGGGTTCTGTGATGGGCGCGGCGGTGGTCGCCCTGCTTGTCTGCCTCGGCGTCTATCTCGCCTCGGGCAAGGGCGAATACAACAACGGCGTAGCCATCACCGCGACGGAAAACGCCCTCCTCTACGTCTGCGCCGCCGTGCTCATCGCCGTCCTCGTCTTTCTTGCCCTCTTTTTCGGGCGGAAGGATAAAAAGGGCTTCGATTCCAAATCCGTCTCCTACGCCGCCGTCTGCATCGCGATGAGTTTCGCGCTCTCCTATCTCACCCTGTTCCGCATGCCGCAGGGCGGGTCGGTCACGGTGGCCTCGCTCTTGCCGCTCATGATCTATTCGTATATGTTCGGCGTGAAAAAGGGCGTGTTCGCGGGCTTTGTCTACGGCATCTTGCAAGCGGTGCAAGACCCGTGGATCATCCACCCCGCGCAGTTCTTGCTCGATTACCCCATCGCGTTCGCGTGCATCGGCGTTGCGGGAATGTTCGCAAACTTCAAAAAGCTGGAAAAGTTGCCGCAGGTACAGTTTGCCCTCGGCGCGGTGGTCGCGAGCGCACTGCGCTTTGCAAGCCACGTCCTCTCGGGGGTATTCGCCTTTTCGGAGTACGCCTACACGCCCGCGGGCGAGCCGATGAGCGCATGGATTTACAGCCTCGGCTACAACGCGTTCGTGTTTGCGGATATCGCCATCGTCATCGCCGTCGGCGTTCTGGTATTCAGTTCCAAGGCCTTTGTCCGCGAGGTGAAAAAGTTCAACGTCCCGATAAAGTCCGCCGCCGCTCCCGCCCCCACCGAAGAGGTTTTCCCCGCCGAGGAAGTCACTCCCGCAGAGGAAACCGCTCCCGCCGAGGAAGTTTCCCCCGCAGAGGATATCTCCCCCGCGCAGGAAACCCCCGACGACGCCCCCGGCGACAAACCTGCCGAATAAAAATCGGAAAAACAAAACAACGCCTCCCGAATGTTCGGGAGGCGTTTATTTCATGCCGTCTTATTGATTGTTGTAATTGAGTTGATTTACGATTTTCTGTCCGCCGGAAGGCGTCACGGAAAGCACCGCGCCTTTATATCCCGAGCCGTTCCAGTTACAAATCGCAAGTTCAACCGTAACTGTCTGTCCGCTGTACCCGGAAAGGAAGTTGTACTGCTTTGCGCTGCTGCAATACAGCAGCACCTTTGTCTCCCCGTCCTTCACATAGATATTGGAATAGTACTGCGCCTGCACGAGTTCGATTTCCACCTGCACGGTGTAGACCTTTGTGGTGTATTCCGGCGAAGTCGCCTCCGCAACGATTTCCGCAAGCGTCTTGCCCGAAACAAACGAGGCCGTCGAATAGTCATGCCCGCCGTATTCGTTGAGCAAAACGGTGCTGTCCAACAGAACGATTTGTGTTCCGCCCTTATTGGCGGGATAATCCGCGCGCGTTCCCCGAACGGTGACTTTATCCCCGAGGGAAATCGTCGCCATCGTATCCGCGTCCGTCTTGACTGCGATCGTCCCCGTCTCATCGATGAGGTAGAAACCGACCTGGTTGACGAGCGAAGGGCCTGCGACCCCGACGACGGTCACTTCGGTATCAGCCGCCGCCGCGATCGCCTGGGCAACGGTCGCGGTCTGATAGTCGGGCGTTGCAGCCACCGTAACGTTCACCTTCGCCGTGGCGCTCGCGCCGTTGTAGGTGGCGGTAATGGTGATCTCCGCACTCCCCACGTTGTCGTTGTCGGTGTGCATCACCGTTTTGCCGCCCTCTGCGTCGAACCGTACGCGGGCGTTGTCGGAAGTGTAGGTGAGCGTAACGTTTTCGAACCCGAGCAGCGTGCTGCTCACGCTTGTTATCACTTCAAGCGCGGGGTCGGCCTGATAGGTCGCTTCAAACTGGTCCACGGCGTAGTAGTCGAGCGCGAACTGCGCCGCATTTGCGGTGTTGAATTGATAGTGTTCGTCTTTGACCTGAATGGGCACAAATCTCCACACGCAGCCCGTCGCCGAAGATTTTGCATTGATGACCGTCAGATACACGGTGCAGATCTTTCCGTCGAATTCGTCCAGCCACGCGTAATCGTTGCCGTTGCATTGGGTGTAGGCATAGCTGCCCGTTTTTTCGTCGAGGTCGTCGAAGTAGTAGTTGGTGAACCCCGTTCCCTCCGACTTTTTCACGAGCGCATTTACTTTGAAAATTTTGGTCGTGATGTTTTGCGAGGCGGGCGTATCCATAATTTGCTTTACGGTGGTATTTTCCACCCAGGTATAGTCCGCCGTCTGGTTCGTCGCCGTCTTTTCCACCAAATGCGCCTCGGTGAGCTGCACGCACCCCGTGTAGCCGAACTTGGCTGCGTTGGTCTTTTCGTCGTCCAAGATCCAGTTGTCGCGCGTGCCCGCAACTTTTACCTTGTCCCCGATCGCCACCTGCGGCGCGACCTGGCTGTCATACACATAGATGCTGCCCGTATTGTCCGCGAGGAAAAATCCGTTGGGTTTCATGCCGTTCGCAAAGGTGATGCGCACCACAACGCCCTCTACAAGCGTCTTGTCGCCCACCGCTTTTTGGCGTGCGGCGTCGATGTTCGCCGCGGCGTAATCGTTTACGTCAAAGGAGGGCGTGCCGGGCTTTGCAAAGTGCACGATCCAAGCCCTTACGATTTCCTTCGTGTTGCCCCTGAAATTTTTGATGGTCTGAATGAACAGCACCACCTCATCGCCCGCAACGGGCTTTTCGCTCATCGCGTCGTAGCGCAGCGAGCCGTCTGCGCTCTGCGTGCCGTAGACGGAGATCGTGCCCGTATCGTCCTCCAGGG
>CANRBM010000069.1 GCA_947628855.1 uncultured Clostridia bacterium | reverse complement strand
AGAAAACGCCCTCGCGATTGTACTCCATAGCGGGAGAAACGACGGAGTTCGCAAATCCCGTTATCGGGATTATCGAGCCACCGCCCGCATAGTGTCCGAGTTTGTCATACAGACCGAGCGCGGTAAAAAAGCTGCCCAAAAATATCATGACGCAGCTCTCCCAAATCGCAACGTCCTTCTCGCTCATATCCTTAAAAATGAGCTTGATGATGTCGCCTACGCCCTCGCCTATGCAACATATTATGCCGCCCACGATAAACGCGGCGATAAGTGTGCGAACCATCGGCGATTTCGGCGCGTTTTTTGATACATAATCTTGATATTCCTTGCGTTCTATCATAATATACCTTGCGTTTTCATTATTCTAATCGGATATATTCGAGGATGGCTGTTCGTCCAAGTGTACGGTTTCGGTACTTTTGGACTTGCCGCGAGGCGGATCGCTCCTCACGAGTTCTTTGTCCAAAGCGCTCTCATACAGAGCCTCTCTATCCTCGATATTTGTGACGAACAGCCTGTCCATACAAAAATTTTTGCCAATAATGTGCATATTAAACATCTGAATTTGCTTGATATGGCAAATAAAAAAAGCGATCTTCATACGAAGGTCGCAAAATCATATTAGACGCCCCGGGTTTTAGCGTCAGTCGTCTATATCGTCGCCGACGAGCATAAGAATGCCTGCGATGAGATTGACGAATATGAGCGAGCACACTTTAAAGCCGGTGCTCACGTCCCTGCCTTCCTTTACGCTCCTGAAATACTTGACTGTCATGGGGATAGTCCAACAGAGCGGGATCAGCGCCCACCCCGAAGAGATGCAGCCTAAGATCATAAACACTTCCGCAACGGCTTTGATAGTGCTAGGCTTTTTCACGCTGCCGCACGGCGCGCCGCACTTCGAACAATATGTCGCGTTGTCCTCGACCGCATTACCGCAATTCGCACAATACTTCATAGTTTTGCCTCCTTTATATCAAATTTATATCCGCGCCGTCCAATATTACGGCACAAAGCGCATAGATCGCGCGAGTCGTTTCTTATTTTACTTCGGCGCCGTCAAAAGTCTCGCAAAGTCCCGCAAGAAATTCGCGCGTGCCTTGCATTGCGATTTTCGAGATCTTTAATCCCTGCGAAACGGCAAACGCGTGCACCGCAAGCTTGCCCTCCGCGTGATAATGATCGACATATACGCCCAAATCGTACAGTTTGTCCACAAAATCGAATGTGAGCACCGCAAGTTTGTCATTCTCCGCAGATATACAGTATGTGGGCGGAAAATCCGCAGTCACCCAATTTATGGGCGAGACCTGCTTGCGGAAATCCTCGGGCATTTCGGGGAGTTTTGTGCCGCCGCAGAACGCCTCGGTGTAGATGTTTATGTTGTGGAAACCCGTCTCGAGCGCCTTTTCCATGTCGTACACGCCGCAGTTGAGCACAAGCCCCTCTATCTTTTGGTAGCGACTGCGCTCGTCGAGGTCGAACATAGCGTTGTATGCTGGATTTGTCGCGATACACCCCACCATTGCGCTGAGGTGCCCGCCCGCGGACTCGCCACCGACAAAGATATTGTCCATGTCGATATTGTACTCCTCGGCGTGATCCTTGAGCCAGCCCAGCGCTTTATAGATGTTCTCTATCATCTTGGGATGCGAATATTGAGGCGCGTCGCCATAGTACAAGCTCGCCACAAAATAGCCCGCTTCCGCAACTTTTGTCGTAAATGCCTCGCGCGATTCCGGCCAGCCGCCTATCCAGCCGCCTCCGTGAATATATACGAACACCTTCGCCTTGACGTTTATATCTCTTTTTTTGTGCTGATATATGTTTAGATAAAGGTTTTGGTCGTTGTCGTCGAATCTGATATGGCGTATCGCCTTGACTTTGTGCGAGCGCCCCCAACTGTAAAATGTCAGCATGCCGATTATTTCATTTTTGACATGCCCGCCCTCGACATAGCCGTATCTCAAGTTAAAGGACATCTTCTTTTTGAGTTTCGTTGCCTTGCGTTTTGCCTTCGCGGTGTTCTCCTTGAGCAATGCGTCAAGCTCGGCGCGGTCGCTCTTTATCTTCTCCACAAGCGCGACTCGCCTATGCTCCAGCGCCTCATACTTAGCCTTAAACAATTCGCGATTTTGCTGTAATTTTGACCTGAGTTTATTTTCCATAATATCTCCAAGTTGCGATATCAAAGGTATTTTAACATCATATGGCAAAAATTGCAAACATATTGGCAAAAACGCCACCTGAACACTATATTAATATCCCGTGAGTCAATGTGAGCCGCGAGCTGCACGCACTTTTTCGATCATCTGAAATCACAATACTCGCAGTGGTCGTTGATAACGCCGATACCCTGCAGATATGAGTAAATTATAGTCGGTCCCACAAATTTGAAGCCCCGCCTTTTGAGCTCCGCGCTGACTTTTTCGGAGAGCGCGTCCTTTGCGGGCATATCCTTCGCGTCCGCGAGGTGATGGTCTATGACTTTGCCGTCCGTGAAACTCCATATGAACTTGTCGAATGTCCCGAATTCCGCCTGCACTTTTAAAAACGCCTTAGCATTTGATATCGCCGCCTCTATCTTCCGCCTGTTGCGGATTATGCCGCTGTCCCGCATAAGCTCCTCGACCTTGCCCGCGCCGTAGCCCGCGACGACATTCGGGTCAAAACCGTCGAATGATCTGCGGAAATTGTCCTCTTTTTGTAAGATCAAATTCCAGCTTACGCCCGCTTGCATGCCCTCGAGCACCAGCATGGCGTACAGCTCGCCGTCGCGGTGTTCCGGCTTGCACCACCGAGTGTCGTGATATATCAGATCCTTTTGCGTGATATGCCGCTCGCCTGCACCGAAACTGAAATTGCACCTTCTCTTTTCCATATACCGTCTTGCCCTAATTCTTTTTATAATTTTAACACATGACCTTTTTTGTTGCAATAAAATTATGCGCCTGCAAACGTTATGTGAGTTGATATATTAGATAAAGAATAACCCAAAGCGATTAAATTAGCTTTGAGCTTTTCTTGGTGGAGCATTTCGATATCAAAACGAATATTATTGCTCGTCGGTTTCTTTATTCTCATGTGCCAGCTTATGCAGAATAGCTACAAAAAGCTCAAAAAATTTCAAATATTCATTGATGAAGCACCCCATATATCCGTCGGTATGCTCCTCCTCAAAAATATACCGCCATGCAACAAAAACATTTTTTGCTCGTTCCAACAAATCATCAAAAGAATATCCGTCCGGTTGTGTCCACTGTGCCTCGACATATTCTCGGATTTGATTCTGCAAAGGTTTGTCTAACTTAGAATACAGAACTTTGAGGTCATGTCTCTTTTGGTGGGAAACTTTTTCTATTTTTGAGCCAATTAAATATTTCAGATATAGCTCGCAGGCAAAAGCCGCATTGACGATTGCCGGGACGCCAACATAGTGCCAACGCATACGTCCGTATTCGTCAACTTCGGGATTTACACCGCACATGCAACGGTGATAGGCCTCAGTAAAATCATCGGCTTGTAACAAAATATTAGTTTGCAAATCATAATATTTAACACTCATTTGAATATAGACACCTAATCAATCTTCCTCAATGCACAAACTACGGAGTTTTTGTACTTCTGCGTTTGCTTTTTCTCGATTTTTAGTTGCTTGTTCAATTATCCTGTCAATATTTCTTTTTTTATATACTAAATCATCTATTTCATTATTGATTTGCTTATGTTTTTCAGTTAGTTCGTTTTGCTCCCTTACCGTGATATCTAAATTCTTTAATTCTTCTTCTATGCGCTTTTGTTTTTCAGTCAATTCTTTTATTGTGTTATCTTGAGAATTTTTTTCTTGCATTAAAGAATTTAATTCATCATCACATTTTTTAAATGTCATCTCAGCTTGTGCCAACTTGTTGGGCATCTCTTTATCAAAAAATTCAAGATGTCCGCATCCTAAACAAGCAAAGACATTGACCGTCTCGCTAATATAACACCTAACATCCCATCCACCTACATTAATAAGATGTGAAAAGCTAGTTTTGATAAATTTTTTACAACCGCATTGAGTACATTTCATGCTAGTAAACTCCTTTTTTTTCTATAATGAATATAATTATAATAACATCTTGTCAATACTAAATCAAGATTTTATGATATCATTCCAAATTTTAAAACAGTAGTAATTTAAAATAATATGAAGCCATTCTTAGTTATTATCTTTTCTCCCCTCTGTAAGCAATCTCGAATTGCTTTGTTGCAGCACGCGCAGCTGCGAGCGGGCCATATCGTTGAGGCGTTGTAAACGCTCTGCTTGAGGTGCATTTTGCTCGATTAGAATAGCGTTATAGCTTTCCATATTGGCAATTACAAGCAGTTGTTCTATCGTTGCATAATCGCGGATATTGCCTTTTAAGGTTGGATTTTCTTTGCGCCACTCAGCGGCAGTTTTGCCGAACAAGGCAACATTGAGTAAATCGGCTTCGTCAGCATTAACGTATTTGAATTGTTCTTCCGTTAATATCGGGACGATATTCTCTTTGATTGCGTCCGTGTGTATGCGGTAGTTGACCTTTGCAAGCTCGCGCTTTGCAGACCATTCGATAGCCTGTTGCTCTTGCGATTTGAGCCGTTGAAATTCCGTGACTAAATACAACTTGAATTCAGGACTCAGGCCAACTTGCAAATTCAAATGCGATATCCCTATGAGCAAATGTTCCGGCACTATATTTGCCCGCACCCGGGATAATACCTATGGCATTGAACTCCTCTTTCCACCGTTTCGGAGTCATTGTAAAACGATTGTAACCGACCTCGTCAGTTTTAATTCTGCGCATTTGCACGGAATTAAAATTCGGATTGTGAATCTCTTCCCAGAGGCTGTAAAACTCAAACGAGTCCTTATTGGACATCCAATTGCGCACAACTCCCGACGGATCTTGCGGATTGTAAAACTTTGCTATATCCGTAATTGAGATATAATCCTCTTCATTGACGTGTTTGTATCTGACATCAATACCTTTTACAATTACTTCTTTGTTCGCCATAAATCGCTCCTTTCGGATAAATTATAACATAATTTGGATAAAAGTAAAGTGATTGCTCTGCCCTGTTAGATGTGATGTTGATCATTCCGAAATTTTGCCTTTCGCGGTGGCTATGTTAGCACTGTTCTCGCAAAAGTAAACTGCGAAAAATTATTAATTATACATTAGGGATATGGGCGTTCACATAATGTAATATGCCTCACAAAAAGCTGATTTGATTTCCGTCGCCCGTTATGCGGACATTGTATAGGTCGGGATTCTTCTCGCAAGGCAATAGTTCTATATTTGGGGCGAGTTTACGAAGGCAGAATTTGTAATAGACTTGTTTGCCCGTCGGGCGGAAAAGTTCGACGCAATCGGCGAGATATTTTGCCCAATCCTGCCATTTGTCGGCGTTTCCGCAATTGTTTAGCTTTCCTATCTTGTAATGATCCACACAATCTAGTTCAAGCGTCTTTTTTATGAGGGCAATGCTCTCGTCGGGTTCGATCGTCGGCTCAAAACTCGCAAAAGTGCGTATGCCGCTGTCGTGCAATATTTTCAAAGTTTCAAGCCTCTCGGACGGCGTCGATGCAAACGGCTCCCACTTTTTGCTCTTTTTCTCATCCAAAAACGTTAACGTTGTGCCGACGGCGATCCTATCTCTGAATTGCAAAAAAATGTCCATATCGCGGAGCATTTTTCTGCCGCCTTTTGAAAGCACAGCGACGGGAGCGCCATACTCATTCAACAATTTGAGCGCTTCCCTCGTCGTGAGGCTGCCATCGGCATTGTCGCAATAGACATCGCCCACAAATGAAAGCAGAATTTGCTCTGTATAGACGTTCTTTTTCAGATCAGCTTCGAGCAATTTTAAGATGTCCTTGCGCGGCTCCGGAATGCCAAAATAGTCCGCATTGCTCTTTTGAAGCGTGTGTGGCGCATAACAATATCTGCATCTGTGGCTGCATCCGATGTATAGATTACATGCATACGGGCTGTATTCTCTTGCCATGCCTGTTGGACGATATATGACGCTCATATAAATATTATAGCATATGATTTTATCCCGCCCAACATTTATTTTATAAAAAATCCATAATCTTTATGGAATTTGTCCCTTATGGAATAATAGGATATTTCATTGATCCCATGCGCTGCCAAAAATCCATAAAAAAATTCTATAGCGCGAGCATTAAATAAAGATGGCGCTTTATAATAAAAATCCTTAATTCCAAAATATTCTCGTGCGTAGTTTTGCAGAGTTGTGAATTCATTCGTTATGGCTGTATTTTTTTTGAAAATTTGTTTTTGATTTACTTCATTAAAGCGGGATAACTGCTCTATTCTGCTTCCCCAAAATGCCAATTTAAGGATAAAATTTCATTTTGCAGAATACGATAAGTGCTTTGTAATTGCACAAAATTGCCATAAAAATTGCCATATCCGTGTATAAATGTATAAAAAACGGCATTTTATGCACTTTTTGAAACCGTTAAAAATGCTCAAAAACCCTACTAAACAGTATAAAAAATGTAACCAGCCGAACTTTTATCGGTTCAACTGGTTACATCTTGGTGGGCAGGGGTGGATTCGTTTAGTAGCGAAGAGCTGAGCTGCTCGTCAGCTCATAGGCTCGCAGCGTCAGCACCGAACGGTGGTTCGGCGTGCAAAGCACACGCAATGCAATCAAAATTGCATTGCAAATCCACTCTGTCATAATTATCCGCTTATATTGAAGGGGTGGATTCGTAGGCAGCAGAGCTGCCGTAATAGCGGAACGAGAGAACTTGTTCTCGGAAGTGGAGCGTCAGCACCGAACGGTGGTTCGCGCAAAGCAATGCTTTGCGGCGCATTGAAAATGCGCATAATCCACTCCTGCCTTACATAACAAAAACTCCACTGTTCAGTGGAGCTTTTGTGGTGGAGCATGAAGACCAACAACTACATTTTGTTTTATGCCATTATGCAATAATTTTTCGGCCACTTTAGTTTACTTTTGCAAAAGTGACTTTTATGCTTCTTTCTCTTTCCCGAACAGTGCTTCCTTTGCCCTTGCCGAAAGGCTAATAAAATCTCGGAGGTTATCCAAAATGAAAGAAAAGAAAGTTAAAACAAGTGTCCTTGATTACGAAGTTCTCAAAGAAATCATCTCGCCGGACAACGTGCTTGAAATGGCGGAAGGAATTGCATTTGCAGAAGTGCGTTATCTCATCGGATATATAGGTTCTCGCATGCAGAAGATGTATGCGGATTTATATGATGATATGGTGCGCAGAAACGAGCCTAACCACGTTTTTAGCGACAGTTACGACCTTGTTCAAGAATGTGCCTTGTTCCTCTGCGAGCATTGCGGAAAGCGTTTAAGCGACGTTATAGGCCATACCAAGAAAGGCAAGAAAATAACCGTACAAATCGCTTGCATAAGAAAAATGAACAAGCTGATAAACAGAAGGACAAGTGATTGCTACCGTTGCATAAGTGTCGAAGAACTTATACCCGCCTGCCAGCCCTCGATCGAGATAAATGAGGAAATAACGCATGACTACACATTGTATGACAAAATCGTAGAGAGCCTAAACCTAACGGAGAATATGAAAATAGCACTTGAATGTCGTATATCAGGATTGAGCTATCCCGAAATAAGCAGAAATTTGGAACGAGCGCAATCGACCGTAATCGAATACTTCACAAAAATGCGTCAAAGATATACGGCGATTTATTCAATGTATTAAAAACATGTGGCAATCATAAATCACAACAGAGGCAGCCCTATAGCTTTCTCTGCTCTAATCTATTTATACTTATAGAACTAATAAACCTCATAATGTTCTTTAAAAATTCAAGAATGTTCGGATACTATTTGCCATTCTGTCTCTGTCGAAAACAATTTGCTAATAAGCAAATATTTCAGATAGGTATCCTCATAGCTTAGCACCATATCCCTCTATCTTCAGTTGCATTGACAAAATTAGAATAAAAAGCGACATAACAATTGCTTTTTTTGTTTTGCCGCTTCTTTGGGTTAATTATTAACTTTGCCAATTAAAATATAGCTCTGATTTAACTATTTTATTCATCATTTAATTTGCATCATTCAACTTTCGCCATAATAGTCAATAGCAAAATCATCCACAATGGCTTTCAGGTTAGTTATATACTCGTCACCAGTTGATGCACTTTCATTGATGTGGTCATACCACCATTCAATACCGCCTCTTACATAAGAATTGAATATTTCCATGCCCTGCTTCACTTTATCTTCATCGCCTACATATTTGAAAGCTAAATCGATTCTTTCATCAACAGGCAGTGATTGATCATGCAAAAGCATTGTCATATTATATAACATACTCAAATTGCTTTGTTCTCTTACTACTTGTTCCGCTAAAATATTAGCATGGTCACTACTAAACTTATCGGCTTCAACTCTGATATTTTTCAACAATCCTATAATTGCACTTGCAATGTATACATCAATGTATCTATTAAATATACTTGATGTTTTAGCATCTTTATACAACTCATTTGTCTTTTTCGCCAATTCCTTAAGATATGTAGCATGTTTACCTGTTATTTGAATATTGTTATCAAACATTAATGCAATAGTAGCAGAGGGACAAAATACGACCTCTTTTGTTTCAGGTGCTTTGACCAATGACAACATGGCTTTTCTTGTTTCATACACCATTGCACCTGCGGTCATAGAGAACGTATTGTTTCCCCTATCAGCATTCGCCCCACATTCCTGCATGAAATCGGATATGTATTGATACATTCCGTCAGGCTTCCTATATGTAGTTGCAGCATTATCAAAATATCCGAGTTTCATATTACACCAACTTTTTCAGTATGTAGAAAAGGATTTGCCTCTTTTCGTCTGGACTAATGGCATCACCATATTCTTCCATATCCGCTGTTATATTATTTAACAATACTTCGCCCAAGTCCGTGCTTTCTACAGAGTCGAATTGTTTGGTTTTTTCTATACCGTCAGCATCTGTGTAAACAATTTTATATGAACCGTCTCCTGTTGCATTCTCATGTTCTTGGGTATCATACTGGTCTATGCTTTCTTTTACAGCTGAGAGTTCGTTAATATACTCCGACATGATTTCGTCGGTAAAATCATCCATCCGCAAAGTAAATAATGCTCTGCCTATACTTTCAATCAGCTTATATTCGTCCTTATTGGGATTTTTCATAATCTCAATAAGCAAACCTATCTTTCCACTAAATGAATGCTCTTTTGTTCTCGGTTTCAAATCATCATAATAGTTTCCCAAGATGGAAGACAGCCTTACATCTCTCGATCCATTAAATATATCTTTGACTTGACCTATCAACCAATCATGATTATTGTGATAGTTGTTGCTTATCGTTTCATATTGCATCTGTCTTTTTTAGGATTTTCCGAATGGCAAAGTTCAAAGCAGAAGCCATTAATAATCCCACAGCAGTCATTTATGATACTCGCAAATTCAATCGAAAACACATCAAGATTTTCTTCTTCAAATGCGACATATCGTTGAGTATTTGAAAGTCTATCTTCTAAGAAATGAAAATAGTTTATATAATATCGTAAATCCATTCCCTACTCCTTGTATTGCATGATTTGGTTCTATTATAACATAACTATAATTCTTTGAAAAGTTTCTCTCAAAATAAAGAAAAACCCAAAACGCTTCACACATAATTTGTGGTTCGTTTTAGGTTTCTCTTGGTGGGCAGGGGTGGATTCGAACCACCGAAGTCGCTGACGGCAGATTTACAGTCTGCTCCCTTTGGCCGCTCGGGAACCTACCCTTTTATATCACTTGCCTACTGTACAGATTTCGGCAATTGACATCTTGTTGGAGCTGGTGATCGGAATCGAACCAACAACCTACTGATTACAAATCAGTTGCTCTGCCTGTTGAGCTACACCAGCAATTTGGTGCCTCGGGGCGGACTCGAACCACCGACACAGGGATTTTCAGTCCCTTGCTCTACCACCTGAGCTACCGAGGCTAATGTCGGTTTTTCGACTGAGCAAAAAACCTCTTTTTGATATGTGGCAGCGACGTTTGTCACTGCCACATATTGGCGACCCGGAGGGGGCTCGAACCCCTGACCTCCAGCGTGACAGGCTGGCGTACTAACCAACTGTACTACCGGGCCATGCTTGGGATTTGGTGGGCCTTCAGGGACTCGAACCCCGGACCGATCGGTTATGAGCCGACTGCTCTAACCAACTGAGCTAAAGGCCCGAAAATCATCCC
>CANRBM010000068.1 GCA_947628855.1 uncultured Clostridia bacterium | reverse complement strand
ATATACTTCGCCGAACATGCCGCCGATGTACGATGTGTCAAGCACGCTTACAGAGCTGCCCGACTCAAAATCTTCGATCTCGACGTCGAGTTTGGATTTGATATTTTCCGCATAGGCGATAAATCCGCTGTCGGAGTGGAACATCCCCGCAATACCGCCGATCGCCGCAGTGTTCGAGGAGAGCCACTGCATCTTGACATTCAATTCTGCCTCGACGCAGTCCACTTGCGATATATGGAGATAGCCCGCTACCGCGCCGATATATGCCGAAATTTCGGCTGAATCCGCACCGGATATAGCCCTGATTGTGACATTTGTCAACTTGAGGTCGTGTATGTAAGCTTGTAAAGTGTAACCGAAAAGACCGAAATATTCCTCTCCGCGAGCATTTTGCTCCAAAGTAAGGTTGGAAATCGTGTGCCCGTTGCCGTCAAAATTGCCTTGGAAACCCAAAACTTCTATAACGTCTTTGCCCCCTTCGTCCGTGCCGGTCTTTGCCGCGCGCGATCCTGCAGGAGTGTACTTGACGCCCGTCATGTCGATGTCCGCGCCAAGCTCGAAATACGCCTTGTACCAGTCCTTTGTCGCCTCGACGTCGGGATGGTTGACGTTGTCGGCAAAAGTTTTAAGTCCGTTCGGCGTGTTGATGACGTAGGGGGCATCCTTCGTGCCGCTGCCCGTGATGTCATCAGTGTCCGCGGTGCCATCATCTTGCCATACAGCGGTCAGTTTGACGTCCTTTTGAGGGGTGTAACTTGCGCCTACATTGTACTGCTGCTCGCCATCAGACCAGCCAAGCAATGTGTGTCCCTCCCAAGTCGCGGAGGGCAATTCTACGCTTTGTCCCTTTTCGACCGTTTTGGGTTCAGGAGGCGAGATACCCCCCCCCGTAGCCTCTCCCAGGTCAAAGGTCACCGTGTATTTCTCCGCTTCCTGATCGCGATGTTTCGGGTCGCAAGCGGCAAACACCAACGTTGCCACAAGCACCACAGCAAGCACCGAGATCACCAGAAATGAAAATCGTCTTGTTTTCATACGCTGTCTCCTTTAAACTTTATTTATATCGGCAGGAAGATGATAAAATATCAACCATTGAGACCGATACAGTGTCATTGTTGGATGACATCCCGCGTTGCAGGGGAATATCCCGCCGTTTTGCGCGCTATCACCGTGTTTCCGATATTAAAAAAAGAAGTAACATTTCGGAAATTATTCATATAATACCCCCATACCTCATATTTGTCAATCAAATAAACGCTAATAAATTTATAATTATTACTAAAATAAATCAAGTTTATACATTGGCACGGCATTTTAGAGGCATTCCGCATACATTTCTTGAATAATTATTCACATCCCGCCGCACGGACATGGGGGATGATTGGGAAAGGCGAACGGAGAGCATGAGAACGCTCGGACAGAGTGAACGTTAATTGCTCGGACTATGCGTGACATCAATATCAAGCTCTCACGCGGGAGTTTGGCGCTTGCAAACAATCAAAAACGCGCGAACTAGTGACGAAAGTCACGACGTTCGCGCGTTTTTAGCTTGGGATCGCAAAGGGCAAATCGCCCTTTGCCGGGGTGTGGGGCAGCGTCCCACGTAACTTTCATTTGATCCTGCGCCAGGATTTTGGGGTGAAGATGAGCAGAATGGGGAGTATTTCGAGTCTGCCGAGGAGCATATCGAAGGTGAGGACTATTTTCGCAAAGATATTGAAGCCCGCATAGCTGCCGTAGGGTCCGACGGCGCCGATGCCGGGTCCTATGTTGTTGAAGCAGGCGATTACGGCGGAGAAGTTGGTCTCAAACGAGCCGCTCATACCCCCGCCTATGGACACGAGCACGGTGGAAATTATGACGATAAAGACGTACAGGATGAGGAAACTCCTCACGTTTGTCACGGTGGCGTCGTCGAGGGCTTTGCCGTCCATTTTAAGCGCGCGCACGGAGCGGGGGGAAAGGGTGTTTCGCAGACTGTTGAAGGATGATTTTGAGAGTATTATCAGCCTCGACACCTTGAGTCCGCCCGCGGTGGAGCCCGCCGAGCCGCCTATGCACATGACGCCGAGCAGCAGGGCTTGGGACAGAACGGGCCATTTTGCGAAGTCGCCCGTGCCGAAACCCGTCGTTGACATCACGCTCGCCACGTTGAAAGAGGTGTATCTGAGCGCCTCGCCGAAGCTCGAATAGGTGTGCGTAAGGCAGAGGTTTGCGACTATCGCCGCTACGGTGCCGAAATATATGAACAACATGCAGATGAGCTCCTCGTTTTTGAGCGCCTTGAACAAGTGACCGATGAGTATGAAATAGTAGATGTTGAAGTTGACGGAAAACAGTATCATGAATATCGTTATCGTCACTTCTATGCCTATGCTGTTGTAGGCGAGTATGCCGCCGTTGAGCACGGAAAATCCGCCCGTGGACGCCGTGGAAAACGCGTGACAGAATGCGTCGAATACGGGCATGCCGCATATGCACAGTATCGCTACGAGCATGAGCGTGAGGGCAATGTAGATGGCGTAGAGTATGCGCGAGGTGAAGCGCAGCTTGCTCACCAGCTTGCCGAATTGCGGCCCCGGGATCTCCGCCTTTGCGAGCGCGGTGGACATCTTGTCGTTGCGCGGGAGTATGGCGATTATGAATACAAGCACGCCCATACCGCCTATCCACTGCGTGAGCGCGCGCCAAAAGAGCAGGGAGCGAGGGATGTCCTCGACTGCGGGGATTATACTCGAGCCCGTCGTCGTGAAACCGGATACCGTCTCGAAAAGCGCGTCGATATAGTTGGGGATAGCCCCGGATACGCAGAAGGGCAGAGCGCCGATCATTGCGATGAGTATCCAGAAAAGACCGCATATCGCAAAGCCGCTCGAAGGGCGAAGATCGCGCTTGTCCTTCGGCGGGCGCAGAGCGAGCCCGAGTATGCCCAGCGCGACGCATACGCCTATCGCGACAGCAAAACCTATCGCCGCCGAATTTTCATGATAGCCCAACGACATGAAGAGAGGCACGCTCATCAGCGCGCCGATTATCATGGCAATTTCTCCGAATACAAATACGAGGAGACGGTAGTTCATATCAGTCGTTCAAAATGTCGCCGAGAGAGGAAAGACCCTGCTCCAGAGTGACTATGATGACATTGTCGTGCAGCTTGATGACGTCCTGTCCCGAGGGGGTGATGAGCTCCCCGTCGCGGATTATCCCCGCCACAAGCAGTTGCTTTTTGAGGCGCAGATCCTGTATCGGCACGTCAAAGCGCGCGAAACTCTCCGTAGCCTCGAACTCAAGTATCTCGGTCGAGTCGTCTATTATGTGGAATATGCGCTTGACCGACGCAGTCTCTTTGCTTTCCGTAAGGCGGACGAAGCGGATTATCTCGTCCGCGGTTGACGTCTTTGTGGATACGGCGGAGTAGATGCCGCTCTTTTGCAGCATGTCGTAATAGCTGAGTTGGTCTATTTTGGTGATGACTTTGGGCACGCCCATGGAGTTTGCAAACATGCTCATTATTATATTTTGCTCATCCATATTGCCAAGGGCGACAAACGCGTCGGTGTAGGTGATGCCCTCGTCAATCAATATCTCGTGATCAGTGCCGTCGCCGAATATGACGTCCGTCTTTTTGAGTTTTTCGGAAAAGGCGGTGCACTTTTTGCGGTTGCGCTCTATCAATTTGACATGGATGCCAAGCTCCTCAAGAGCCTCGCAAAGATAGTACGCCGTCGTGGATGCGCCTACGATCATGACCGACTTGGACGGCTTGTTCCAGCCCAGTTGCTTAAAGAAGGAGGAGATGTTCTTTTGCGTAGCCGTGAGGAAAAGCCTGTCCTCGGGCGCAATGACGAAATCGCCCGTCGGGATCACGGGTCTGCCGCCGCGCTGCGCCGCGCATATGAGCACCTTAGCTTTGAAGTTTTTGCCGAGATTTTTGAGGGATAGCCCTTGAAGAGGGGAGTCTTTGGGGACGCGAAACTCCACAAGCTCCACCTTGCCTTCGCTGAATTCGCTGACCTTGATGGCGGAAGGGAAGCGCAACATGCGGCATATCTCCATTGCCGCCTCATATTGCGGATTGACCATAAGGTTCAGCCCCAGGTCTCCGTCCGCCTTGAACAGCTCAGAATATTCGGGTTTGGAGGCGCGCGCTATTGTCTTTTTCGCGCCGAGTTTGTTTGAAATTATGCAACAGAGTATGTTCAGCTCGTCGTCGGACGTCGCCGCGATAAGCAGATCCGCCGAGTGTACGTTCGCCTCTTTGAGCACGTCCGAGCTTGCGCCGTTGCCGATGACGCCTTTGACGTCGTATTTGTTTACGGCGTCCTCCACCTTTTGCGAGTTGATGTCCACGACAACTATGTTGTGCCCCTCGTGCGAGAGCTCATCCATTATCGCGCCGCCGACCGCGCCCAATCCTACTATGATAATATCCATAGTTTCCCCTAGATTTATAGTTTCTTTTTTATTGAATAAGTTTCTTTACTATGCCAAAGCATTATATCATCCTTTTGGTATTTACACAATCAAAAACGGCAAAATGCGAAAAATGTTTTGCAGAAGGGGCGCGTAGCCTGCGTAAAAATTTTACCAGTCCTCACGGTGGGAGATCTTCACGTCGTCGTAAAGTTCGAAATATTTTTGTTTGTAGCGCGCCGTTTCCTGTCTTGCCCGTTTAATATCCTCGCGGGCCTTTTTTCTTGCCGCGGTATCCGTCTCGGACGTCTCTTCCTCGACGACGGGAGTCAAACGCTTTTTCTCGTAATCCATATTCTTTTTTAGTCCTCTCGTATGCAAAATCGTGCATACGTCGTGAGTTTTACCGCTTTTAGTGGCGTGTTTGTTTCGCACTAACCGCGCGGCTTAGCGCTCTCAAAAAGCGATGTGATCCACGCCTTCTTTAGTGGAGTAGCGATATATGACAAATTTGCTGCCTATCGCGCCCACGGGCTCTGC
Organism: uncultured Clostridia bacterium; assembly: GCA_947628855.1. Classification (GTDB taxonomy): domain Bacteria; phylum Bacillota; class Clostridia; order Christensenellales; family CAG-917; genus CAG-475. The sequence goes on along the minus strand of CANRBM010000068.1, from coordinate 5,391 downwards.
GCCCGTAAGCGAGCACAGCTCCTCCATGGCGTCCTTTGCCGAGACGTCCGCGTTTTTGAGCACGGATATCTTGATGAGCTCGTGCGCGTCGAGGGCGGTCGATATGTCGCGTACGAAATTTTCATTCATGCCGTTTTTGCCGACGTGGAATATGGGAGTCAGATTTTGCGCCATGCCGCGCAGGCGGGCGCGCTGAGAGCTTGTAAGCATAATATCTCCTTAAGGTCGCTTTGAGGTTGCCACCTGAAATTTGCGACCTGAAAATTTTTGTTTATCGCCTTATAGCATAAACTTTTTTGTGATATTTGTCAAATATAACGCGCACATACGCGATTGTCCTTGACAGTTTGCGTTTTGAAATATAAAATTTTCTTTATGATTTCGGTAGAAAACTTAACAAAAATTTATAAAGAAAAGAAATTCAGCGTCACCGCGCTTGGCGGAGTGAGTTTCACCCTCCCGGATGCGGGCATGGTTTTTGTCGTAGGCAAGAGCGGCAGCGGCAAGTCCACGTTGCTCAATATGCTCGGCGGGCTTGACTCCCCGACCTCGGGCGAGATAGTAGTGGACGGGCTCAAGTTTTCGGACATAAAGACGGACAGCGGGTTTGACAGTTTCAGAAATTTGCATATGGGGTTTATTTTTCAAGATTTTCACCTCATCGGACGGTTGAATGTTCAGCAAAATGTGCAAATATCCCTCGATCTTGCGGGGAAAAATGCTTCGGACGGCGGAGAAGAGAAAGTGCGCGCCGCGCTCGAGAAGGTAGGGCTCGAGGGCTATGAGGGACGCTATCCCGCGGAGATGAGCGGCGGACAGCAGCAGCGCGTAGCAATTGCGCGCGCGATAGTCAAGGAACCCCGCCTCATACTAGCGGACGAGCCTACGGGCAATCTGGACAGCGTGACGTCAAAGCAGATACTCGACCTCTTTAAAGAGCTTTCTAAGGATAGGCTCGTGGTCGTCGTGTCCCACAGCATGGACGCGGCAAACTCCTATGCGGACAGGGTGATAGAGCTGGGCGACGGGCGCGTAGTGCGCGACGTGACGCGCGTAGAGGGCGAGGACGAGGTCGTCAAGGAGGGCGCGATACTTATAGGAGACAATGCGCTGAGCGACGGCGACATACAAAAAATAGACGAGGCGATAAAACAGGGCAAGGTCACGTCCGCGATGCGCGCGAGCAAGTTCAAGCCGACAAAAGTCGCTTTAAACGCGCAAGAGACGGACAAGGTGGCGGCGAGACTGTCAAAGCCCGCGAGGCTGCCTTTAAAGCGCACCGCGGCGATGAGTTTCAAATTTTTGCGTAAAGGCGGGCTGTTTGCGTCCGTTGTGGTTGCGACTTTCCTTATCGTCCTGTTTGTGATCTGCATGACGCTGTACTTCTTTGACGGCGGGAACATCATCAAGGACGCGGCGGTGAGCGAGGGCTATCCCATAATTTTTCAGCAACAAAACGAGGACGTCGGCGCGGTAGGCATAAAGCTGGACAGGCTGGTCAGAGTGTCCGATGACGCCGAGGCGGCTCTCTTAGACGCGGGATATGAGGGCAATATCTACAAACTTGTCAATATGGGTTCATCCGCAAAAGGGCATGGAACGTCGCTTGAAGCGGCAAAAATGAAGCCGCGAGCGGAGATATACCAGGAACTTTATGCGACCGAGGGCCTAGGCGTCCTCATCGCGGACGAGGAGTATCTGCACAAATATTTCGGCGACTTTAAAGTGCTTTCGGGCGCGCTCGACGCCGCGCCTTACGGAATTATTATTACGGACTATTTTGCGGACAGCTTGCTCTATTACGATCACGATTTGATAAAAGCGGGAGCGGACCCTTATGTAGAGATAGTGAGCAAAAGTCGCATACATAATCGCTTTAAGGTCAACGCTGTCATCGAAACGGGATACAAACAAACGTATGCCGACCTGTTTGAAGGATATAAGGAGATACTTAAGGACGGCATAGTCACCGCCACGGAGCGCAACGAGCTCACCGGTTCGGACGCATACATGAAATTTCTCGAGGACGCGCAGAGCAGGCTGAACATTGCCTACACAATAAACCCCGACTTTTTGCAAGCTGTCGTCGAAAGCCCAAAGCAAAGCAAACATTTTGCGAGATTGCTCAACTCCGAACTTGAGGTGGAGGGCAAGGTCATCAACGACGATTTCGGCGGCTACGGCGTGTGCGCAAACGTGATCGGCAATATACCCGAGCTACAACGGGGCGAGGCGTATGTGTCCATCAATTTTTACAACAGCATGTTCGGCACAAATTTCACGAGCGCGGACATTTGGAGCAACTTCGAGCAAAAGTCGTTTACGGTGCGAGAATACTCTACGGACGACATCTTGCGCCAACGTCCTCTGTATGAAAAGACCTTCACCGTCAAGGGAATTTACGGACAGAACGAATATATGTACATTTCGGACGAGGATTTCAGAGAGATGAGGCAATATGACGTTTTTCCATATGCGCTCGTGCTTGACGATACGGACGATATCGACGCCGTGATGCAGGTCGCCGAGGAGCTGGATCTGCTGCCCAACGCCACGCTCTTTTCCGATCTGCTTTTGGTCACGAAGGTGCTCAAAGTGTATCGGGACGTGTTTTTGGCTATGGCGCTCGTGTTGCTCGGCGCGGGATTTTTGGTGCTCGTAGGTTTCTCCGTCAAGAGCGTAGGAGGCAGGACGTACGAGATCGGCATACTCCGCGCGCTCGGCGCAAGCGAAGGGCAGGTGATGGGCATATTCGTGTTGCAAACGCTGTTCGCGGGGCTCCTCATTTGCGTGTTGGAGGTCGCCGCGCAATTGGCGCTGCTTTCGCTCACCAACGGCTTGCTCACGGCAAGCCTCGCCGCGTTTATGCACAACGGCACTTTCAAGGGTATGACCTTGCTCGCCTACGACCCCGCGATATCCTTGCTGTCTCTCGTCGCTATGGCGGCTATCACGTTTGCATCAGTGATTTTCCCGCTCATCAAGCTCTCCCGCATAAAACCCATGCAGATACTGCGCAAAAACGATTGATAGTTTGCGTTGAGATGTCGCTCGGACAAGCTTAAATTCTTTGAATTAGGGCACAAACACAAAACTTAGCGGCGCGGCAGGATGGGAAACCGCTTGCTATGCTGTACAGCACGGATACGGCGTCCGTCCGTGAATAGGGGAGATGGGACAAGCGTTACTTTGGGCAATTCCATCAGCCCTCCATCGCCTTGTGGGGCAGACAGCCCTCCCTTGCTAAAGGGAGTCTTAAAGAGGATGGAAGGAAAACGGGAAAAATGTCAAAAAATGTTATTGTGTTTGGTGTAAGAGTATGTTACAATATCTATTAGTACACATGTGAGGACGAATTGATGGATGAGGCGAGAGTTGTAAACGGTAATTTCATTTTTATCAGCTATTCGCATAAGGATCTTGACGCGGTGAGGGAGGATTGCGCCGCGCTGGACAGAAGGAACGCTCGCATATGGTATGACGAGCATATGCGCTTGAACGACGATTGGAAACAGAAGGCGGAGGACGCCATAAAGCATGAAAACTGCAAGGGCGTTGTCTTTTATGTTTCGAAAAACTCGGTGCTTAGTGAAGCTGTGGAGAGCGAGATAAAATGGACTAAGGAGCGGCTGGAGGGCGGCGATTTTCACTATTGGACTGTGGTCGTGGGCGCGGAGGACATGAGCGATGTGTACTCGCAGGCGATGCAAATCAACAAGAACTTTTTTAAAAAGATAGTCCCATTTTACTTTGAAATGTTCAATGATGACAACATTGCCATACGGCGCGAAAATTGCGAACAGTGCGTCGACATGATATTCGAAAAGATAGCCAAGGTGCAAGGCGTGGTGGACGACGAGGAAGAACTGGCAAAGAGAATAAGGCGTACAAGCGAATTTAAGGACTCGTCAATGTTCAGGTTTGGCGGCTGGGCGGGAGATATGTATGACGTGCCCGTAGACGAGGACGGAAGGCATAGCGATGGCGGTAGGACGTATATTTCCTTCAACCATAAGGCGTATCTCATCAAGCCGTTGGATTGGAAACTGCTGTATACGCAGGACGCGAAGGCGGTGCTTATCTGCAACGATATATTGGAATATACAAAGGGCGGAGAGGACGTTGAGAAATTTTTGAACGACGTGGTGTACAAGCTGGCCTTTGACGACGAGGAAAAGAGCAGGATGAAAGCAAAGCCCAGACTGCTTTCCGTGAAGGAGATAGAGGAGCATAAAATAGGGGCGGACAAACTTGCTACGAGCGGCGCGAGCCAAAGCCACGCGCGCCACTGGTGGCTGGCGGACGACGGATTGTACGACGGCTGGCAAATGACATACGGCGGCTTTCCCAACAAAAACGGATTTATAAAATCGGTCAAAAAGGGCGTAAGACCCGTTATTGAAATAGCGACAAACGACATCGAAAAAAAATAAAGGAGAGGATTTGAGATGGCAAACACAACGTCTAAAAGCAAAAAAAAGATAACCTCATACGATAGCCTGGACATTGACGTTAAGAAAAAACTGCAAGACCTGAGCGCATCGCTGAGAGAGGTCACAATAGACAAGCAAGGCTGGTGCTATGAGTATGTTAAGAAAGATAAAATAGGCAACCAGATATACAAGACCTTTTTGGACTACAACGAAAAAAAGATGAAAGAAAAGTTGGTGTTTGGCTTTTCTGACGACCTGATGGAGGACGGCATACTGTCGTTGCTTCAGGGCGCTTCCGTCATGACGTCGCTGTATGAAAACTTCGACGTGAAGATAGAGAAGGACAAGCTGTTGACGTTGATAGACAAAGTGCTTGAAAGAGTTGACGTGGGCGGCGAGTTGCACTTTGACGCCACGCCGTATCTGCCCGACAGCGACCAATTTGCGCCAAAAGTAGGCAAAAAGAACCACCACTATATAGACGCGCTGACTTGGTTTACGTCGTTTACATGCAATATATTCAGGTTGATGATAAAGAAGAAACTTGTGATAGACGACGAGGAGAACAACCGCACGGACAGGCTTTTGTCGCTGTGCAACAAGAGTTTGAAATACTTGATAGAAAGCTTTATACGAGTGGACAACTCTCAGCCCGGACCGAAACGCAAATTTATATGCGGATGGAACTACTCCGGCGAATGCCAGGAGCCGTCGTTGTACTTCACATACGCGGTGAGCGAGGTGTTGATAGACCTGTACGACACGTTTGGAAACGTGATAAGGACGGACGACACGGTAAGGGTATGCGGCGGCGTTTCGGGAGGCAGGATGCTGGATGGCAAGATAACCGATACCTTCAAAGAGTTCCGCGCCAACTTCCTCGAGAAGGTCAGAAACGGAGAGGAGGGTTATACGGATGAAGCGTATGCGGAGTTCGACGCAGATCTGAAGGAGGAGG
>CANRBM010000067.1 GCA_947628855.1 uncultured Clostridia bacterium | reverse complement strand
CTGCGTCTTGCTTTGCAATCCGCCCGTATCCTGCACGCTCCGCTCCCGTGAGTAAACTCACTCCGCTCCGCTGATGTTCGAGTCCGATCTCTTGTTTACCAAAAATAAGTATATGCTACTTTTTTTGTGCCTCGCTCGGACTCTCACCGCTACTGCGTCTTGCTTTGCAATCCGCCCGTATCCTGCACGCTCCGCTCCCGTGAGTAAACTCACTCCGCTCCGCTGATGTACAAGTCCGATCATCGGCACCAAATGGACGAGCAATGTATTACTTAGAGCGCTTTTTATCGAAAAACATAGTGAAATTGTTTTGCATGGCGAATTTTGCTTACAAAAGTTCGGCATCAAAACGATGTAATGCGCGTAGCGCAATCGAAAAAAACGCACTAAGTAATACCTTATTTGTGAGTGCAGGTAGATGATATGAGCAAAGCGAAATATCATCGGCACCAAGTCAGTATAATCCGAACCAAATACTCGTAACGAGTGAGTGATTCGGATCTACTTTTTATTTGCGACCATAGTATCGGGCTTGATTTATGGGGAGTTTTATAGTATGATATTGGAACAATAAACAAGAATTCGGAGGGTAAGTTTATGAAAGAAATAAAAATTGAGAAATGCCCGTTTTGCGGCGGAGAAGAATTTATTGAAAGCAACGTCTCCTCAATGGTCAGCGCGGTATGCGTTGCCAAAAGCGAGTCACGCAGAGCCGTTCTCTTTGCAACGGTATGCTGTGATTGCGGAAGCGTCGTCCGAATTTTCTGCAAGACGCCCGAAAACTTATATCCGAAAAAAGAGCGCAAAGAGTAAAAAAGCAAATTTCGGTTGATTATGGGTTGGTTTAATTATTACGGGCTGATTGCGGTTGCAATCATTATGATACCGAATATCGTCAGTGCGGCAACCGATAAAGGCTTGTTCGAAAATCGATTTGACAACAAGGTCATTCTTGTTTTGGAGCAAATCGGGCGTTACGGCTGTATGGCGTTTATGATTTTCAATATCCCGTATTTCTATTTTGACTTTTGATTTGATTCCGCCCTCATCGTTTATTTAACCGTCGACGGAACGTTGCTTGCTCTGTATCTTTTGGGTTAGATATTTTACCGTAAGGGGCGCGGCAAGGCAAAAATGCTTTGGCTTTCCATAACGCTACCGTGCTTTTTGCGTTCAGCGGCATTATGGTATTGTCGATTCCGCTAATGCTTTGTTCGCTGATTTTCTGGATAGGTCATATTACGATAAGTTATAAAAACATTGAGCAAAAAATTTCAATTTAGCTGACCATTCATAGAGCATAGGTATAGATAGGTTTAGCACACTATACCTTGCAAGAAAGGTGTGTGCCCTGAGGGGCTGTTGAGTCTACGCAACAAGTTCAACTTTGCTTTCAGACAGTGCACCAAAAAAAAATAAGCGTTTGCTACTTTTTTTTGTGCCTCGCCCGGACTCTCACCGCTACTGCGGCTTGCTTTGCAATCCGTCCGTATCCTGCACGCGTCGCTATCGAGCAGCGAACTGTGAGCAAATGCAAGTAGCTGTATGAGCTTAGCGAAATACCGCACTAAACTTATTTAAATGGTGTCATCTGCTGAAATTATGCGTAGGTATAAAATTTTTTAGTTATAGATTCACTTTGTGCGGCGAGCCATTTTAAGCGCGAAGTCCGAGAGTGGTTTGGGCAAAGTGGCGGCGTAATTGAGGGCGTCCGAGAGGGCGCGGTCAAGCAGATCGCGGGTACTGTCCTCTCCCAGAAGTTTGACGGCGCCGTCCCCGTCAATGAGGTCGTCGGAAAGTTGGAAACAAAGCCCTACTGCCCTGCCGTATGCTGTGACTTTGGCAAGCGTAGCCGGGTCCGCGTCCGCCGCAATGGCGCCCGCGCGCAGCGCTCCGAGAATGAGCGCGCCCGTCTTGAGGCTGTACATATGAAGGAGCTCGTCGCGACCGGAAAGACCCGCGAGCTCTATCGCCTGTCCATGAGTCATATCCACGGCGGCGTTCGCGATCTCGAGCGCGGCGTCAGCAAATTGTTTGCCGTATTTTGCCGAGCCGCTGATGAGGTGCGCAAGCGCGACGCTCAGCATCTCGTCCCCCGCGAGTATGGCGTTCGCCTCGCCGAAAGCGACATGCGCGGACGGTTTGTCCCTACGCATGGAGTCGTTGTCCATAGCGGGAAGGTCGTCGTGCACGAGCGAATAGTTGTGTACAAGCTCCACCCCCGCGGCAAGCGCGAGAAGAGCGTCCTCTTCGCACTCCTTGCCCGACGCGAGCGCACCAAGGTATACGCAAGTAGGACGCACGCGCTTTCCGCCGTCCAACGCGCAGTAGCGGGCGATCTCGCTCAACGGCGAACTGTCGCCAATGAGAAGTCCCGACAAATATTTTTCAAAATGCGCAAGAAATGAGGTTTTATCCACCATAAACGTACGTTTTAACCGCCTCTTTTGACGTTTAGCGTCAGTCGAGTTTGAACTCCTGCGTGAGCTTGCTGATATCGTCAACAAGCAACTCCAGCTTGCCCTTTTCAGACTTCAAACTTTCAAAGCAAAGCCTGCTCAGCTCCACTCCGCGCTTGAAGTCCTCGATAGCCTCGTCGAGCGGCACGTCGCCCTCAAGTTTTTTGACGACTGCCTCAAGCTCGCCCAATGCTTCCTCGAATTTTTTGATCTCCGCCATAATTCACCTCCGCGGATCGCGTTTTTTTATGTTTACATCCGTCACTTCGGCAGTCACGTCGCCGTCGAATGACGTCGCTTTTATGCTGTCCCCCACCTTGAGAGAGGACACTCCGTTTATCGTCTTATCGCCACTCTGCAATCTGAAATAGCCGCGGCTGAGCACCTTGAGCGGACTCAATCCATCGAGCTTGCCCGCAAGCAGCCTATAAGCGGCTTCGGCATTTATGACCTTTTTCTCTACAGACTGCCGCGCGCTTTGCAGATACCGCTCTATCCTGCGCTCCTTCTCCGAGTAAAATGTCTCGGCTTTAAGCCTAAGCCTGTTGAATGACAGCTGCGCCGACGCGCTCTTCCTCTCGAATACGCGCTTTGCGTTCAAGGTCAGTCTGCTTATGTTTTGCTTTATTTGGTCGATAAGTTCGTAATAGTCGTATGCAACGAGTTCGCCCGCCGCGGTAGGCGTGGGAGCGCGCCTGTCCGCGACAAAGTCGCAAAGCGAAAAGTCCGTCTCGTGCCCTACCGCCGAAATGACGGGAGTGTTCAGCGCGTAAACCGTCCTTACGAGTTCCTCATCGTAAAAAGGAGCAAGATCCTCAAGGGAGCCACCACCGCGTGCGATAATTATGACATCGTAGCCGAGCAGATCCACCCGCTTGAGTACTCCCGCGATCTCATGCGCCGCGCCCTCGCCCTGTACGCGTACGTCGCGCACGGTGATGTCTATAATCGGGTTTTTGCGCCTTACCGTCGTGACGATATCCCTTATCACCGCGCCCGTCTTGGACGTGACTACAAGCACGTTTTTTGGGTATTGTGGTATGGGTTTTTTGTGCGCCTCGTCAAAGAGCCCCTCCAAGGTGAGCTGCTCTTTCAACCTCTCGAATTCGAGCGCGAGCATACCCTGTCCCACGGGCTCTATCGAGGTGGCTTGAAGGCTGAGCCTGCCGCCCTTCACCCAATAATCGAGGGAGCCGCGTATGATGACGCTCTCGCCGTCCTTTGGGCTGTAGGTCTTGCGCGCGTTGAAACAGACGCAACTAAGCTGCGAAAATTTGTCCTTAAGCGTAAAATAGGCGTGCGGACCGCTGTACTTGAACCCCGACACCTCGCCGAACACTTCAAGCCCTTGAAACACGGGAGAATCCATACACGCCTTAATTGTCGCGTTTACCTCGCTCACAGTGACCGTCTTTTCGCTGAATGGAGCCTGCATAAATGCCTCCCAAACGTGATACACACATATTATCACACAAAATGCGACGAAAATGTCTCGTCGCGACTCAAAACCCTCAAGATTGCTTTAAAATTTTCGCCAATACGCCGTTCACGAACTTGCCCGACTTGTCGGAGCCGAATTTCTTTGCGAGCGATACCGCCTCGTTGATGATGACGGCGGACGGCTCCTCGCCGAGCTTCAGTTCATACGTCGCGATGATGAGCGCGACAAGATCGGGACGATACACCCTGTCTATGGAATAGCCCTCAAGCGACGCAGCGATAGCGCTCTTCAACTCTTCAAACTGCGAAGTGACGCCGTTGTAAGTGTCGATTATATACTGCTTGTCGTCGTCCGTGAGGTTTGCGCCAAGCAACATGAGCCCCAACGTCTCGTCATTTTTTGTGCCGTAAAAAGTATATTCGAATACGAGCTGAAAAACGCTCTCTCTTGCAACTCTTCTCATAATGTCCTACTGTTCTATATCCACGCCCTCAACGCTGACGTTGACCGCGTTCACTCTGAATTTTGTGGACGCCTCTATCTCGCGTTTTACGTGCTCCTGCAACTCGGCGACCATAGCCGGTATGCTCGAGCCGAACGCGACAGTCACCGCGATATCGACCTGCACTTTTTCATTCTGTAAAAAACTGACGGAGACCGCCTTCTTTATGCGGCCGTCCTCTACGAGCGATACGCCATCCACTTCCGCCGCTGCGTCCCTCGCAAGCGTGGTAATGACTTTTGAAAACACATCGAAATTCGCGTTGTCCTTCGCCATATTTGCCTCCAACGTCGATTATAACATCAAACGCCGACAATTACAACCAAAATCGGCGGAAAGTTGAGACAAAACAAAGCGAATATTGTTAAAATAAAAGCGCGAGCGACGGCAATGATTTGCCGAGTTCGCGTTTTTAGCTTGGGATTGCAAAAGGCAAATCGCCCTTTGCCGGGGTGTGGGGCAGCGCCCCATCTGGGGCGTGCGGGGCGCGTAGCCCTGCGTGGAGCGGAATTCCTCGGATATATAAATGCCGCCCGCTTGCCTTTGCACTATTTGAACAAAGGCAAGCGGGCGGCAGTCATACAATACGATCATATATCAGGCGTAGTTGAGTACTCTCACCTCAGAGGGTTTGCATTGTGCCTCGGTCACGACGATGGACAGGATCTTGTTTGTTTCCGCTCTGTCCAAAGGCTCGCCGTCTACGATGACGGTAATTCCTCCGTCGCCGATTGTGACTATGGCGTCCTCATAGCCTCTTGCTTTTATAGCGGTCTCGAGGGCAAGTTCGGTCTCCATGCGTTTGACAAGCGCGAGTTTTTGCTGCTCGGCGGTCTCTTTGGCGCTTGCAGAGCTCGTTTCGGAGTTCATAATCGCGTCAAGAGAGAGAAATTCCGATTCTCTTGTCGCCTCTCTCTCGCTCCTTGCCGAGGCGAAAAATGTCTGGGTGACGCCTACGCCGTCGCCTATGGAAGGCGTATCGGTTTTGGACGCGAGTTTGTCACTCAGCACAAAGTTGAGCACGCCCGTCGTCACGAGCAGCACAACCATGATAGACAGTACCAACAGCTTTTTGGTCTTAGATTTCATTTTCATATATTCCTCCTATATGCTCAATTTTTACGGCTGTAAACATTGACTATCTGCTTGCTTACGCCGAGCGCGCACGCCGCCGCGTCAAGAAGTTTCAGCCTTACGGTAATGCTCTCGGCGCCCTCCGCTATGACGATGACGCCGACGATGTTTCCGTCTCGAGAGGTTATCATGCTCTCCACCCTGCCCGCGCCTTCAATGCTTGAGAGGACTGCGCTGAGACGCTGTTCCTCTTCCGTCATAACGCTCACCGTATCGTCCCTATCGCTTGATTTCGCCGTCGCTACGCTAGAATATATGACGAGTCCCACGGCGATTATGAATATCAGCGCAATAATTTGTATGTTTTTTACGCCGCGCAATTTTTTCAGGACGGAGCCCATTTTGCCGCGCGCAAATACGCCGTCGCTCCGCCTGTCCTCGACCTGCAACCCTTCGTCCGCTCTGTCCGACCTCTTGTCCTCTATCTGCATATGCCCTCCCATGATCCCTGGACGTTTTTCGCCGCCATAAAATTATCAACATTAAGTATTTATTCTATCAGTTACGCGTAATGACTTGCGTCCTACAACGCCTATCACGCGCGCCTTAAATGTCCATCAAAGCAGCGAGAAATTGCTACCTGTATACTAAAAAACGCTATAAGCCGTGAACTATCCGCTGTTTCGGACATCGCTTTTGACGACATCTATGCACGATTTGTCTATGTTCAACCTCTTTAACACTGCGTCCTCGGCGGCAGACGCTTGCTCGGGCGAGACGAGCAATTTTACGCGCTCTATTTTGCCTTCCGAGACGCGCACTGTCACGACCGCGTCTATGCCCTCGCCCTCAAGATACTTTTCGAGCGCCACGCTCAGCCTTGCTCCGTAGCCATCGTAGGTCTCGGCAACGTACGCGCTGTCTATCTCCACCGAGGCGTCCGAGGGGGACTTGAAGTCCGTCTTGAACAGGCGCGGGAGAGGCGCGGCGATGGCAAGCACAACGAGCAGCGAAAACGCGCCCTTGACATACTTCGCCGTCTTGCCGTCCGGCAGGACTATCTCGAGCAACACGCCGAGCATAATTACGCCTACGATAGAGATTATCCACTCGCTCATATTCCCTCCCCTCTACAACACATTGCAGGAGCTGATGAAGAGCATCAGCAGCAAGAAAAACAGAAACGCAACGCCCGCAAGCGCGGTTATGAGCAGGCTTACGTTGCTTGCGACTCCGCTCATGAGCGAGGCGACGCGCGCGTCTCCGAGGGGTTCCGCAATGGCGGCGGCGAGCCTCATCGCGAGCGAGAAAAGCACCACTTTTACAAGCGGAAACACCACCGCCCCCACAAGCAATATGACCCCCGTATAACCGAGTGCGTTTTTTGTGAGCACCAATGACGCGCTCAAGAGGTCCATGCCGTCCGAGAGATATCCGCCCAATATGGGCACATAGCTCGACAGCGCGAATTTTGCTATGCCCAAGCCGAATTTGTCCGCGACGCCACCCGATATGCCCTGCACCGTGAGAAATGTCGCAAACAGCCCGAAAACTATGCCGATAAGCCACCCCGAAGCGGACTTTATGAGCTTTGTGAGCCTGTCCAACTTCACTGTTTTCGAGAGGTTGCCCACCATGCCGAGCACCGCCGTCGCCGTGAATGCGGGGACTATGACGGCGGATACGAGTTTCATTATCGTGGAGCCTATCGCCGCCACAAACGGCGTATACGTCGCCACCGACGCCGTCCCGCCGAGCATGGAAAGCAACGTGAGAAGTATGGGAAACAGCGCTCCCGACAGCGTGACAAGCCCGTCTATCGTTTTCGTGACAGTCGCGATCACGCTGCCTATGCCGCTCATAAGCACTATGATAATGGCGATGTAGCAGATGAGATGCACTACCTCCGTCGTGGACGTGTTGAGAAAATCCCCCGTCAGACTGCCGAGCATATTTTTCAGCAGACAAATTATTATGACCGTGATGACTGCGGGCATAAAGCCGAGAAAATATTTCCCCACGCTCTTTGCGAGCACGTCCCAAAATCGCTTGAAAAAATCCGAGGGCTCGCCGCCGACCAACGCTTTGAGAGTCGCTTTGACATCCTCTATGCCAACGGCTTGTCTGCCCTCCGCGTCGAGCGATCTTATGAACTCCTCGAGCTCATGCACGTCCAACCCGTTCACGGTATCCCCAAACACTTCGCCCAGCTCTTCTTTTAGTTCTTCCTCGCTTTTGCTGTCCTTTGCGAACGCTACGCCATTATCGCAAATTAAGAGGTTTATGACTGCAAAAATGAATAATAAACTCACAATAAGCGCAATTATTTCAGTTTTTGTTCTTTTTTTGCATCTCTTGTTTTTCGCCTCTTGTGCTCTCTCCCAAAGCGGGACGGATATGAGAATAGGCGACGCCGCGCGCACCCTTCCCGCGCGTTGCCAAGGGGGAATATTCAAAATTTGAAAAACTGATTCTCTTCGCATTTTCTTCCCCCCCCATACTTACAATTTTACGAGCGCTGTCACTACGTCGAGGAGCGCAGTCACTATTGATATGCTCATCAAAAATATGACTATCTTGCCCCCGAATTGCAACTTTTGCGCGATGGACGCGCACCCCGCGTCTGTCGCCACGGACGCAGAGTACTCCGTGAGATAGCCTATGCCGATTATCTTGAGCACCGCCGTAAAAAGTCCGTCGTCTATGCCGCTCTTTTTGACTATGCCGTCAAAGGCGAGTATGACGTCCTCGAGCGCGCCGAGCATGGTTATGACCATGACTATACCCGTGGCGATAGTGGCAAACACCGCAAATTCCGGCTTTGCGGTCTTGAGGAGCGCGACGACTATCACGCCTATTATCGCGATGCCAACAAGCTTGAATATCATATCAGTTCATGGACAGCAGGGACTTGAGCGTGTCGAACAGTCCGCCCAGCATATCGATAACAAGCACTGCGACTATGATAAGCCCCGCGAGCGTCGCAAGCGTCGCGATCTCGTCACGGTCGCTCTTTTTCAAAATGATGCAGACGATCGCCGTAAGCAACCCTACCCCCGCTATCTTCAAAATTATATCCGCGTCCATTTTCACCTCTACGCAAGAATAAGGATGATCGCAAGTCCCAAAAGCACAAGCAATCTGAAATACATATTCCCAAGTCTCTTTGTGTCCTTTTCGCACTCCGCCGCCCTCTGAGAGGCATAGCCGGCGAGCCTGTCCGCAAGGGCGAGCTGCTCTTCGAGCGCGGAGCCGCCGAAACTCTTCAAGTATCCCAAAAGCTCCTTGCTTTCTACGAGTTTCAAACTCTTCAGCTCTATATCGGCCGTCCCGCCGCCCTTGCTCATGCTCTCAACGCACTTCATTAGCGCGCTTTCAAACTCCCCCGTCCTGCCCCTGCAAAACTCCGCGGCTATGTTTGGAATGGGGGTTTTCTTTGCGGACAGCTCAAATTTTAAGACGCGGGCGTATTCTACAGCGGATTTATATACCGTCTCGCGCTCCTTGTATCTGCGCTTTATGAGTATGCCGATATAGCAGCAGATGAGCGCGAGCAGCCCTCCCGCGACAAGCCTCAGAATGTTCATAGCTCCCTCACAGCTTTTATGCCGCCTATGGGCGAGGACGTAAGCTCTACGGCAAGCCCGAAACATTCCGCGAGTGGCGAAAATATGCGGGAGTTTTTGATGTTTTCAAGGCTCTCGCCGTGCACGGACGCGAAAACCTTCACCCCCGCGCGAACCGCGTCCTCTATGAGCGCGACCTCATCCTGTCTGAACAGTTCGTCCGTAACAAGCACCTCGGGACTCATGGCGCGCAGGGCGTTTTCGTAGGCGACGCACTTAGTAATGCCACTCAATACCTCCGCGTCGCCAACGTCTAGTGACGGCGTGCCGTTCACCGCCGAGGCAAGTTCATACCTCTCGTCGATGATCACCGTGCTCTTAAAGGCGGATATGCGCCGCGCAAGTTCCCTGAGAAGCGTAGTCTTACCCCCGCACGGCGGCGCGATGACGAGCGTGCTTTTGACATCAAGCCTGCCGTCCTCGCCCACACTTGCCACCCTGTCGAAAATTCCGTCCGCCGCGCTCCTTATCTGGTGCGGGACCCTTATCACAAGATAGGAGATGTTTTTGACTCCAATGAGCTTGCCTCCCTCGCGCACGCCCTCGCCGCCCACGCCTATCCTCAGCCCGAACGCGGGGATATACCCCTGCAGGAGCTCTTCGCTTACGGCGTACAGCGACATATTTGTCGCCCTAAGTAGAATGGAGTCCAGCTCCTCTCTCGAGACGGCGTACGAGGCTCCCGCGGGGCATATCTTCACCCTCTCCCCTTTTATCGTCACGGCAAGCGGCGCACGGCCTATGCGAAGCCTGAGCTCCGCAAGCTCGCGCTCCCCCACCCTGTCCGCGACGGCGCGCGCCAAATTTCCCACTATGAGTCCGCCGAACATACCAAACTATATGAGCAAAAAAAATCCCTTATCGCAAAGGGACAAATTATGACATTTTTTTGCTTGCCTGAAATTTGTTAGATGATACGCGTCGCGCTTACTTTAATGTAAAATATAAATTATTCGCCGAAAAGAAAAAAAAGAGAAGAGTTTTCGCTCTTCTCCCGTGAGAAATGTCAAACTGTCGCTTACTTCATCATCTCGTCTATCCTTGCGAGGAAGTCCGCATACACTTCTTTGTTGTTGGTCTCGTTGAGTATCTCGTGGCGGGCGCCTTCATACAACTTTATGGTGAGATCCTTGACGCCGAGCTCCTTGTATTGATCATACAGCTTTTGCACGAGCTTGCCGTTGCCGCCAACGGGATCACATGCGCCCGAGAAGATGCCGATAGGCTTTGACAGGTCTATCTTTGCGAGGTTTTCCTTCTTGTAGGACTGCTTGAGCCCGCTCAAGAAATACTTGAAG